>NZ_NPDL01000011.1 GCF_002811475.1 Leptospira hartskeerlii
TCCCTCCCGGGTGTTCTCCTTCAGGCGTAAAGACCATATTAATTACGTCACTCAACCGGTCAAATCTCTTTTGTAAAAATTGAGAACTATTTCCGAAGAAAATTAAAAGAAAACAAAAGAATTTTCGGGAGTTTTTCACAAGAAATCCCAGAAAAGAATTCATGATTTCACCTTAAGATCCGACACGATTTCACACCTATAAATTAATAATTTATTTCGAATAGAATTACGGGAGATTCTTTCGGAAATATCTTTATTCACTTTATAAAATTCAAATATGTCAGGTTTAGACGAAGACTATTGTCATGCTGTAAATATATGAGAAGAGAATATTCATAAAACCTAAAATTCTTCTCCATTTCACTTTACTTTATTTTCGATACCGACTAGCCTTCTCTCAATATAAGAAGAAGGCCGTATGAATCAAAATCGAATAAGAGTTAGAAACGCAATTATCATTGGATTGGTAATGGCTGCATTAGAAGGGATTTTAATCCGAGTAGCAGATCCAACTACTTCTACTTGGATCTTACTTCAATCCATATTATTTTGGTTTTCCTGCGGACTTGTGGTTAGCATTTCAAATACAGGTCTTCCTAAATGGATCGGTTCTATTCTACTTACTGAAATCTTAACTGCACCTTGGTTGATCGCACTCGTGATCATTCCCGAGCAATATTCTCATCTGGTTCCTTTGATTGTGGTGAATACCTTGTTTGGTGCGGTCATAGGCGGATTGAACAAGATCCTCAAGACTCCAGAATAATTCATTTTATTTCGCACAGAGGACACCGAGATCACAGAGATTTTTGTCCCTGCGGCAGAGATACGCAGGGGTAGTCCGAAGGACCGAAGCCCGGAGTAGCTCGACCCGAGTGAAACGAGGGGGCCGCCATAACCTAACCCTTCCTCTCTATTTTCAAAGTTGCAAAAAAGTTTCGGTTTTGAAGAAAAAACGAATTCGAATTTAGGATTTTGAATTTCAAGTTTCTTGCAAATGGAGAAGGGTCGAAAATTTTATCTTTAGATGAGCTCATATTTTTCTCCAGGAGAATCGGAACAGTCCGGAATGATAGTCGGTTTGCCCAAGGCCAAAAAAGGTGCGAGGGCTTTGGTTGTCGCGGGCGGAGGAATGAAAGGTTCCTTTGCGGGCGGGGCTTTGTATGCGATCAATCAAGCTATGCCTTCTACATATTTCGATCTAATTTTGGGAGTTTCTTCCGGTTCCTGTGCTGCTGCTTATTACACTACTGGATATGAGACAGATCATGCGCATGGTTTGAAGATCCTAGATATTTGGAGAAAAGAACTCACCGGAAGCCAATTGATCTCTTTTTTAAATCCTTTCCGGGGTAAAACTTTCCTAGATCAAGAATATCTAATAGACTATTTGTTCGGGAGCAAGTATAGACTTCCTTCCGAATATTTGGAGAAGAAGGAAACTTCTCCTTTTTACGTGGTGGTCACAAATCTTGCAAAAGCAAGAGCGGAATACGTAAAAGCAACAGCCTCCAATGTGTTGAATTTGTTGAAAGCAGCGACTTCTTTGCCGATCGCAACCAGAGGAAAATGGAAATTGGGCGGGCAATATTACGGGGATGGAGGGATCTCAGATCCGATCCCTGTTGAGTCCGTCATCCAAGCCGGTTATAAGGATATTACGGTTGTCTTAAATAGTCCTGAGGATGAATTTTCTGATCCGATCCCTGGTTTCCAAGGCTGGCTTTCCTATCCTTCTAATAAAAAACTTTCTCATATGATCAGTAAGGTGCACCATACTATGTACAATCGTGCGGTCCGGATCATTCATTCTCCTCCTAAGGGCGTAAAGATCAGAGTAATCTCTCCGGATGAATCCGAATTGAGCATGGTAACCACAAGCTCCAAACTTTTGAATCGTTCTGTCACCAAAGGTATGGAAGCGGGACAGAGACTAGTTGCAAACATGATCGCTGAAATTTCGGAACTCAAAAACAAATCCAAACTTTTGAGAAAACTTTTCATCCCTACAATCCGACCGGAAGAAGGCAAAAGCTGATCTTTAAGCGGCTTCTGCAAATCTGATCTTTTTTAGATCTTCTTTTCTTTTTAATTCGGAAACTGCAAAGTAATACGCCTTTCGGACAGAGTGCTCACTTAGGCCCAGATACCATCCTATCTTTTTGAAACTTTTTTCTTCTGTTACCGACCCACATACTTCGAGCAATTGTCTTCGGGAAATTTTCCATCTTTCTAAATTTTCGAAACGATGGATCTGCATGTTTTGGTAGAGCCTGGAAAGTTTTTCATTCAGTTCTTTTTTCCTTAGCCAGGATTTTCTTTCTTCTTCCGCGTCTTTTCCATAATAATCTCTGAGTTTTAGCTTTTTCTCTTTGAGTTTTGAGCAGAACAATCTGGATTCTTTTAAATTTAAAGGGATCCTATGTTTTAATTTAAGAATAAGACTGGTGATCGGATCCATTTCAGAAAGGATATTTCGGACCAAAAGAGAAGCTTCCCGATTTTGGCTCAATATCTCCTTGGTAAATTCAGACCTTGGGTCATAAAATCTTTCGAATCCATCCGATAATATTTCGCTCCGGTTAAGCCGTATTTCTTTTCTTCTCTGGTTCCATATTAAATTTTTAGTATATGTTGTGAAGAATGCGGGGAAATTAGAATATCCTCTTTCCTTGAATAAATGTAATACTTCTTCCGCGTCCAAAACCAATTTCAGAACGATCTCCGAACAGGAATCTTCGTCTAAACCGTATTTTCCTTTGGCGAGTGCCCAGGCCCAGAGCCATGCTTCTTTTAGAAAATTTTCGGAATTCCCTTCTCGGAAATAAAATTCGACGGAAGAGATCAGCCTTTTGTCTTTTTCGGAGTTTTTTGTCATAATCGGATCTCAAATGAGGAGATCCGATCTTCTATAAATATAAAAATGGAACCGTTCACCTTAGAGCCTAAATTGGGAACTAAGACGAACTTTTTAGATTTTTTTTAATTAGCGATCCCTACAGTCAGACTTGCAATATATCCTCCTGTGGAAGAATCTTCCGTGATCGTACATAATTCCAAACTTAGATCCGAAGTTGAGTTATTAAAAATATTATCGTAACAATTTCCCGGAACGGACGTGTTCTGCCCATGAGCGGAATACAGAGAAGTATTATATACAACTTTCGTAATGTCTTCCGGGAAAGCAATTTGAGATGTTGCTACAAGTCCGTTATTCAGATACACTTGGAAATGGATATGAGTTACCCTGCCCGAGTACCAACCCGGATAGATCGTGGTAAAGTTTACGATACCAGAACTATCCGTGAGCTGTATTCCTCTGCAGAATGTGTCACCGATATAATCCTTAGTGCCCAAATACCCGGATTCTTTGTATCCCGAATAGTAGCCGTCCTTATCACAATGCCAAACATCCACTCTTGCATTGGAGATAGGATTACAATTATCGTTTATGTTTTGGATCGTTAATATAAGACTCAAAGGGATCCCTGTTTTTCCCTCGGTGATATCTTGGCGGAAATAAGAAGAATTGGAACTCAGATCCAAAGGATAAGGACCTTCCGTTTCTGTAGGGATCAACGCGCATACGGAAGAAGTGGAAACATCAGCCGCATTGCAGGAAGAAGTATCCAGAATTCCTTGTAATAAGCCCAGATTAGCCGTGGAATTATCCTTTTGAGAATTACAGGAATTGGCAAGTCCCGTAAAAACTGCGCCGGATACGAATATACTTTTCAGAAAATCTTTTCTTTTCAATTCAAACTCCGTATTCTCTCTGATTGAGTGAGAGAATGATTTAGATATTCTTTGCATCTAGATAAACCCGGTCAGAGAAGAAGGTTCCCGAGAAAAGATTGAAGAAAGTTTTTTCCAAAATAAAATTTATCTAAATTCGGATAACAATACCCCTTAAGGATAAAAAATCCAAAATGAAACTAAATTTAATTATATTAGGTCGGAATAGAAAACGAACTCCCGCAAGAGGACCACATTATGAAAAAACTGATTTTACATTCTGCATTAGCGCTTATATTAACCGGAGCAGTATTCGCTCAGCCTACCGGCGGCCCTGGAGGACCTCCAGGAGAAGATCCGTGCAAAACAGAAAGGCAAACTTATTGTAAAGATTCCAGACCAGGTCACGAAACCGATCGTTGTCTGAAAGAATACATGTCCAAATTATCAGAAACTTGCAAAAATCATATAAACGAAATGATGTCTCGTTTTGAAAAATTCAGATCTGCATGCGCGGCTGACGATGAAAAATATTGCAAGAACGTAGAACGTGGCCCCGGTCATATGAAGTGCATGAGAGAAAACGAAAGCAAGTTATCCGCTGCATGTAAGGCAGCACTTCCACCTCCTCCACCTGGAAATAGAATGTAATTTACGCCGGCAAAATCCCTGGATCGTATTCATCCGTAGGCAAAGGAGTGCAACCAGGGATTTTACTCCAGTCCGGTTCGTCTCCAATATGACGATAAGAATGGGACCAGAGAATTCTATCTTTCAATACTAAAAACACTCCAGGCATCCTGAGTAAATGCCTGCCTTGGACTCCGTAAAAATTTCCTTTTGCAAGAGCCCGCACTGCACTCACCCAAACTTCGGGACCAGCTAGTTCGATTAAGTTGCCTTCTTGTATTTGTATACTTTCGTAAAAGGAAGCGCTCGGATTCGAAATTGCTTTTGCTTCCGGCCAGAATCTGGAAAAAAAATCTTCTCCTTCTCTCGCTGAGTCTGGATATACAAACAAAATTGGAGGGAATGCAGCCATTTGGGAACTGAAAACACGAAGGTCTTCCACAGTTTCTCTGCAAAATATACAACCAAGATGTCGCAGAAAAACGACCAGACTAGGTTTTTGAGGAAGATTGTCCCCGAAACTTAAGCCAGTTAAATTTCTTCCTTCGACCTGGGATTCCAAAATTTCTTTCGGTAGGAATTTCATCTCTCTTTCAAATCTTCTACGATACCGGAATGGAAATCGATTGCTTTTCTAGTCCTTAGACGAATTTCTTTCTACAATGGATTTGCATCTTGTAGACGTTATCATCTCTTTTCTGACCCTCACAGCAATGGAAATCGTTCTAGGGATCGATAATATTGTGTTTCTTTCCATAGTAGTCGGTAAACTTCCAAAAGAACAACAGACCAGCGGCCGCACGATCGGACTCTTAGCAGCCTTAGGTTTTAGGATCGGATTATTATTTACTGTAAGTTGGCTTGCAAGTCTCACAAATGGACTCTTCCAAGTGAGAGATTTTACAGTAACGGGAAGGGACTTGATCATGCTTGGCGGTGGTCTATTTCTAATCGCGAAAAGTACAAGTGAGATCCATCATAAAATGGAAGAAGGCGAAACGGATCTGGAAACAGGATCTTCTCCTACTTTTTTCAACGTGATCCTTCAGATAATCATTCTGGATATTATTTTTTCAGTAGATTCCATTGTTACTGCTGTCGGACTCTCAGGCAACCTGATGGTCATGGTTCTTGCAGTGGTCATTTCACTTTTGATCATGCTCATCTTTTCAGGAAAGGTCAGCGATTTTATCAATGAACATCCTACCATGAAAATTTTGGCACTTTCCTTTTTGATCATGATAGGTGTGATGTTATTCGCAGACGGTCTACATTTCCATATTCCAAAAGGGTATATTTATTTCTCTATGGCATTTTCACTCTTGGTGGAATTCATAAATATGCGGGTTCGTAAGGCAAATCAGTCCCCTTAAGAACTCTGGAGTTGATCCTCGCTTTTCGGTTCCAGATCGCCCAGCTCAGATTATAAAGTGGAGAAGTCCAGAAGTTCGGAAGTATATTCCCGTTCACCGCAAGTTCTAATACCTGATTTCTCCATTTTCGATAAAGTTTATCTACTTCTTCCAAAGCTTCTTTAGTGATCGGATCCAGAGAAAAGTTCCTGCTCAAACCAAGAGTATATTCTACTTTTTGAATATATTTCTCCTGCTTCTCCTTTAATTCCGCACTAAAGATGGAGACTGCCTTATCATAATTTTTCAGACAAAGTCTATATAAAATTTCATGGTTCCACCAAAGAGAAGAATCCGGACTGGCCCCTGGTTGTACAATATCTCCTTCCAAGAAAGTTTTTCCAGGAATAGAAAATGGAATAAAAACGGACAATGAAGGAATAGAACATCCAGTCGCCCAAAACTGAGAATACACTGGATTTGTATCTAGTTCCGCCACAAAAGAAGAAGTAGTTTGGTTCGGAGAAAAAGGACCTCCTGCATGAAGGCAAACTGAGCCCATCCCGGACTGAGAAGGAGAATAACCTATACTCTTGGAAGGAAAACCTCCCTGGCTGATGGAAAGCGGAACACTTCCCTTTTCTTTACCTTCTAATCTTAGTATCTGCATCGCTTCCGAAACGCCTAACTTGGAACCGAAAAATTTACCTCCGTTAGAAACGATCTCTCTTCGAACTTTACATTTACTGAAAGTAGTAAAAAGAGAATCTGAGAAAGCTTCTTTAAAGGAAAAGTTTTCTCCCTTCTTCAACCAACCCTTCGCTCTTGCAAAATCGATCGCATGAGAATGGAGTCCGTCATACTCGGATCCTAAGGTCAGACCGTTGGAGATTGCATAAAACCCTTTGATCTTCTTCCAAGCCCAATATCTGTCCGCAGTTTCCAGAACATAAGCTTCCTTAGGGTCGGCGATTATAAAACTATTATGATAGAAGAAGTCCCGATTGGAATAACCGCCACATGCATCTTGGCCGAATCTTTCTAAATATTCTATGATAAGATCTCTTGCATCCGCAGCAGTGTCGGAACGTTCTAATCCCAGGCGCAAAAGATCCATCCCGGTAAGGCCATCATTTTTCTTTCCGATCTTAAGCCTGGTGAATACTGCCTCGTTACCGATCACAACACCTTTTGAATTTGCACCCATCTCCGCTCCCCACATTTGAAGAGGGCGAGAGATCAAAACTTCTCTGGATTTTTTAGAACTTGGAACATCTATGAAGGTAAGTCTTTGCTGGCTTTCCTTAGATATTTTTTCGGGATATCGCACCAGACATTGGGGCTCGTTCGGTTCTCTATCAGAATTTTTTCCGAAGATCATTTTTCCGGAAGAAGTCGAATCCGGAGTGGCAACAAAAGTATCGCACATGGGCAGTGATCCTAACTCTTCCCACAAGAAGAGCAAGATGTTTTTTGTTTATAGTCCGAGGGACCTTTTGGGACAGGCCCCTATAGAACCTCTAAAAGTAGCATGGTCATATCGTCTTTAGGCGGAGAAGAATGTAGGCCCAACACAGCGTCTCCAAGAGAATCTAAAAATACTCTGGCAGAAAGAGATGTATAATCGCGTATTAGATCTAAAAATGCATCGTAGCCGAAAAATTCTTTTTCTTTTAGATAAAACTCGAACATTCCATCGGAGAACAATACGACTCGATCTCCAGGTTCTAATAGGATTTCATAGTCTCGATTGAATAGTTTAGGAAGTGCAAGTAACACCGTACCCTTCCCGGTCAACTCTTGCACAGAACCGTCCGACTTGATCAAAGCGGCAGGGTGATGGCCCGCATAAGAATAGGTCAGACTTTTTTTCTCCAGGTCCAATCTCATATAAACTGCGGTGATAAAAAATCCTCCGATCATAGTCATTAAAGACTCATGGATCCGAGTTAAACCTTTGGATGGACTTTCCGCAACGGGAGCAGTCGTCTTAAAAGCCATCACCGCCATCGCAGAAACCATTGCTGCGGAAACTCCATGACCCGCAGCATCTGCAAAGAAAAAGTCAAGTTCCCCTTCTTTGCCCAGATTTGTTTTGATGAGGTCCCCGCCCACACTTTCCAGAGGTTTGAAATAAGAATAGATCCTAAAATTGCCAGCTTCCGGAAATTCAAGATCCACGAGACTTTTTTGAGTCTTTTGAGCGATAGACAATTCTCCTTCTATATTGACCTGGAATTTTTCCATCTGAACGTCGGCCGCTAATAGGGTCTCGAATGTTCTCATTCTAAAACCGATCACAAGCACCGACAAAATTCCGGAAGAGATTAGACCGAAATAATACATCCCCACATCTATCTTAGGATCTTTCACATGTATCCCGACAAAGAATGCGATCGAAATGAAAAGAAGAAGGGACGGGATCAAAATCCTTCGGTTATTAATGGAAACCCCTGTGCTGAATACAACGAGTATCAATCCGAATAAATAGCCTAGATATAGACCGTTCACATACAAAAGATAAAATGAATGGATACTCATCACTGCGAAATGGAATAGCAAAATCGACTCGCAGTATCTTTTAAATTTTTCGAATTTAAAACTTAAGAATAAGGAGATACAAATTAATGTAACATGAGCGACCCTCATCCATCTTGGATCGGAAAGACCCTCGGAGGCAGGATCGCCTAACAATAAACCGAATCCGGCGAAAAAAAGAAAAAGGAACATCGCGAAACGAAATCGCGAAAGGGACTCCTCTGATAAAAATTCTTTTACGCTTGTGATTGCCGGAGTTTCATTTATTTTGTTGGAAGAATTGTTCCTTGTAGGCATCTGGAATCGCCGCCGGTTTTCCGGTAGAAAAATTAAACCATAACAGTTCGGCTTTTCCAGTCAACACGCATTCCCCTGCCTGATTCCACATAGAACAAACGATTGAAAAAGATCTGTTTTTAACGGATTCCAATTTTACGGAAATATCAATCGTTTCAGGAAAACGGACCTGCTTTCTATAATCCATTTCAATATGAGTAAGGACTGGCCCACCTTCCATTGGCTTCTGAGGAGATTCCCAAAGATCCATATCATCGAAGAAAGAGGCTCTTGCAGTTTCGAAATATCTTGCATAGACCACATTATTCACATGGCCGAAGGCATCCATATCTCCCCAGGCAACTTTTTGCTGAACGCTGTATCGGTATCTTTCCGGTTTAGACATACTGCTAGAAAAATCGAAGGGACCGATTCTGGAAATCAGGATTTTTTCAGAAACTGTTTATACGCTTGGAACGCTTCTTTATATAGATCAGGCGAAACGGATCCTTCCAAAGTAGAAAGAAATACTTCGAACCCGGATAAAAGAGTAACTACCTCTATCTTCTCTTTACCATCGGAAAGAAAAAAAGCAGACTTTTCGAATTGGACCGATTTAATATCTCGCCAAAGGATCCTTTTATGTTTTCGAAAAACCCCTCTAGACAAAATTGCATCCAGCTCTAATATGATCTTATAATTTTTACAATAGAGTATTAGCAAGGTTCCTATCAGAAAAAGGAGAAACGACACCAAACACAAAACAGGATCCGGAAAACTGAAGATACCATTCTTCTGAAAATTAAAATAAGAATCTCCTAAAAGAACAATAGGGACCAATAAGATTAAAAAGAAACCCGCGAATCTATAAAATACGGGAAGCCTCAGATATCGTTTCGTATCCTTTTGAAGTCGATCCGTTTGTTTGATAAAATACTCGAATGTATATGTAAGAGAAAAAGCGAAAACGGATCCAAGTATTAAAACCAGGATCGTTTCTCTTGTATACCATTCCATATTTATAAAATTCATATAATGTCAGTGGAAGATCTGCGTGTAAGCCGGATTTTGTACTCTTGCGAGCGATGATCATTTATCTTGGTCTTTCAGTTACCGAAAAGACTCTTTGCTCTCTACCCACGGCCCTGCAGAACCAACGATGGCCGCCTATTCGAGATTGCACCCGGGAGGGTTTACATTGCCCGCTTTTTCGCAAAAGCGGCGGTGGGCTCTTACCCCGCCATTTCACCCTTACTAGAAAACTAGCGGTATATTTTCTGCTGCACTTTCCATATCCGGTTTCTTACGATCCCGAACTCCGGGAATTACCCGGTCCCGTGGTTCTATGGTGTCCGGACTTTCCTCACAAACTCTCCGAATGAGGGAAAAATCCACTCGATCAGAAAAGAAAGCGCGACCATCCGGCAGACCTTCCAAAACGAATTTAGAAGAATTCCATGCAAAGGCTATCCGTTTTCAAACCATAGAATACGAAAAATATCTGCGCTATTTTGCAACCTTCTGCACGAACATATCTCTAATTCAATAATGTCATCTAAGAATATACAAAAGCCTCATCCTGGAAGTTCTGAATTAGCCAGAAAAGCGTTACGCTGGTTCGGAAGACTCTACGGATCCTTATTTTATAAAACAGAAGCTCATGGATTGGAAAATGTGCCTCAAACTGGAAAGGTCCTAGTACTATCCAAACATCAAAGGAATGACGATATCCCTCTCGGACTCGCCAAAGCATTATATCATAGAAGAATGGATATCTGGGCGATCATGAAGGATTCCCTTGCTTCTCCCATGTTCTTTGATTTTTTCCTTCGCTGCGGAGGAATTCCTCTGAATAGAAAAGAACCCAGAAAAAGTAAGAACGATCTTCTATTTGCGAAGAAGGTCCTGAACGAAGGCAATATGCTCGTGATCTTCCCGGAACAAACCACAGTTCCTTATAAAATGGGAAAGGGCCGCCCTGGCGGATTCAGATTCATAGTAGGAAAACCGGAAGAACCTCTAGCAGTTCTTTGCCTGGGATTGGAATATAAGCCGAGAGGATTTTTGCGTAGGACCAGCCTGATCGTTCGTGCTGGGAAACTCAGGTATTTAGAGCCGGATATGGACCCAGAAGATTTCCTACATGATTGTATGCACGAGATCGCAAGCCTTACCAGCATGAAATACCCATTCGAACAGGGTAAAAAATCAGCAGATTTAGAGCTGGAAGAGGCACCGATCTAAAAACCAGTCCAGCTTCTTCTCTTTAATACCTTCCTAACGGGGTGGAAGGAACTCCTTACACCCCTCCCCATATACATCCACAACCCAAAAGGCTATAGTGATACTAAGCTTCCGGGAAATTTTCAGGTTTCAGAAATAAAAAATCGGAAAAATCCCAGAAACTTGGCACGGTGCTTGCACTATATTATACAAAGCCCCGGCTGGGAGATAAAAAGATGAACAAAATAATTAAAATTGCCCTGATTTTAAGCATCTCCACTGCAATTTATGCAGAACCTGAGACCAGTGTGATCGAAAGTTCGCTCAAGAACTACGCACCGGAGACAGATACCCAGCTGGCAAATAAGCTTACTGCCCTGGGTAGCCTAAAACAAAAAACCAGGGACTACGAAGGTGCAATCGCTTTTTACGATCAGTCCTTGGCTGTGAGAACAAAAATCGGTGATAAAGAAAGTTCCGGATACGCTCTTGTTCTTTACCTGAAATCCATCTCCGAATTCCGTCTCGGCAAATCCTGCCAAGCCTTAGAGAACATTAAAGAAGTTATCCATGTATACCAAAAGATTGGTGACCTTGATTCCGCTCTACACGCAGAGGAAGAAGGTCTTAAAAAATACCAGGAAGCATGCAGCCTGGCTTTTGCGAAACAGCCAAGCCTGACTCTAAACAAGGACTAAGAAGCACTCGGAAATCATCCCATCTCTAGTTCTAACTTCCCTGGTCCGCCCCTTTCGGGGCGGGCGCTTTTTTTGATTTGACTCTGATTTTTTCCATCCTAATCTTACAGGAATTCCTGGGTTGGGATGACTCCCTTTCTTTCCCCGTCCCAAAATACGTTTCTTTAGTTTTTTCTGATCTGCATTCGTGCTATGATAAAACTTTGAGAAGCCAATAAATAGAATTCCGCGGAGGCTTTACATGAAAATCGTTTTTAATTGGAAAAATTTAGATCATTCAGGAACGGCAGAGGATTATGCCGAAAAAAAATTAGAACGAGTCTCTAAATATATACAAAAGTTAGTATCGATGGAAATTTCATTCGAACAAGTGCATGGATTGATCAGCGCTAATCTGAATTTAGCCGCGGACGGAAGTAAATTTAATGCGCAACACGAAGACAAAGATATTTATTCCTGCATAGATGGCTTGGAAGATAAGATCGTAAAACAAGTAAGTAAACATCACGATAAAAAAGCCGCTCATTGATGGACCAAGACAGGAAGTACGAAGAAGCGATAAAACATTTATCCGAAGGAGAGTTCGAACTCTCTCGAAACTTATTCGATTCCCTATTGGAAGAAGATCCGGAAAACCCCGAGTTTGCCTCGGGGTTTTATATTTCTTCTTTTTGGGATCATAGAATAGATCGGATCCATCTCACAAAAGAAGGAAGAGAAAGAACAGGGCTTCTATTAGAATTCCTGAAAGATTTCGATTCAGTCTATAAAAATAAATCATTCCCAAAAGAACTCTCTTATCATTCTGCGATGAGTTCTATCCTACAAGAAACCACAGACCAAGTGCGTATCGCTCTTAGAAAAGAAGGCATCCAATCACTTTCTCCGGGACTCATCGCAGAACTTGCTTACAGACTATTACTCGCAGAAGATACGGATCTTGCTTCCGAAGTATTGAGAGACTCTGCCGGATTGGAAAGATTCTCCCCTGAGTTATTATTTTTTAGAGCAGAATGTACTTATTTAAGCGGGCAACAAGCACAGGGACTTTTATTATATAGAGAGGCTTTTTTAAAAGAACCGAGCGCGATCCGATTGGAATCCGTTCGCTCAGAGCCTATCTTCTCCGCTATACGGATCTTGAGAGAAGAATTTAAGGAAGAAGGTGAACTGAAAGAAGCATTGCCTGTTCTTCTTCTCGAAAGAGGAGTATTCAAAGAAATCCGCAAAATGAGCGACAAGGAATTGGAAGCATATCGTTCCGAATTATTTAGACTGAGAGACTCATTGGGACTACGAAAGGGCGGAACTGAATTTAAGGTAAAGTGTAGAATGATCCAACTTTGCTGCGCCTTACTCGACTCCAGAACTTCGATTCTTTATGGAGAAGTAGCCCAGGAAGCAAAACGCATCCTGGATTCTTTAGACCCGAATTTATATCACAAAAGATTGAAGGTTTAGCTGAAAAAATATTCCACGCCAAGGCGCTAAGAAAAGAAGATTCGGGATACTTTTCGAAAAACTTAGCGCTCTTTGCGGCTTCGAGTGAAACCGCAGCTAACCACATTTTACTTAGAAGTTGATTCCAGAACGTGGCGGATCTCTTGAGCCGTTCTATAATCACCCTTTTCAATAAAGTATTGCTCTAAAGAACCTAAAGTCTTAGAAGCTTGGGGATTTTTGGAAATCTCGAGTAGATGACGTGAATTCAGATCCACATTTACTCTAGCAGAAGAAGGAAGATCTACAAACTCGCGATCTTCGCCTACTGTAAGAGTTCCGGATCTTTCTGCCAAACTTGTTTCGTTAGAAGAAGAAAAGCGACCTACTGTAACTGCGAGAACTAGGATTGCGAGAGCGGCGCTGAGAGAGTATTGGAAGGAGCGGTTCCAGACAAAACTGCGGGAGAATTTGGACCAAGAGGTTTCTTCGTCGAAGCGGACATCTTTGAGTAGATTTTCTAATCGAAGATTGAAGTCCTTGGAGAGGCTGATATCCTTCATCTGTTCCGTTCGCAGTTCGGAGACCGCTCGAACCAGAGAGTTTTCTAATTTAACGTGATCCGGATCTTCTTTCTGAAAAATGGAAGAGAATCCGAACTTTGTTCCCTGTTGTTTACTTATTTGTCTTTCCATACCTTACTACCTAAAAAAGCCTTCGCTCTTCCCATCCTTCATAATCAGATGTTTCAAAAATTCCTTTGCCTTAAAGAGCCGGCTTTTGACTGTTCCAATATTGGTTCCGAGAATCTCTGCTATTTGTGAATAGGACATTTCCTCGAAATATCGGAGCTCGATGACTTCTTTGTATATATCCTCGAGTTCGCCTATTTTGTTGATTAGATAGTTACTCTCGTCGGAAAGTTCTACTTTTTTTTCGAAGCTGATACGATCGTCGGTGACCTGGAACTCCGAATCGTCCATGGAATTCTCTCTGGCTCTCTTTCTTTTGGCCAGAAGGTCCTTAGATTTATTGACCACGATCCGGTACAGCCAGGTATATACCCCGGATTCGGCCCTAAAATTGCGTATGGAGCGATATCCTGAGATTAGTGCATCTTGTACAATATCCTCTGCGTCATCTCCATCTTTTACCATGGAGACAGCTTTTCTGTACAATCTTTCTCGATAGGGGCCAGTAAGCTCTATATATGCCTTGTCATCCCCTTCTTTGATCCGTTTTAGAAGTTGGATTTCTTTTTCTCTTACGGTTTGTTTGCGTTGAGGATTATCGGTTTCGATCATTAGAAGCCTTTACGACATAGGTAGGCTCTTCCCTGACCTTTGCAATAAAAATATGACGTAAGGAATTTCGCGCAATCGTATGCTATTTTAGGATTTTAACCTTCTAAAGAAAGATTGATGAGTATTAAAGACTCTGTCAGTTCTAAAGGATCTCTGAAACGTACTCCGTATAAGAACTTACGTTTGGATTCCACCTGCTTTGGAATTTTCCACACTACGTCGCCTAAAAATTCTAGACGTTTACCGGTCCTTCTTTCGATGACAGAACCTTCGATCGGAATGGAGCCCGGTAGATCCTCTCCGCTCATTAAAATGCAGATACCTGATTCGGAAATATTACCGAGTTTACCTTCTAACGTAATGAGCCCTGAATCGACCTGCACGATGTACTCGTCGAAATCTCTCGGATAAAATCTGGGACTCCTAGGTTTTTGATCGGGCTCGCTCATCGATAAGAGTTCAAATTAGAAACGAATTCGACAAGTGTCCAGCGTTTTACTTTTTTCAAAAGTCGAAGTAGATAAAAGGGATCTCTCCATCAGGACTTAAGATCGCAAAACAAAATGCGATCAATGGATAAAGAGAAAATTCCAACCAAACTGGTATCTTGAACTCCTTTCCTTTTTCATAAATAAGCCAACCTAGATAATGTCCAACGATCACACAAAGTATCGCGGGGATCCCTTGCTTTAACATATAAGGTCTAAGTTCTCCGCTTTGATACACGTACATTCCGTGGATCATTTTCAGAGCGGATTCTATATTTGCAGATCTGAATATTACTCCGAAGGTTACAGCCACTGAGCTTGCATATAATACTCTAACGGGAGTTAGTGCCTTATCCCAAGAGTTCGAAATCGTGAGGTTCGGGAACCATTTCGCTTTCCATTCTTTTAATACAGATTCTATTAATAGAAATCCGCCTTGTATGGACCCCCAGATCAAAAAGGTCCAATTGGCTCCATGCCAAATTCCAGCCACAAACATTGTGAACCAAACATTGAATCTATGACGGAATACTCCTGCACGATTTCCACCTAAGGAAATATACACATAGTCTCTGAGCCAACTGGAAAGAGTGATATGCCACCTTCTCCAATGCTCCGTGACGGATTGAGAAATATAAGGCATCCTAAAGTTCTCAGGCAACTGATAACCCAGGAGAAGGGCCGCGGAATATGCCATATCGGTATAACCGCTAAAATCGCAATATACCTGCACCCAGAAAAGAAATGCGCCTAACCAAAGTGCTTCTGTTGAATATACATCCGGATTTTTAAAAATAAGGTCCGCGATCGGAGAAATATTATCCGATAGCACAACCTTCTTAAAATATCCCATTAGAAAATAGCGGATCGCTTTTCTAAACGGAATGTCTTCTATCTTCTTCTCTGTTTGAAGTTGAGGCAAAAAGCTTTTGGCAGTTACGATCGGTCCGGCTACCAACTGAGGAAAGAAGGAAACAAATAATGCAAATCTAATGAAATTTTTCTCTGAAGGAATCACTCCCCTATATACATCTATCGTATAACTCAAACTCTGGAACGTATAAAAAGAAATCCCGACGGGAAGAACTATTTTAAGAATAGGGAATAAGCTCGGAAAACCAAAGTAATGTAAGAGTGCATTCAGATTCTCAGTTAAGAATCCGTAATATTTAAAAAATCCTAAAATGAATACAAGATTCAGCACCAAACTGATGACGATCAACCTCTTACGTAATACTTGATCCTTGGATTCGAAGATCAGATCCGCTAAAAAGAAATCGATTACGGTGGATAATAAGATCAACCCGCCGAATTTCCAGTTCCAACTCATATAGAAGATATAACTCACGATGAGTAGGAAGATATGGATGAGCGATTTGCGTAGTTTTGGCTCCGGAATAAGCGCCGGTAAAATATACCAATGGGTAACAAATACAAGGGAGAAAAAAAGAAAAAATTCAAGTGTGGGAAAGATCACGTAGGTTCCCTAAATCAATGGGCATCAGCCCTTAAAGAACGGCTTTATTGTTTTAATCCGTCTTTCGGTCCAGAAATATCGAGACTGGAACTAGGTCAAGGGATTCTCTTCCCTTTATTGGATCAGTTTAGCCCGGAAATTTCTCAGTCAAGATTTTGTCCTACAAAACAGAAGGAAGGATGTAAATCTCTTGCAAGATTTTTTCAATACTTTAATCGTAGTTTCGCATTCCATTCATATAAAGGAGTTCCGTTTTCAATGGTGAAAAACGTATTAAAAAAAATTATCCTAACCTTGGTACTGGTAGGAGCTAGCTTCGGTTCCTTAGCGAACTGTTTCGGAAAATTCGCGCTTGTAAGAGTTTTTTACAATGCTAACGACGGGATCAATGTAGGCGGTGGCCTTCTTGCAAAAATCGTAAAAACGGTTCTGTTCTATATTCCTTTCGGATTTTTAATGGCAATCGGTGGATTTATCGACTTTCTTCTTTTCAACCTGATCGAGTTCTGGTCCGGAAGTAACCCAGTAGGATTAAACGAGTACGATAAAGAAGGAAGATACGCAAAATCTTTCGAGCAAGATGGAGAAAAACTGACTTTAGTATATACTGAGTTCGGTTCCAGATTGGATCTGACTGCCGTTTCTAAAGAAGGAAAATCGGAAACTCTGACTGCTTTCCGCTCTCAGCCTGGAAAATTTTTCGTAGAAAGAGAGGGACAACTTTCCGAGATCGAAGTTACTTCTCAATCTGTAGGATCCCAAGTGATCTTAAAACTTACTGAACAAGGTAAATTAAAATCTTCTAAAGTAGTAGAAGCTCAAAGTTTACAAGATCTTCAATTGAGAGCTTCCGAGTCTCTCTAATCGATAAAGATGATCCGTCCTCAAAGGGCGGATCATTTTCCTATATATCTACTCTCAATCTTTAAAATAGAACTTTTTCCGAGCCCACGTTTCGCAAACCATCTAGGATTTGCTTCCACTGCATACATTACCTTTTGGGTAGAATGATACAGAACTTGTGTTTGGTTCGGGGCCATTTCGTAAACATCGACGAGCTTTTTGTCTTTTGAGAAATATCCTATGCTCAAAGGTATTAAAGTATTCTTCATCCAGAAAGATAAATGGTCCTCGGTAGGAAAGATGAAGATCATTCCTTCATTCTCTCCTAATTTCTTACGGAACATCAATCCTCTTTGTCTGGACTCATCAGTGTTTGCCACTTCTACAAGGAGTGCGTGCTCTCCAATATAGATGGTGGTTTTTTCCAAGTATAAGGGAGAATTATATTCTCCCCAACCCGCCATCGGAAGACAGAATAGAAAAGATAACAGAACGATTCTGAAAGTTTTCATGGACCCTCAAAAATTAGGAGGACGTTTTTCTAAGAATGCTCCCATTCCTTCCTTGGATTCTTTTCCGGAGAATAGATTTGAAAATTCTTTTTTCTCCAACTCTTGTCCTTTGGACAATTGCATGTCTAATCCGTTTAGTATGACCGATTTAGCGGTCGCGACTGCGATAGGTCCTTTTTTGAGAATGGATTCCGCAGTTGTTTTAGCGGCGGAGATCAGGTCTTCTCCATCTTTAACAAGTTTATTTAATATACCGATGCGATAAGCTTCTTCTGCGCCGATCATATCTCCAGTAAAGATAAGTTCTACCGCTCTTCCATAACCGATCAGTCTTGCGAGTCTTTGGGTCCCACCAAATCCAGGGATCAAACCTAAAGAAACTTCAGGAAGTCCTAATTTTGCTTTTTCGGAACCGATGCGGATATCGCATGCAAGCGCAAGTTCCAATCCTCCGCCCAATGCAAAACCGTTCACAGCAGCAATAGAAACCAATCTACTTCTTTGGATCCGATCGAATGTACTTTGACCCAAGGCCGCAAACTTCTCCGCTCCGTCCGCGTTCAATTCTTTCATCTTAGCGATATCTGCTCCGGCTACGAATGCTTTACCCTGCCCAGTGATGATCACAACGTGGATGGACGGATCTTTTTCTAAAGTATGGATCTCGCTAGTTAATTCGTTTAATAGTTCTTCGTTTAATGCGTTTAACGCAGAAGGACGGTTGATCTCTAAGATCGCCAGCTTGCCTTCTTTTTGCAGATGAATCAGTGATTCGCTCATTTATTTACTCCATCTCGATGATCAGGAAAAGTGTATCGTCTTCGAATTCTGCATCTTGAAAGAATGCGGAGAGCTCGGTTTGGACGGCTTCTTTAAACTGTTTTAAATCGGTAAAAGACTTATTTCTGTTCAGAATTTCAATTAGGCCTTCACTTCCAAGCTGTTTTCCTTGTGGATTTCGATTCTCTATCAATCCGTCCGTATATAAAAACAACCTTTCTGCGGACTGGATCGGCATGGAAACCAGTTCAGCAATCGGCCTTTTGATCCCGAATCCTAATATACTCCCGGTAGTTTCAATTTCCCTAAAATCATTTCCATTCTGAGAATGCATCAGATAAGGATGTCCTCCATTTGCAAAATGGATCTCCTTGGAAATAAAATCGAAAAATATATAAACTGCAGAAGCATGATGCGATTTGAACTGCCGAAGAAGAGTCTCGTCCAAATATTCCAATAAACGGACAGGATGCAGCTTGAGACGATAAGGCATGGTCGCTACCATAATTTTGATAAATGATGCGACTAACGCAGAAGCGATCCCATGTCCCGCAATATCGGTTAAGAAAACTCCTGTGTTCCCCTCTCTTAATTGTATAAAATCGTAAAAATCCCCGCCTATCTCGTTAGGAGTCGATCTAAATACTTCGTATTTAAAACCTTTGATGCTTATATCTTCCGGAAATAAAGTTTCCTGTACTTTTCTTGCTATCTGAAGCTCATGTTGTAAAAATCTATATTCGGAATCCAGCTCGGAAGAAATACGGACCAACCTTCTTACGATCACTACAATCGTTGTCCCAATCAAACTTAAGATCAGATAGACCACATCCGGAACGAATAGAACTAAAGGAAATCCAGGAAGAGGGCCGTTCTTAAGTTTGAAATAAATGAATCCAAGGTGTAATACGATCGAATAAGCCGCAGTTAAGAAGCAACCCTTAACTTTGAGTCGAAACATTTGGAATAAGACCAAAAACCCGACGAGTAGGAAATAATTATTATAAAGTTGTAAACTATGAAGATCGTCGAAGCTATAAAAGGATTCGTTTAAGATCAGCATTACCAAAAAGATAATACTAAAGTTTGTACCGTGAATGACGGCAGGCAGATATTTTCTTTGAAAAGAAAGAACAAGACTCAGAATGTTTAAACTCAAGATGAGACCAAAATAGATGGTGCCATGAGGAGAATTCTGTATTTCAGGAATTAGAGCTAAAAAATAAACTAAGAAGTGTAGAAAAAAAGCCAATCGAATGAATGACTGATCGATACGAACGAAGTCTTTCCATGCGCTTACTTCTCTGTAATTAAACTCGGTTTCTAGGAAAGACCAAGGGTTGAGTATTCCAGCTTTTTTATTGGATAGATTCATCTAATATAAATTCGTAAATTTCCGATCCGTTAAATCTGATCTTCATGTTGAAACCAGACGTAAGATATCGATCTAATTTTTCCGCTAATTCCAAACCTTCTTTAGAATCCTTAATATTAGAATAATAGAAAGCGGCTGATTTTGATTTATAGTTATACGGAAATCTTTCGTTAATCAGTAAAGTAACGCGAAATCCGCCTGGTCTTGTCTCTAAAACGATATGACTCACATCCTTGCGATTCAAGATCCTCTCATCTTTAGGAAGTTCCCAAGGATTGGTCACATCCGAAAAAATTGAGATTCCATGAAGAAACAAAACGACTATACATAACAAAAAAGAAATCCGAGCAAAATTGCGGAGAAATCTGCAAGTGTTATAAAAAAAGATATCGGTCTTCATGAGAGACAGGCACAAATCTTACAAAGGGCCTATGAAATGCAAATCAATATCCCCATCTTTCTCTTTCTGATTTTTTGCGATGCAAAGAAAAATACTTTTCGTTCTAGCTCAAGTTTTCCATATTCAAAGCCGCATGTTCTATGGAAAGAAATCCAAGCTAATGAATGAAATGTGTCGATTGTTTGTCCTATTCATTCTTGTTTTTGAAACCTTCTACTCCTGCAAAGAAGAAGCAGGAGATCCAAATCCCTATGCAGATATTCTTTCTTCTACACCACTATCTAAGATAGAGAACTATGTCGGGTTGGAATCTGAAGACTGGTCCTCTAGGATCTTTAACTTAGATAAATATGCCTCGGATTACGTGAATGAATTGAACCGAATAGATGGATTTACCGAATCACCTACTCCGATTAAAGATGTCGAGACATTCAAAGCTACACTGTTAGATGCTCTGACTTCTCAAGCCGGGCCAGTTTCCTCTCTTCTTAAAAATAAACTTCTACGTATTTATGTCTGCGAAAATTTAGGAGGCTCTGCAGTTACTGGGATCGTTCGTAAAGATGGCAAGTCAGTCGGTGGATTTGTGATCTTAGATGCGAACACTCTAAATCGAAACGCTAACGATTGGATTAGTTATAAGGAAAATTCAGCATTCCAAAAAGAAAACGTAAAGATACGTATCCGGATAGAAGAAGAAAAACAAAATACTAAAGCGAATGCACTTCGTTATATTCTATTACATGAATTCGGCCATATTCTTTCCGAAACGGAAAAGATCGGTCCAAGCTTTTTCTCTTCCAAAAGATCCTATACAAACTTTGAATTTTATAAGGGAATTTGGAAATCGGAAAAGGTCAGTTATTTAGACGATTCTGTTTTTATCGTCCGACCTCAGGTCCGTTTTTATTCCGAATCTCTTTCTTTAGATGAGAACTGGGAGAAAATTTATCCAATTCTTTCCTCGACACCATTCCCTACATTATACTCTGCCGCAAATGCTGACGATTTTTTTGCAGACTCTTTTGTTTCCTACGTGCATGTGATCTTAGAAAAGAAACCCTGGGAGTTAGAAATATTAAAGAATGATAAACCGATTTTCAAAATGGAAAACGATATCCGGAAGGACACGTTAACTACTCAAAGAAAAATTATAGAAAGAATTTTTTCGAGGTAACTTATTTCGCACTGAGCACACAGATTTCACTGAGAGACCAAATATAGGAACTCCAACAAATCCAAAACTCTGTGTGCTCAGTGAAGTCTGTGCGAACCTTTATAATTTAAACTTATCCACAGATTTGAGAAGTCCATCGGACTGCCCGTGCATCTCTCCTGAATAAGAAGTCAAATCGTCCGCTCCGGAAGCAACTTCCTGAGTTCCTTCCGAAATACTTACGATCGTCTTAGTGATCTCATCGGTTGCTCGTTTCTGTTCCTGCACAGCTTCTTCTATCTGTAAACTGAAACTCATTAGGAAATTTGCAGATTGATGGATGTCTTGTGTGTTCTTCTCTTGAGTGCGAACTGATTCCAGCACCTTCTTCGCTGATAATCCGAAGGAGTCCACTGACGTTCTTAGCTTACGAAGTATATCACTTGCTTCTTTAACCTTAGTGTTTCCATTATGAACTGCATTATTAGTAGAATCGACTAGCTCTCCAATCTCTTGGACAGAAGATGAAGTCTGTGATGCAAGCTTACTGATCTCCTCTGCAACTACTGCAAATCCTTTACCTGCCTCCCCTGCACGTGCCGCTTCTATCGCTGCGTTGAGCGCAAGAAGGTTTGTCTTCTCGGAAATTTCAGTAATGATAGATAAGATCTCATTGATTCGACTCGCACTTTCTCCTATCTCATCCATCGCTTGGTTCGTTGCGCCCATTGCTTTCTCACCCGTAACTGCGCGTTCTTGCGATTCTGAGGCTACTTGCGATAATGTTTGCATCTCGTTATTGATTGTTCCGATTTGCTCCCTAAGAAGAACTACGTTTGTATCTATCTCCTTCATGTTCTCTATCGCTTTTTCCATCGAGCTACGAACATTCTCCGCTGAAGCCGCAAGTTCCTCTACCGCAG
Organism: Leptospira hartskeerlii; assembly: GCF_002811475.1. NCBI lineage: Bacteria > Pseudomonadati > Spirochaetota > Leptospiria > Leptospirales > Leptospiraceae > Leptospira > Leptospira hartskeerlii. The sequence goes on from NZ_NPDL01000011.1 coordinate 22,151, forward strand.
CGGAAGATTCTTCCGCTGCAGAAGCTTGCGCCTGCGCGACATCCGAGAAGTTGCGACTCGACTCTGCCATCTGATCCGAGGTGCTATTTAATTTGGTAGAAGAAGTTTTGATATCTAGAATGATCTTAGAAAGATTCACTTTCATCATATCCATGGACTTCAATAGCTTACCGATTTCGTCCTCTCTTACGATCTTGATTTCAGAAGTTAGATCGCCGTCCGCAATCTTTTCGGAGAAACCGATCGCTTCCAACAACCCCGTTGTGATGAGTTTATTGAAGATCAAATTCAGAATGATCAGGATCACCACCATGATAATGAGAGAAGAAAGGATCGTCTGCAAGATCACTCCCCTCATGTCAGACCAGAAAATAGAATCAGGGATCGAAACCTCTACCGCCCAAGGTTTATCATAATTTCCTAATAAAAACGGGAAAAAATGATGACCTTCTCCTCCCTCATGCAGAGAGAAAGGTTTTCCTTTTGAGATACCTTCCGTGATTTGTTTCAGCCATTCTTGGTCCGGGTTCTTTTTGCCGACTAAGGACGGATCCTTTCCGTTTGCCGCATAAGTCCCATTAGGAGAAACGAGCGTAAGATACCCTTCTCCTCTAAATGGTTTGATAGGTCCTAATAATTCCTGTAAATTTTCCATAGCGAGGTCAATGCCTACGACTCCGGAAAAATTCCCTCCCCTAAACACAGGTTTCACTAAAGAAACCATTAGCACTTCCTTTCCGCCAACAGGGTAAGAAAAAGGATCCGCAACAAAATCATGAAGTGACTTCTTAGGAACAGTATAAAACGCACCTGACTCATCCAGATTTTCGTAATATATTACAGGCTCTACTGTAACTGCACCTTTCGATTTGTTGATATAAGGCACGAATCTTCCTGTGCCATCGTGATAAGGAGGTTTATTCTTGAATCTTGCATCCTGTCCATCAAAACCGTTCGGTTCGAATACAACCCAGGTCCCGAAATAGTATTGGTTGGCCTCAACCAATTTCCAGAGTGCAGCCACAACTTCTTCTCTGCCTGGTTTAGAAGATTCTAATAGAAATTGAGTTCCTCTGAGAGAACCTAAGGCCGAATCCAAAAAATCCTTTACTTCATAAGCGAATCTTTCTCCAGCCATTTTGGATCCGTCTTCTACCTGATACTTCAAACTAAAATAAGATCCAACCGAGTTGATCACGGTCAAAATGATCGAACCGGAAAGTAATACCACCGATAGATAAAGTGAAATCCTGAACCGAATGCTCATTTTACATATTCCTTATATACTTTAGAAGTTTTGGCTAAACCCTATACTGAACCAAACCAAATGAGATGGAATTTTCTGCAGCAGATATGACTCTCTTACGGATTGTCTCAATTGGTCCGGTATAGAAGTGGAAGAATTGATAAAATCCAGCACTAATTGATTGGCGGGGCCGTTTACTTTTCCCGGGTCCACTATCTTACTGTCTTTGGAACTTGTGTTTACGTAACCGCCTGTAGCTCCATAATAATTATCAGTATCATACATATATAAATTAGGCCTATATACGTCTGCGGCCTTTACGAAAAACTTCCCGAAAAAGAAAGTGAGGGTAGAAGTTATATCCTGGATCCCATATCTGTTATCCACGATATTATTACTCATCGCATAACCTATGTTAACCTGAGGAAGTATCCTGAAAAAATTCCCTTCAAAAAATTCATGACCCATCGTCAAAGATAGATAGTTTTTTCCGGCCATCAAACCTGCATTTTCCTGAGAAAATTGAGTATAAAAAGAGATAGTTGGATTCACCCATTGCAAGAACGGCAATTTCCAAAAGAAAAAATATTCCTGCCAAGCTAAACGAGTGATCTGAGTAGAAGGGTTATTCGCTCCGGAAACTCCCTGCGCTGCAGAAGAATTAAATCCTCCTAATGCAGGGGACATATAAGCTGCACTCTTTTGGAAAGTGTTATAGAACCAGATCCCCGCAGTAAAAGTTCCCCAACTTGTTTTTTCGAAATTATAATAAAATGCGTAGAACAATCCGTCCGAACGCTTCATACCGTTCTGTTCTTTTTTGAAACCAGGAACATCTCCACCGCAAGTGGAACCTGTGGTAGGATTTCCCGCCATGAAGTTTGTTTGAGTATCGTAAGGACAAGCAGAGTTTAACGTGTCGGGAGAAGGAGCGGAGAATGGACTTAAAGAACCTGCAGAACCTTGACCTGCATAACCAGGTCCAGCTCCTCCAGGATACATTTGGAATCTTCCATCGTTATCTCTATCATTACGTTCTGTTAATTGAAAGTTTCCCCAAAACTGGACTTGAAAACCTTTTAATGGAGTATTAAAAGTTACTGTAGGTTGGTAAGAAGGAACGAATGTCATCGCTCTATAACTTTCGTTATCTCTACGATTCGCGATCTCTCCGGAGAAACTAAGTCCCCGCCAAATAAAGTCCGTGACCACCTCGTGTATTACTTCTATGGAAGTATCTCCTCCATTACCATTGCTGGATCCGGCACTAGGGCCATACATATTCGGAGGACCGGTTTCCACATGCCCTTGGGGAACATCGGAAACTTTTTGTGGTGCCGTTTTTTTATCTAAGGTAGAAGCTCCTACATTCTGTTTTCCTTTTTCATAACTTACCTGAGCTACATTATCCTTATCTACGAAGCGAACATAGTCGTCATTCTCGGCAACCAAAACCTTCTCATCGTCTTCTAAGATGATCTTACCTCGGACCACTTGTCCGTTCTTTAAACGAACAAAATCGGCTGAGAATACTTCTCCGAAACCGAAAAGAATAAACAGTCCTGCCACGTAAGCAAGCGGACGCTTCGGCCAAACTCCAAGGAACATAATTGTGTCTCCAATATAAACTAGGGTGGGCAACCCTATTCTCTTTCGATATTTCCCAAGTACATAGAGCGATCTTCTACGGACGAGAATCCATAAGAAGACGAAAAGAAATCTGTATTTATCCTAACTCGTCACTCAAAAAATTTTGTTATAAGAAATATTAATAATTTATTTCTGAACGTTTGAAATGTTTCGTTTTAAGTATCGCGGAAATCAGGATTTTTTTGCCTTATTCTTTCCACAGAATCACAATAAAGTCCGAATGAAAACTCGTAGTCTCCAGTATTTTTGTTTTCAAAGGGAGGTTTCCGCTTTCTATTAAATAGAGAGTGGATCCAAAAAATACAAAACAGATCAGCAAGGATCTTCAGGCGAAGTTAGAAGCCGCTAACCAAAGAATCTCCGAACTAGAGAATAAAATTGAAAAACTCTCCCGCTCGGAATCGGATAATCGTCTTCTGAGATCGTTGATCGATTATTCTCCTTCTGCAATCACTATCGTGAACGCAGAGACAGGGATATTCGAGGTAGTCAATTCAACTGCTGAAATTCTTTTCGGTTATACGAGAGAGGAGTTTTTAAAATTAGGTCCTGCCGAAATCTCTCCGGAATTCCAACCAGATGGAAGAGATTCTAAATCTTCCGCATACGAAAAAATAACCTTAGCACTACAGGGAGAAACTCCAGTATTCAGATGGGATCACTGCGATAAGGACAAAAGGGTCATTCCTTGCGAAATACATTTAGTAAAGATCCCAGGTTCTAAAAATTTAGTCCGCGGAAACATAATCGATCTTAGAAATGAGATCGAAGCAAAAGTTTTACTCAAGAACAGAGAAGAACAATTAGATCTTGTTATCAAAAGTGCGGATCTAGGATTTTGGGATTGGAATATTCCGAATGGGATCGTAATCCCTAATGAAAAATGTGCTGCGATCCTAGGATTTACCTTGGAGGAATTCCAGACAACTACCGATTTCTGGAGATCTAGGATCCATCCGGATGATAGACCACTTATCGTTGCAGGACTAAAAGATCATATGGAAGGCCGATCTGAATTATTCGAAACGGACTTCCGAATGTTATGCAAAGACGGATCTTGGAAATGGATCCGCTCTAGAGGGAAAGTTTGGGAGAGAGATAAAGATGGCACTCCAGTCCGAGCACTTGGGATCCATATCGATATCACGGAAAAAAAAGAAACGGAAAAGATCCTAGAAGAAAAAGAAAGCACTCTGGATCTTGCTGTCCAAGGTGCCAACCTTGGCATATGGGATTATAATATTATAACAAACGAACATCATGTGGATGCGAACTGGCTGAAAATGTTAGGATATCTTCCCGGAGAAGTAATTCCTACATACGAATTTTGGAATGAAAGCCTTCATCCGGAGGACAAAGACAAAACGAACTCTGCATGGAAAAGTTACGTTAAAGGAGAATCACCTTCTTACTCCACTACATTCCGTTTAAAATGTAAAGACGGTTCTTATAAATGGATCTTAACCAGGGGAAAAGTCGCGGAGAATGATCCGGAAGGAAATCCGCTCCGAATGATCGGTATCCATATAGATATCTCGGAACAAAAGCAGACAGAGGATGAATTAAGAGAAACAAAACTCTTCTTGGATAGAGCACAAAAGGCAGCGAAAATAGGAAGCTGGGAATACGATATACCTTCCGGAAAAATGACTGCCTCAGAAGGCCTTTACCAAATATTGGAAGCAAATGATAGAATGCTCGTACCTACATTCGATTACATGCATTCGGATGATAGAGAAAGAGTAGAAGAACATTTTAAAAGATCAATAATAGAAGGCGCCTCGGCAGAAATAGAATATAGATCCATCACACCGTCCGGAAAGGAAAAGGTGCTTTTAAACAAGACTGACTTTATCAAAGACTCTGAAGGAAAAGTACTCAAACTTTTAGGGACTATCCAAGATATTACCGACGAGATCAAAAGGAAGAAAGAAGAAGAAGATAAAAGAAATATAGAAAGACTCACCTCCTCCATTTCTACGGAACTGATCAACCAACCTATATTAGAGATTGAAGAAGCAATTTCTAACGCAATCATAAGGATCACTAAAACATTCAAAATGTCCCGGGGAAATCTGGTATTGTACGATACGGAAAAAATGAACAGAACTTTAGTCTATGAGTTCATCATCCCGGAAGCAAAAAATCAAGATGCAAGTTGGCCCGCAGAAAGTCCCATCGATCCGAATAACTTTCTCACAAAAAAGATCTTAGATGGAGAAATAGTCTTACTTCAATTGGAAGATTTTCCGGAGTCGGATGCTAGAAACAAAATGTTAGCATTACGTATCCAATTCCTAATTGGGGTCCCTCTGACGTTAGAAGGAAAAGTGGTCGGGGGCTTAGGGATGAATTCTGAAATTCCCTTAAGCCAACTGGGAATGAAATTCGGAGAATTCGAACTCGCAAATTTAAAAGCGATCGGAGAAACGCTTACAAACGCAATAGAAAGAAAAAGAAAACATAGCGACCTTCTCGCAGAACGTGACCTTCTAGCAGAGATCATGAAAACTTCTGTGGCAGCGATCACTGTGTTAAATCCTGAGGGAGAAATTTTATACGCGAATCCTTCCGCTGAAAACGTGCTCGGACTAAGCCTAGATGAAATCCAGGAAAGAAAATACAATGCACCGGAATGGAAAGCCACCTCAATAGACGGAGGAGAATGGACTGCAAATGATCAACCATTCATACGAGTACTTAACTCCGGGCAACCGGTTTACGATGTTCGACATGCAATAGAGGATGAATACGGAAATAAAAAATTTCTATCTATCAACGGAGCGCCGATCAAGGATGCTTCAGGTAAGATCAAAAATCTAGTTTTCTTAGTTACGGATATTACCGAGTCACTTTCCGCAGAAAGAGCCTTAAAGCGTAGCGAAGAAAGACTTAGACATGCATTAATCGCTTCTAAAATGGGAACCTGGAGTTGGAACCTAAAAGATAGAATCGCTCACTGGTCTTCCGATACCGCTTTTATCTTCGGAAAAGATATAGAGGATTTCGATACAAATACTTCGACCTTCATGGATCTAGTCCACCCGGACGATCAAGGTTTACTCGAAAAATATGTAAGAGCGAGCCTATTAGGCAAAGAGGATTCGCTCAATATAGAGTTTAGAATTTTCCATCCGGACGGTACAATCCATTGGCTGGAAGTCAAAGGCCAAGTATATCGAAACTCAAAACGATTCGCCGAAAGAATGGCGGGGATAGTCGCCGATATCACTGAAAGAAAAAAATCAGAGGAAAAGTTAAAAGCAAGCGAAGCAAGGTTCCAAACCTTCTATAGATTTGCAAACGAAGCAATCATATTCTTAGATCCAAGAACGGAAGGCATACTGGACACAAATCCCGCTTTCTTAAGAGTATTCGGCTTTAACCAAAAAGATCTTCATTCTGTTTCTCCTTCCTCTCTGTTCACTCCCGATTCATGGGCCACTTTACACGCAAGGATACGCTCTTTCGAGAGTTCAGAAAACTTGGAATTGAGAGCAATACGCTGGAACGGACAAGTCTTTTCCGCAATAGGAAGCGTTCACTTCTACACCGAAAGAGAATCCTATGTGGCCGCAGTCAGCCTTTTGGATACTTCTGCCATCCAAGAGGTGGAAGAATTAAAAGTAATTAACGATGAGATCTCCGTTAGGAACAGACTCATAGAGATGCAAAAAAATGAGCTACAAGAAACATTAGAAAATCTTAAAAAAGCTCAAGCGCAACTGATCCAGTCTGAAAAAATGGCGGCCCTTGGACAATTGATTGCCGGTGTTGCTCATGAGATCAATAACCCTATCGGAGCAGTACAGGCTTCCAACCAAAACCTACAAGAATGTCTGATCCGTTTTCAAACCATCCTACCCGATGTACAAAACGTATTAACAGGAATGAATTCGGAACAGGTGGAAGCCTTCCGTCAATTTTTAAGCTTGGTTAGACAACCTAAAGACCAATTAGCAGGAATGGAAGAAAGGAACGCCAAAAAAAGTATAGTAGCTCAATTACAAGAATTGAATATTCCTTCTCCTTACGCAATCGCCGATTCTTTAACTGATATGGGGTTCAGGGAATTACCAAAGATTGCTCTTCCCTTCCTGGTCTGTGAAAGAGCCAACGTGCTTATAGAATATTCAACATTGGAAGCATTCTTCTTTTCTAATACGAATACGATACAGATTGCGGTAGATCGAGTTTCGAAGATCTTATACGCTCTAAAAAACTTCTCTCATTTCGATACCACTTCGGAAAAGATCCCGGCATCTATTACGGAAAACATAGAAACAGTTCTTACAATTTACCAGAATCAACTCAAAAAAGGGATCCAAGTCTTCAAGGAATATGAGAATATTCCCAAAATATTATGCTATCCGGATGACTTGATCCATGTATGGACAAATTTGATCTATAACTCCCTACAAGCGATGGAGTTCCGAGGAACGATCAAGATCAAGGTCTACCAAAAGGCCGACTTCATCTGCGTTGAGATCATAGATAATGGACCAGGAATCCCCGAAAATATTTTGGATAAAATTTTCCAACCATTCTTTACAACAAAACTTCCGGGAGAAGGAAGTGGATTAGGACTGGATATCGTGAAAAAGATCGTAGAAAAACATGAGGGAAAAACGGAAGTAGAGACAAGACCCGGATTTACAATGTTCCGGATCTTGCTTCCTTTTATTGAAGTTAAAGTTTAAACTAATCTGATGACTTAAGAAGTGCTTCTGAAATCATATATCTAATACTCATGGTAAAAGCCTTCATTCTGATTTGGGAAAGGAAAAGCGAAAGATAGTGCAACCAGGTTCACTTTCCCAATTCCAGCTGCCTCCATATTTTTTGGAAATGGAAGCGGCAACTGCAAGTCCAATACCCGCGCCCTCTCCTTCCGATTTGCCGGAAGATAAGACTTCTCCTACTTGTTCTCTAATATTCTTTGGAATACCGGAACCACTGTCCTCTACTTCACAAACAATCTTGGATTCCACATCATAGATACGTACTTTAAGTTTACCTTCTCCGGACATTGCTTGGTATGCATTATCAACGATCTGGGTCCAAAGTCTTACCAAGTCTTCAGGGATACATCTCAAGGTCGCTTCCGAGATATAATTTCTTTCGACCGTAACCCTATTGCCACCTGCTCCCTCGTATACGCCTAACACAACTTCCATAGTGTCGGAAATCTTAACCCGTCTTTCTTTATCTTCTTTTGCGATCCCGGAATAGGTTTCTAATGCAGATACGATCTTATACATCCTATCAGTGGATCTATGAATGACCTCTTCCGAAATTTCCAACCCTCGGACAGCCATCAAAAACTCGGAGATACGATCCCATTCCGAACATCTGCATAACTGAAGAATAAACTCCGGACAATCGGTAAATCCTAATTCGGCGACAACCGCCGCTTTATCTCCGGCATCTTCTATATGTTCCTGCTTTAAGAATGCCTCTATAGAATGCCTAGTTTCTCTGAATTTTTTACCGATCTGCTCTTTATGATTTTCTAATGTTCTGCTTAAGGTAGTGTTAAAAAATTCCCTCTCAGGTTCAGTTGCTTGGCTTAAATATTCGAAAAGAAAAGGAAGAAGTATCGTAATCCTTTTCACATAAAAGGAAATATTTTCCCTAGACGCTCCGATCGCTCCAAGCGGATTATTGATCTGATGACTGACTGCACCTGAGATCCTGCCGATCGCAGCTAATCTTTCGTTCCGTAGTAAGGTTTCTTGTGCGGTTTTTAATTCGCCTAAAGCCTCCTCTAATTCTTCCTTTTGAAGACGAATGATCTCATTACGAGAATAGATCTCTGCAGATTCTCTTAGGATCTTTTCAGACCGGATCTGTTGATCGATCGCTGCAAGCAACTTCTCCTTCATATTCTCTAACGTTATAAAAAGGTGATGGATCTCGTCCTGGAATTTTCTGTCAGGGATCTGAGCTGAATAATTCCCTGCTCCTAATGAATCAGCAAAAGTAGTCGCTTCCGATAATCCTTCCGAGACGTATTTACAAAAGAATCTATCTAGAAAATATAAACATATCGGCAAGAGAGCGAATGTGATTAATAAGCATCTTAGAATAATCGGCCCTAAATCATTCCAAAGTACAGAATCCGGAACATATACCTCTATGGCCCAGTTTTTTCCATAAGTTCCCATACTAAATGGGAATATGTAGGAATTCCCACCTTCTACTAAATAGGCAAAAGGTTGTCCGGAAGATAATGATTTGTGAATTGCTTCTTTTACTTCGGGAGTTCCTGCGTTCTTTCCTTGTAAAATCCCCTTAGCGCCGTGGACCGCATATTTTCCACCCGGAGAGATCAATGCCAAATGACCGTCGCCGAACGGCCTCTTGAAAAATAATTCTTCTTCTAAATCGGAAAGTTTTAGATCTAAGCCGACGATTCCTATAAATCTTCCCTGGCGGATAATCGGCCGGATCAAAGAGATCATATAAATATCGACTCCTTCCAAAGGATAAAAGTAAGGTTCTCCTACAAAGTCGCTTAACGTTGCTTTGGGAATCTGGTAATAATTCCCACTTTCGTCGGTATTATCGTAATATACACTTTCTTCTAAACTGATCTCGTCCGGATTTTTTATACTTCTATGAAAGTACGGAACAAATCTACCGTATGAATTTGAACCTTTACGACCTATAAAAGAAGCATCCCTTCCATCAAAAAGATTGGGTTCAAAAACCGCACCGGCTCCTAAAAATCTTTTGTCATTCTGAAAAAGATCCACAAGATCTTTTTCAACGGAAGCGCGAGAAGGGCGAGTAAGTTCCCAACGAGTTTTGGCTTCGCCTACTTTGGAAATTGCTTCTGAAAAAATTTTACGAACTTCGAAAGACGCACCTTCTGCTTTTGCAAACGCTGCTTCTTTGGAAGAAACTTTGGAATCGTAGAAAGCGGCAGCGGCTACCAACAGAGTTAATAGAACGGAGAATGCAAATAAAACAATAGCGCAATAAAGAGAGAAGCGCGTTCGAAGGCTCATTATGCCCCCCTATTTATTTAAGGGCTGAGGTGATAGTGGTTACTAATTCTTTTTCGTCCCAAGGCTTTTTTAAGTAGCTGTATAAATTGATCTCTTTTTTTAAAGCTTCGACGGAGGCGATGTCCGCATGACCTGTAATGATTATCTTTTGGATCTCCGGATATCTTTGGTGAACGATCCTTAAAAATTCGTCTCCCTTGATATTAGGCATCAGCCAATCGGAAATTACGATCAGGATCTTGACTCCCTCTGTTACTAATTCTTCAATGATCTGCATCGCTTCGGACGCATCTAGAGCTGTCTCATAACGATAAGTATCACCCAGATGTCTTTTGACTTGGGACTTCATACTCATCAAAATGAGCGCTTCATCATCAACAAAAAGAATCGCTTTCTCCACCGCTCCCCCGGTACCAACTTATAAATTAGACGAACAAAACCGAAAAAACCCCGGCTTAAAACCCGGAGCAAAACAAGGATACTTACTCTATAAATTATGTTTGCAACTCATTTTCGATTTTGTCCCACGAAAGAATGAGTTAGAAAAAATAGACCAAAGTACCTATTCAATAATTTTTATCGAAACCGGGGTTATGTCAGGAGAAGGCTGCATTATTAGGTACCCTTGCGAATATTCTATGCCTAGAGAACGTACAACTTTTAGCTCTTCCGGAGTAGAAACGAATTCAGCGACTACTTTCGCTCCGATCCTGTGAGCAAGTTCTGTGATCGCAGAAGTCAATATGAATGCAGTCCGATTTCTTTCCAAGGACTGGATAAATTTTCCATCTATCTTGATGAAGTCAGGTTGGATCTCCAACAATCTGGAAAAATTAGAATGTTCCACTCCGAAATCATCGATCGCAATTTTCGCACCGAGCTCCTTCAGTTCTGAAATCACTTTCAGTCTCTCCGGATTTCCATGAAAGCTTGCGGTTTCTAAAATTTCAAAAGTCACTCTGGAAGGATTGATGCCGTAATGTTCCATACGAGAGGAAGCCCATTTCGGAAAACTCGGGCTCTCTAATTCAGTCTCGGAAAGATTAATAGAGAATGAATAAGGTGAATCCGAAAATTTTCGAAGTGCTTTTTCAAAAAGGATAGGACTAATTCTTCTTAAAAGCCCTGTGGATTTTGCCAGATACAAAAAGCTTGCGGGTGCATATACTTTTCCATCTTCTACAATCCTCGCAAGGCATTCGAATTTTTCTACCTTACCCGTTTGGTTGTCCATGATCCCTTGGAAATAAGGTACTACATTGCCGGAATGGATTGCCTGGTTCAGTCTTTTTCCCAGATCCATATTGATCTTGTATAGATCCTGGTCGTCCATCTTCTCGGAGTAGGTATAGATCCCTGATTCCGAATCAAACTCAGGCTCTTGGCTTGCTTTGACGAGCGCTAACCTCGCCTTATAATACAGATCTTTTTTTCCGCTCGCGGTGGCTATGGTTGCGTTGATCCGGAAAGAAATTCCGGAAGCCGTAAAATAATCGGAGCGGAGAAGTATCCGAAATGCAATTAGATGTGGTAAGAATTCTTCTTCAGCTACCTTGGACAGGATCGCTACCTCATCCTCATATACATGGAAAATCTCTCCATAACTCCCAAGGATCGATTTCATAGAATCCAGGAACTTCTTCATTAAATCCTTATAAAGAGAAACTCCGAAGTCCCTTGTGGTCAAAGAAGTAGATTCAATACGTATCAATGCGAGCAAAGAATCTTCCTTATCTTCTGCGACGATATCCAATCTTCTTCTTAAAGACTCCAAATTAGGAAGCCCAGAGTCCCTATTATAAAGAAGCGCTTCTTCTAATTTTTTATTTAGTTCGAAAAGAGAAATATCCGACTCGTAAGAACGGATCGCTTCTTTTACGGTCATAAGTAGATCGTTTGAGTCCCAGGGTTTGGAAAGATATCTATACAAGTTTGCTTTGTTCAATGCATTCCCAACGGAGTCTGCACTTGCTTGTCCCGTGAGCATGATCTTTCTTGTGTTCGGATTTGTTTCTTGGATGCGGATCAGGAACTCATCCCCTCTGATCCCCGGCATGACCTGGTCGCTTAATATTGCAGGGATATGAATTCCTGCCTGGTTACATTCCTCCACTATCTGAAGGGCGAGTTCTGCGCTGTCGGCAGCTTCTATTTGATAATTTTTTCCGAATGCGGATTTAAGCTGTTCTTTAAGTCCTCTCAGGATGATCAGTTCGTCATCGACACATAAAATCACCGATCTTTTAGGTGCTTCGTCTGATGATCCATTTTCTTGGTTTTTCACGATCGATTACTCATGGAACTTGAAATTAGACGCGGAAAAAAAGAATTTCCGGCCCGGGCCAAAGAATATTTTTATTCTTAGCGAACGTATAGATAAGTCTGAGTATTAGTCTTTTAGCGTTTTTCATCTAAAGTAAAAATGAAAGATCCAATATTGATCGCTGGATTTGATCTCCCACTATGATAAAAATTATCTTCGAAAACGATAAGGAAGTTGTCCTCGAACCTTCCGAATTAAACAAGCCATTATTACAAATTTCACTCGATGCCGGCATCCCTCATATACACGCATGTGGAGGTAACGCACGTTGCTCTACTTGCAGGGTATTAATCCAAGATGGAGATGAGAATCTTCTTCCACGCAACGAAAAAGAAACAGCGTTAGCTCTGAAGAAAGGCTTTCCGGATAACGTGCGACTTGCCTGCCAAACCAAAACCACGGGTGACGTTGTACTCCGAAGATTAGTCATAGACGATGCAGACAAGGCTCTTGCTTCTACATTCTCAGATCTAATCTCCGGCATAGAAAAACCTGTTGCGATCTTATTCAGTGATATTCGAGGCTTCACAAGTTTTTCGGAAGGTCATTTGCCTTACGATGTAGTTCATATTCTCAACCGCTACTTTTATAGAATGGGAGATAAGGTCCTAAAATACGGCGGGATCATCGATAAGTATATTGGTGATGGCCTGATGGCCATTTTCGGATTGGAAGATCCGGATCCCCTTCGAGCAAATCTGAATGCGATCCGTTCCGCGTTAGAGATGAGATCCGAATTAGAAAATCTGAATGCTTATCTTCAAAATCATTTGGGTTCCGAATTCGAGATAGGGATCGGCATCAATTATGGGACAGCGATCTTAGGAAAGTTAGGTCATCCTTTAAGCATGTCGTTTACTGCGATCGGCGACACAGTCAACTCAGCCAGCAGGATTGAAACTACTACAAAGAAGGCCGGTGCAAAGATCTTAATTTCCCAAAAAGTTTATGAATCCGTAAAGGATAGGATACAGAAAGGAAGAAGTTTCGAAACGAAACTGAAAGGTAAAACTGGAAATTATAAAGTCCATGAAGTATTAGGAACCAAGAACAATTGCGAAGGAAGTTCTTGGCAAGAAACAGGATATAGGATCTGGGACAAGATAGATCCTACAGAGGCAGGCGCCTGGCTTCGTATGGTATTTCACGCTTCTTCTATCTTCTCCGCTGATGGAGAATGGTTGGGCCTCGAAGGTTCTATTCGATTTCCTACCATCTTAAATGATGAGAACAATCGTGGAGTTACAAAACAAATAGAAACGATCGTCCATTTAAAAGAAGAAATGGAAAAAGAAGGAAGGGTTGGAATTCCTTCTCTCGCAGATATGATCGCTCTTTCGGGTGCGCTTGCTCTCCAAAAAGCGGGAGGACCTCAAGTCCATATTCTACCGGGCAGAAAAGATTCGAGTTACCCAAGCGGAAGAATGCTCATGCCTGTGGATAGTCCGGATGTGAAAGATTCTTTGGATTATTTTTCTAAGATGGGATTTTCCGTAAGAGATACGGTTCTACTCATGGGAGTCCATACATTGGGCTGGCATTCCAAGGGATCATTTACGGATACTCCGAATATATTCAATAATCATTATTTTAGGGATCTACTTTTGGATGGCGGAGTCAGAATGCTCGCCTCCGACAGAGCCCTACTCGGTTCCGAAGAAACTAAAAGAATGGTGATGGAATACGCACTCAACGAGTCCTTATTTTTCAAAGACTTCCAAGGTCTTTACCAAAGATTGGTAGAACAAAAACGATTGGAAGAATCCTGACTCCGTTTTTTTCTGGAATTAGATGCGATTCCAGCCCGCTTTAGACAAAATCCCGGCTTACGAGGCCGGCAAACCGATAGAACTAGTCGTACGTGAATACGGAATTTCTCCGGAGAAGGTCCTTAAACTTGCCTCCAACGAGAATCCGTATGGTGTATCCCCTAAGGTTTCCGAGGTCATAAAGGAAGCTGTATATAAGATGCCCTTGTATCCGGACGATTCCTATAAGGCTCTAAAGGATGCACTTGCAAAGACCCACGGAGTAGATGCAAAAAACGTAATACAAGGGAACGGAAGTGATCAGATATTCGATTTTGCAACCAGATCCATTTTAAGCCCGGGAGATAAAATCCTTCAAAACGGTAAAACATTCTCCATGTATTCTATTTACGCAGGACAGTGTGGCGCTGAAACAATCCAAACAAATTCCGAACTTCACGATCTGGACCAATTTCTGGATCTATACAAAAAACATTCCCCTAAGATCATATTCATCTGCACTCCTTGTAATCCGATAGGAGATGCTTTGGATCAGTCGGATGTATATACTTTTCTCCAAAAAATTTCTCCAGACACAATGATTGTATTGGATGCGGCCTATATGGAGTTCGGAAAAACCAGGGATCCTAAAAAAGAAGTCCAAGCCAGCGATATAATTTCAAAATTTCCTAATGTATTGTACACCAATACATTCTCCAAAATTTACGGATTAGGCGGGATGAGGATAGGGTACGGAATCGCTTCTGAAGAAATGATCCGGGCATTCTACAAATTAAGACCTCCATTCAATGTTTCGCAACTTTCTCAGTTAGCAGCGGCAACTGCGTTAAGCGACAGAGAATTTGTGGAGAATTATCTAAAATCAAACTTAAAAGAAATGATCCGTTACGAAGAATTCGCAAAGAAGAAGGGGCTCTTTTACTTCGAATCCTATGCTAACTTTATCACGATCAAATTGGATCAGGCAAAATTGGATTCTACCCAAACCTTCGAAACATTGCTGAAGGAAGGGATCATCTTGAGAAATCTGAAAAGTTACGGATTGAATGCGTTGAGAATTACGATAGGAAGACCGGAGCAGAACGACCGAGTATTAGAAAGGCTTTCGGAACTTCTATAGTCGGCATGGTTTTAATTAACAGACTAAGTTTTTGAGCGGACTATAAAGTTCCCGATCTATTTTTCGTATAAGTCCGGTCTTAGTCGGACCACTTTTTCGTTTCTGCTTTCTGCCTTTTTAGAGGAGAAATTCACAGCTTCTGAGCGTGCAAATTCCTTTCTGACTTGGATCGGCCCAGCGGATTGGAATTGGCTCTTTTCGTTTTTCTCTCTTTCGGATTGAAACATTCGAAACCTCCTTTTTCGTCTTGGAAGGGTAAGACCCGCGTTTCCCTATTTAGTTTCGTCCCGAAACAGCGAATTCCTTACCGTATTATGTCAAAATTTTTTAGTTCTTAATCAGCATACTCCTTATCTACAACAACCGGATGTCTAGAATATTACAGAAAGATATTTCTTTTAAAGCGGAGGTAGGAACTCCTTTCCGAAAATCCGCAACGGGACTTTCGAAAAGGAACCTAAGTTTAGATCAAGCTGCTACAGAAGAGCCGGATTTTTGGGACAACACCCCTACTCCGGATAACGTATCTTTCACTGGGCAAATCCGATCTATATGAGCAAGTAAAGAATCCACATTTTCTTTAGGAGAATCTGTTTGGATATCTACTCTATAACGGATTTGAGAAAATCCGGGACGCACAGGTGCTATTTCCTGGAATCCGTCCAGATCCAGATCTCCTTCTACAAATACATGGAAATCCTTTAATTCTACCTTGTGTGCAGGGGCATAAAGAGAAACCAAAACTCCTACGCAACTTGCAAGTCCACCTAATACGAGTTCGACGGGATTCGGTCCTTGATCGGTCCCACCTAAAATTTCAGGTTCATCCACCACCCATTTATGATTCCTGGATTGCAGGTTTAATTTCAAACCTCCCGCCCAAGAAGCCTTACTTTCGAATACGGTATTTGCCATATCTTCCTCCCGAAGTTGAAATCATTCAGGATTCCTTGCTTAGAGATGGGAAGAATTTAATATGCTATTGCGGATATTTTAGATGCTTTATTGAACAAAAGAATGTACTTTTGCCCAATCGCTTAGTCTCACATTTTTTCGCCGGGCAGCTCGCTAGCCTGTTTGATCCAAGAAGAAAGTTGGGCCTCGTCTATCTTTTCATTCTCTTTGATGTCGAAGTAACGAACTTCTTTTTGTTTGGATTCACCAGGAGGAAGCGGTCTCAAATGACTTCCGCGAAAGAAAGCAACCTTGACGTATTTACTGAACACATGAATTCCTAAGAACCAACCATCTCCTTCTATTCCGTATAAAGGAGAATTCCATTTTACTGCCTTGTACACAAAAGGCACTGTGCGGACTATGATTTCGTCAAGTTTACGACCGACATCTTTTTTCCAACCAGGCATGGCGGAGATGTATTCTTGGACCGGACCATCTCCGTAACCTTTTGCGATCTGGGGATTGCCGCCTGAAAGAAGTGCCGGTTTCCTTTTGACGGCGGGTTTTGCTTTTATCTTCTTCGCCGAAGCCTTCTTCTTAATCATCTAATCCCTTTCCTTTCAGAATATGAGGGATATATTTTTCAATCCGAGCCTCTCTAGTCTTCGATTGTTTTGCGGAAGAAAAATGAAGAAGGTAACCTCTTTGTCTACCCGGAGTCAAAGAATCAAAAGCGGATCTTAGATTTGGAGATTCCTCTAACTTGCTTAAAAATTCTTCCGGCATATCAAACTCTTTTGTCTTTTTGAAATTTACTTTCTGGCCGGACTTTTCGACTTCGATCGCGTTTTTGATATATGATTTTAAAGAAGTTTTGAGTCTGTCGATTTCCTTAATATTCGTAAATCGGATCTGACGAGCAGACTGTACATTCTTAGTTTGCTGTATCAGAATTCCTTTTGGGTCCTTTAATAAAGCGCCTTTGAAAAACAAAAAAGCACAATATTCTTTGAATCCATGTATCAAAACTATATTATTGTTTTGAGATGTATAGCAAGGTTGACCCCATTTTAATTCTTCTGTAAGTCCCGAGGCTAAAGCAATTTTACGCAATGCCTCATATTCTTCCTTCCATTGTTTGGCCTTATTAAAAAAGAAATCAACCTTAGGATTCATTTAGATTACCCTTGTAATTTTCGATCAGCCGGTCTGAAATACCAGGATACTACTGTAAGCACCAGTAATAATAGAGGTCCGAAATATTCTTTTGCCCCATCTCCGGCTGCAAAATGAGAGAATGCTGCTCCGGACATTGTAAAGAAAAATCCCGCGTACGCCCATTCCTTTATCAAAGGATATTTAGGAACGAGCACTGCAATCACTCCTAACAATTTCCAAACACCTAATATGATTAGTAAATAAGCAGGGTAACCTAAATGTGCAAACATATCTACTTCTTCTTTCATTTGGATCAACTGTACGATCCCAGTCGATACCATACCTAAGGAAAGCCAAGCTGTAGCGATCCAATATATAATCTTATTTCTCATGTCCAATATCCTATTTTAATTTATTAGCGGCTTCTTGTAATCTATTATGAGCCATATTAATACCCTGCGCAAAAGGCAGTTTTAATAATTGATCTCTGAGCGAGACTGACTTAAATATTATATGCATTGTTAGTTTACTTTTTTCTTCTCCTAACGATTCGAATTCCAAGAACTCAAGTTGAGGCGGAAAAGGAGAATTTTCCATTTCGAAAGTGCGGGTAATCTTTTGATCCGGAACAAATTCATGGATAACACCGTTGAATCCATGTTTGTTTCCATGAGGATCTGTGGTCTCAAATTGCCAACCACCGTGCTTCTTGCCTTCTAACTTAAGCACTTTTGTCCCCATCCATTCTTCTACGATCTCCGGCTCTACATGTGCCTTAAAAAGTAGATCTATTGGAAGATCGAATTCCCTTACGATCAGCAATTCTTGTTTGCCGTCTTCTGCGTCAATTTTGGTTTTTCTTTCCATATTCTATTTTCTTGATTTGTATTTTTTCATTATGGATTCGAGCTTATTGAATCGATCGTCCCACATGTTCCGAAATGGTTCTATAAAGTCGGCAATTTCTTTCATCTTATTTGGATTCAATTGGTAATAAATTTCCCTACCATTTTGCTCCTGTTTTAACAATTCGCACTCTGTGAGTATTTGTAAATGTTTGGAAACAGTGGGTCTGGCCGTATCGAAATTGGAAGCGATTGCCCCCGCAGTCATTGCCTGAGAAGCTACCAACAAAAGTATTGCCCTTCTCGTAGGATCGGCTATTGCCTGGAATACGTCTCTTCTTAGATTCATTATGTAGCCATTTAACTACAAATATAAATGTAGCCACTTAGCTACGCAACAAATTTATGAAACGATTTTCGAATTTCATCGGAGAGTTCATTTGTAAATAATTTTTAAGAAAATCGGTAAAACTACCGTATTTAACTATTTTACTAAGTGTTTCTACGTATTTTATCCTTTGAAAAAACCGTTAGAATTAGCGCTATGGCCCTATTTCAAATGTTATCCAACTCTCCCTCTGCAATCGTATATAACGGTTTGCTATATTGCTTTTATCGATCTTCTCTTCCCGATCAATTTTTATATTATAATATCTTCGACGGTAAACGCTGGCGCGGAGTAAAAACAGTCGGAGGACCTTCTCAAGAGGCAAGACTCTCCGGAAGCCCTAGTGCTGTCGTATTCGGAAGTAAACTTTATGTGTTTTACCAAGGTTGTAATAATGAAGGTTATATTTGGTTCAGCGTGTTCGATGGACAAAAATGGAGTGGAAACGAATACTTAGGAGGAGCTCAAACAAAATCGGGAATTACTGATAGTCCGAGCGCAGTAATATTTCAAGACAAACTTTACGTATTTCATCACGGGTTCGGTGATAACGGTCAAGTTTGGTGCAGGATCTTTAACGGAGTAAAATGGACTCCGGATACAGAGATAAAGGAGTTTCATGGGATCACGGATAGCCCGAGTGCGGTAGTATTTCAGTACGGTTTATGGATCTTTCACCAAGGAAGGGGAACAAACAGCGTAGGAAAGATCTATCTAGTCCAAAAAAATAGTACGGAATGGTTTCAGGATAAGCAACTGGAACCTTATTCCGGAATCTCGAGCAGTCCAAGTGCCGTCGTATTCCAAGATAAACTTCATGTGTTTCATCAAGGAGAAGGACGCAACGGCCAAGTATGGCTCAGGATTTTTAATAATGGAAGATGGGAAAACGACCAACGGTTGGCTCATTGTTTGCCGATGATGAACTCCCCGTTTGCGGTGGTGTTCCAGAATAAGTTATATCTACTTCATCAAATGGCGAATCTCCTATACTTTAGTACGTTCGACGGGAAAACTTGGTCTCCCGATCAGATTGCGTTAAACAACTTCCTATCATGGACTCCTTCTCCTGAAAAATGGATGGAGGAAATCGGCGAAGATCTGAAAAATGTTCCACTCAACGAATTGATCATACCTGGAACACATGACTCTGCCACTAGCGCAATCGATACTTACTCCGGTTTTAGCGAAGAAGTTAGTCCTCTTTTGAACGCACTCTATGCTTTACTCGGAGCCGGTGCTGTCGTAGCAAGAATCGTAGCCATCTGGGCAAAGACACAATCCGTAACGATCGGTAAGCAACTATCGTCCGGTATTCGTTATTTAGATATCCGCATCTCTAAACGGAAGGATAGAGGCGGAGAACTCTGGACCACGCACACACTTTGGAGTTGTAGATTTAGCGAGGTACTCGATGATATCGGAAACTTCGCGGCCGCTCATCCTAAAGAAATCTTATTCTTAGAATTGGGAAATTTTCAAGGAATGCAGTCGGAAGATCATGATTGGCTTATTCAGGAATTGAAGCGCAGGTTTGGAGAAAAGTTAATCCCTTCTTCCGTCAAAGTGAATGCGACCGTAGGCAGGGTCTGGCAAATGGGGAAAAATATAATCTTCTTCTATAAACCGGCATCGGATAAGGACGATACGAATTTCTGGTCTACTGAGTTGAAAATAAGCCACTGGCCGAATGTAACAACTCTAGATAATCTCAACAGCAAACTTATCCAAGACATCCAAAACAGGGATAAAACTAAATTTCTAGTCACACAAGCCTTACTCACAATCGGAGGTAGCGGCCCTCCTATAACGAATATCGGAGCGAGTGCCGAGGATGTGGCTAAGGAAACGAACCGGAAACTCCTAGAATGGATCCGTCTATGGCCCGCGGAAAACCTGAACATCATAGAAGTAGATTTTTTCGACAATTGCGAATTTACGAATTTAATTACGCGTATGAACGGCAGATCAACCTAAAACTTCGGCTCGATCCAAGGAATACAAATACATTAACTATTCGTAATTCTTTCCCGAGATCTTTTTCCAGATAGAGGACAGATGTTCCCTGATCTTTCCTTCCATCCCGTTTTTGGTAGGTTTATAGAATTGAGGTGGGTTGTCGGATAGATCATCCGGGAAATAGGAGAATGGCGTAAATCCACCGAAGTCGTGAGGATACTTATATCCTTGTCCTGCTCCTTCTTTTTTATGAGTAGAAGTAGGAGCATTTCGGAGTCGATTCGGGATCTTTAAACTTGGTCCTCTTTCTTTTACGAAAGATAATGCGGAACCTATTCCTAAATAAGACGCGTTGGATTTAGGACAAGAAGCCAAGAATGTAGTAACCTGTCCTAAGACGATCCTTCCCTCAGGCATTCCGATTGTCTCAAGAGCATGAAGTCCAGCAACTGCCAAAGGTAGTCCGTGAACAGAAGCATTTCCAATATCTTCAGAGGCCAAAATGATGAGCCTCCTTGCGATAAAGAGTGGATCTTCTCCGCCTTCCAACATCATTGCAAGGTAGAATAATGCCGCGTCCGGATCACTTCCTCTTACTGACTTGATGAATGCGGAGATCACGTCGTAATGACTTTCTCCGCTTTGATCATATTCTATTACTCTACTTTCTAAAAATGTTTCTATATCGGAAGCTTCTATCTGGACTCCGGAATCCATGGAAAGAACGAGACCTTCTAAATTGGAAAGAAGTTTTCTGGCATCCCCTCCTGAATAACGGACCAAAAGAGAACTTGCTTCTTTTGTAATATTCGGCTTCGGATCTAAAGATTCTATTCCCCTCGAAAGTATCTCTAAAAGATCGTTTTCACCGAGCGGCTCCAGCTTGAGCACCTGGCATCTGGATAATAGAGGTTTTGTAATTCTAAAAGATGGATTTTCAGTAGTAGCTCCGATGAGAACTATTCCGCCAGTCTCCACTCCCTTTAATAAACTATCCTGTTGAGAAGAACTGAATCTATGTATCTCATCCAAAAACAGAAGAATACTTCCTTCCTTCTCGGATCTCTCCAACAATTTTTTAATATCCGCAACGCCTGTTGTTACTGCGTTATACTCTACAAACGGAAGTTTCCAGGTATTACCTAATATCCGAGCAATCGTAGACTTACCTGTTCCAGGAGGTCCGTATAGTAGAATGCTTAACGGTTCTTTATATTTTTGTAATTGAAGCTTTGCCTTTTCCTGTCCGATGACCTGAGCAAATGTACTAGGCCTAATCTTATGGGGAAGAGGCGCTCTTTCAAATAGACTGCCCAAGTTCTTCTTCCAATTCTCTTTGGATTTTACGTATGCAGGAACGGATTGTAGAATTGCATACATCGCAGGCGCTATGACAACATACTAAGGACTGTTCTCTGATCTTTCCATCCAATACATTCTCCACCAATTCGGAAATACGAATAGGTAAACCGAACCAATCCAAATTTTCTAAGATTAGTTCTTTTCTGGTTTTAGGAATGAGTCTCGGAGAATCGTCCTTCATCTAAATTTTTGTACCTTTACTTTTACTTCGCGTCAATCCGAATGTTTTAGATCCCGATCCATCCGCCTTTTATTAGATAGTAATATAGAATAAAACGCGGGATCCTAAAGAGTGCAGCTGTAAAAAAAAGATCAAGCCGCATCTTCATTACACCTGCTGCCACCGATGTCCAGGAATAAGGCAAGGGAGTGAGTGCTGCGAGAACCACCGCCCAGAACCCGAATCTTTTTACGTAAACTTCTAACTTCTCTTCATGATTTCGAATGAACTTGGAGAATACGGTTAACTTAGGAAGAAGGAACCTTCCTTGAGAATAAGAACATCCTCCTGCAAGTAGAGACCCGAAAGAAGCAAAGAAGATTACCCAAAAATCAGGCATCTTCGCGGCTACTGCCAAGATCAAAAATGTATCCGGAGGAAAGAATATATGCACCGAGTCTGCAACGAATATAGAAAGCCCAACCCCCCATACGCCTGTGTAATCTAAAAAGAGTCCCGCGATCTGAGTGACTCTTTCATTAAAAAAACGAGCGAGCACTAATACGATCAATAGCAAGATCACACTTGCAATCAATGTCTGACGGACCAAAGAGGAGATTACATTCTCCGTAGAATTTTTAAGTTCTTGGGATTCGGTTTTCAAATTTTACCTGCGATGAAACATTCTCTCCAGATCTTCTCTGGTTAATTTGACCAAGGTGGGTCTTCCATGAGGACAACGGGATGGATTTTCACAATAACTCAAACGATTGAGCATCTCCGCGATTAGATGATCCGAAAGTTGATCTCCTTTTTTGACTGCGGATCTACAAGCTACACATTTTGCCATAAGATCGTATAACTCAGGCTCCGGAACTTCTTTGCCTCCGGTGCGATTTAAAAAATCCAGAACGATCTCTTTTTCATGTCCAGGAAGAAAGTAACCGGGGACTTCTCGAAGGACCATTGTGTCTTCTCCGAGTGAGTCTAGTTTTAAACCGACTTCTTGGTATTCCCCCAATCTTTCTTTGATATCTTCTGCTTCTTGTTTGGAAACAGGGATACGGATAGGCGTGAGAAGCGGCTGTATTCCGTAATTTTTCTTTTTCAGTTTTCTTAATACTTCTTCGTAACGTATCCTTTCGTGGGCAGTATGTTGGTCTATGATGTAGAAACCATCTTCTCCTTCTGCCAAGATAAACGTTTCGAATAATAGTCCGAAATGTTTTTTAGGAATAAACTCGGAATGTTTGATCGGAATATCAGTTAGATCATCTAACCTGGAACCTGGCCCGATTGCTTCTACGGGAAAAGAAGGAGAATGTTTGACTTCTTCATATAAAGAGGAACCTAAAAGTTGCTGTTCTGTCCCCGCAGAAGTAGAACCAGAAAAGGAATATAACGTAGATTCCATTTTCTTAGGCTCAGGTCTTAAAAGTCTGTTTTTCAATTCTAAAAAACTGACTGGCGTACTGGATCTAAGTTCTTTTTGGATTAACTGTAAGAAGAATGTATTAAATCCTTCTTCATCCAAGAAACGTATCTCTTTTTTAGCAGGATGAACATTTACGTCTATGGATTCCGGGTCTACTTCAAAAAATAAAAAACAGTATGGATGAGCGTTCGGAGGAATAAGTTCATCATAACATTTTTTTAATAAATGCGAAGAATATTTGATCTCAACTGGTCTTCCGTTCACGAATATAAATTGGCCAGTACGATTGGATTTATAAAAATCAGGATCACTGATATAACCGGTCGCCTTCCAACCTTTTCTTTCCAGTTGGACCTCCAACAAATGGTCCCTGAAATTTTCTCCGAATAGATCTATGATCCTTTCTCTTTTATTTTTGGGAGAAAGTCTATAGATCTCCTTATGATCCTGAACAAATCTAAACCTGATATCTTCTCTTGCAAGTGCCTGGATAGTCACTTTGTCACGGATCTTCTTATCTTCAGAACGAACCGATTTTAAAAATTTTCTTCTGACAGGAGTATTATAAAATAGATCCTCAACCAGGATCTTAGTTCCTTGAAAACCTGGGATAGATTCTTTGGATAGGATTTGTCCTTTTTCTGCCCTCACCTTCCAAGCGGTAGGCTGCCCTGTTCCGGTCTCGATAGTGAGCTTGGAAACGGAGGCAATGGATGCCAATGCTTCTCCCCGAAATCCATAAGAAGAAACTAATTCAAGATCCTTTAATGTACGGATCTTGCTTGTAGCATGTCTTTGGATTGCGAGAGGAATATCCTCCTCTTCGATTCCTGATCCATTGTCCGAAAGAAGAAGTGAGGTCAAGCCTCCGTCTCTGGATTCGACTTCGATCGTGTCTGCACCAGCATCCACCGAGTTCTCCATCATTTCTTTTAAGACGGAGTGAGCGGATTCGATAACTTCTCCCGCTGCGATTTGGTTGATTAATTCCGGACTGAGTTCTTGGATCCTTCCCATATAGTTTGGACCCAGCTTGGAAGGTGGAAATCTTATGTCAAGATTGGATTTCCGGTTTCGATAGGGCGATTTCCAGTATAAATTCGGAACCTTTACCCGGCACACTTTGGACGGAAATATCGCCGTCCATTTTCTGAGCGAGAGCCTTACAAAGTGCTAAACCAAGCCCTGCTCCCTGGAAAGGTTTAGTCACCCCTGAATCCACCTGTTGGAATGGATTGAATATAGAACCGAGTTTATCTTCGGGAATTCCGATGCCTGAATCTTCGACTCTAAATCTAAGGCGATAGTCCAGGTTGGTGTCTTGGACTTTTTCTCCAGTGAGTTTGATAAATCCTTTTACTGTAAACTTCTCCGCGTTTTCCAGTAGGACCAACAACATTGTTTTAAATCTTTCTTCGTCTCCTTCTACCGTCTCGGGAAGGTTTTCAGAGAGAGTCACACTAAAATCCAGATTCTTTTTGCGGATCTTGTCTTCTACTCTCATGGCAGCTTCGTAGATAGCGGCCTTAAGACTGAAACGTTTATTCAAAAGATATAATGTACCTTTTTCCAAACTGGAAGCATCCAACATAGAACCAAGGATCACCATCATTGCGTCCCCACTTCTCTTTAGTAACTCCAACATTTCCTTATGTTCCGGCTTAAGATCCGCATCCAGTAACATTTGGGTGATGCCAACGATACCATTCATAGGAGTTCGAACCTCATGGTCTACGTTGATCAAAAATTCACTTTTTGCTTTATTGGCGGCCTCAGCCTCGTCTCTTGCAAATTCCAATTCTCTGGTCCTCTTTCGGACCAGTTCTTCCAAGTTTGTATTTAAGATCTCTTGGACCTTCTCTCTTTCTCTGAATCCGCTCAACATCTTGCTGGATAAAGAAAGTGCATTTCCAAGCACGAATATTCCTACTCCTATTCCGCTCAGTTCCCAGGAATCCAAGAGCTCCGCATGGAAAAGTATTTCACTTATCAAGAAGAATAGAAGGAAGATAAAACCGGTAAGATAAATGTAAGCTCCCACCATTTTCTGAGAGACTGCTTTTGCTAATACAACCAAAGAACAGGCCCCGTTAAATACAAAGAGAAGATAAGAAGGATTGATTAAATAAGAATAGATCGCAGGCCCAGTAAACAAAGTGATGAGTGTAAATATTCCTGCGAAAATATATCCTAGTTTCAGGAATTTTTTTCCGAAATTTACTGGGAACACTTCCAGTAGGAAATGTTGGGCCAAGGGCATTCCCATAAACCATGTGATAAATTCAGTCCTAAGATAGATCTCGGGTCCTACTAAAAAATGTTCCGGAAGTAATCTTACTCCTGTGGAATACAATCTAAGTCCTACTGTAATGGAAAAAATCCCGAGGATCAAAGCGGAAGAATCTTTTTTATAAAAAACCGATACAAAAATATGGAACAGACCTAAGAAAAAAAGTCCTCCGCATAAAATTCCCTCCAAGTCCCTTCTATCTAGATAGTAGCGGCCCACACATTCCGGAGTGCCTATAACAGGAGGTTTCCAAAGTCCTCCTTTTCTATATTGGTAATTTGAAACTTCAAAATCAAGATGTGCCGTTCCTTGCCAAGGAGGAAGAATAGAATAACTGGTCTTAAGTTCGAGTCCATCTTCGGTCGGATCTCCAACCTTTCCTACTTCATTAATTACTTTTCCGTTAAATAGTATCCTATAATTTGTTCCTTGGTCATAAGAAACTAGATGCAAACTTTCGACAGGAACTGAGGAAACCAGGTCTACTCTATACAGCGCTTTTCCATATTTAGGAAATTCTCCTTCGTCGGAACCCGGCGTCCAACTACTGGGAATCACACTTGTGGAAAATTTTTCAGGCTCTTTTGGAATGCTTGTATCCGGAGTAGCGCCCAACCATGCAAACTTCCAGTCCCCGGTCATTCGGAAACATTTTCCCTGGGTCCGAGATTTTTCCCAATCTATAACACCATTCTCTAATAAAGCTTTTTTAGGAGAAGGAGAACAATATGCGAAAAATAAGAATGCCGCCAGAAGAAAGAACGGATCCTTTTTAGAGAAAATTCCCATAGAGTTGGCTATCTTTTATCGATTTGCCGGAAATCGTCCAGGACAAAATCACGCGGGTCAATCCTATCTAAAAATTAAACCGAATCCGCCTGAGAACTAATAAAAGGAGCTTTTGGGGATAAGAAATATCCGCTCAAAGAGGCAAATAATACTGGAGTAAAATTGGAAACTCCGGTTAATCCAGTGAGTAATATAGTAGTGCTGATAGGTGTTTTGGTCACGGATGCATTCACAGATGCCATCAAACAGATCAGCAAAAAGGATTCGTTTTCAGAAGGAAAAAAGTCCATAAAGAATCTACCGGCCACTGCTCCAACGAAGAATAACGGTATGATAATCCCACCCCTCCAACCGCTAGAAACAGTAATATTGATCGCTAATATTTTTAATAAAGCGAGAGTCCCGAAAAAGATCCAATTTCCTTTGGTAACTACGATCTCATTCAATTGATCATGACCGAAATATCTAGTCAATGGCTCGTAATATGCAATACAACCCAGTAATAATCCGCCGATGGTCGTCTTGATAAAAATAGGAAGTGCTATTTTAGAGAAAGAAAATTTAGTAATTTTGAATATTCCATAAAAGATCCAACCAACTAGAGCTCCCGCCATCCCAAATCCGATCGCGTATTGGAAATCCTCTATTCCGCCAGGAACATATTGAGGAAATTCCCAAGTAGGTCCAATTCCCATATCCGTCATGAATAAGAATACAAAGTAGGCGCTACAACTAGAGAGAAACGCGGGTAATAGAGCCTCGTAATATTCCACAACATGTCTATGCTGTAGGATTTCCAACGCGAAGAGTGCCCCGCCTAAAGGAGAACCGAATAGAGAAGTAAATCCGGCTGCCATCCCTGCGATGGTCATAGATCTCAGCTCTTCTCCTTCTAATCCTAACTTCTCAGCAAACCAACTCCCAAAAGATCCAGTGATCTGGACGAGAGGAGCCTCAGGGCCTGCACTTCCTCCCGAAGAAATACTGAGTAAAGAAGACAAACTCATAGAAGGATTACTCTTAGAGTCGAGTTTTCCTCCCCTAAAACGAATATTATCGATTACTAATGAAATTTCTCCGGGTTCCCCCAGGAAGTAAATTAGAAGACCGATACCAAGACCGGACAAGGTCATGATCACAATTACAGAATGTCCTTGGAAATCGGCTAAAAGTTTGGTGAGATATTCCAAAACTTTCCAAAATACTGCGGAAAATACTCCAGCAAATAGTCCCAGGAGCACATATAAAATACTCCATCTGGAAAGCATGAACGGGTTCTTTTTAGATAGAATGAAAACTGGATTTTTTAAAAGAGCTTGGATCCGATCCATATATCTGCCGGTTTGAAAAGTTCAGACAAAAAGAACAGACTCTTTATTTTTCGAAGTGATTACTCCGATTTTATGGACCAGTTCTCCTTTTTCTTCCAAAGCCGCAGTCGCATCCGATACAGACTCTGGAGAAACGATGACTATGTATCCGATTCCCATATTAAAAGTGGAATACAATTCCTTTTCAGATAAGGAAGGAAAATCTTTTTGAACTCTTGTAAAGAAAGGATTCTCAGGAAGATTTTCCCTTTTGATCTCTACTGCTAAGGAATCAGAGAGCACTCTAGGGATGTTTTCGTAAAAACCTCCTCCAGTGATATGCACCATTCCTTTTACTTCGACCTTCTTAATAAGGTTCAGTATACTTTGCACATAAATTCGAGTTGGACGAAGTGCGAATTCTTTTAAGAAACCGACTAACTCCGGATTTGCGGGAAGCTTTCTTCCCCCCTCTAAATATAATTTACGAATAAGAGAAAATCCATTGCTATGAGGACCGGAAGATTCCAAACCTAAAACGATATCTCCAGGCTTGACCTTAGATCCATCTATTAAGTCTTCCTTCTCCACTGCACCTACTACGAATCCGCCTAAATCGTATTCGTCGGGATCCATCGTGCCTGGATGTTCCGCAGTTTCTCCGCCGAGTAAAGCAGCTCCTGAAAGTTTACATCCTTTTACGATACCTGCAACGATCCTTTCCATTCTTTCAGGGATCAATTTACCGCAGGCTATATAATCTAAGAAGAATAAAGGCTCTCCACCTGAGACAAGAATATCGTTCGCACACATAGCGACTAAGTCGATGCCGATCGTATCATGGATATTGAATAAACGAGCAAGCTCAACCTTGGTGCCTACTCCGTCGGTGCCGCTGAGTAATATTGGGTTTTTATAATTTTTGAGGAAGGAAACGTCGAAGGCACCTGAAAATCCTCCGAGCCCGCCTAAAACTCTGGGGCCATGGGTGGATTCTACGTTTTGTTTGATCTTTTTGACGAATTCTTGGCCGGCTTCTGTATCGACTCCGGCGGATTTATAACTAATATCTTCTTGCATGGACCCGCTCCAGAACAGAATTCCCAGATCGGGTCTAATGCCCAGAAAAAAAGCTATTTCATTTGGTCAATTTGTTCCATTGCGGAGAGCTCACCTGCAGCTGCAGGGCGAACTTTTAGGGCCTTAATTCCAGGTCCTAAGTCCACAGCTTCTCCCGCCTTTACTAAAACTCGAGCTTCGTCGTCTTTTCTGGTAATCTGAACGCTACCTTCGCGAACTGCAAATGTTCCAGTTTCGTTAGCAGGATTCACTTGTCCCCAGAATTGGGTCCCTCTAACAGCAGCTACTACGGTAGGAGTGTCGATGGAAATAGATTCGTTCTTTTTCAGTTTGGCGACTTTTACTAAAATATTGCCTGAGTTGATCTTAATGTAATTTTGATCCGCTCTCAATGCAGCGATAGAAGCCTCTGAACCACCCAAGAGTCGGACTGTCCCTAAAGTAGTGGTTAGATCTAAGGTTGCATCCTTGTCCGTTTTTACGATTTCGGATTCCACAATACGATCACTTGCCTTCAGAACGGAGCCCGCTTTTTCCGCAGTCGCCTTTCCTACGATAAAGGAGACGATTGCATCCGTAGTTTCTTCTTCTTTAGGTTTGCAGAAGAAGAATAGGCTCGGAACCAACAGGATCGTAACTAGCTTTGATATGGATATAGAGTTCATACGGATTCATAAAGCTAATACAAAGCACCTAGACCGGGAACCAAAAAAAGTACTCTTTAGGAAAAAAATTTCTCAAAAAAGCTTTGGCCGCCTCTGCCTACTCCACTTCGACTAAACCAAAGTAAAATTTAAGTTTGATCATTATTCTCTTCTTTTCCATTCATTAGAACTGAATATTTGGCAGAATTCATTAAATGAATAATTTCTACCATTTTCTAACTATTCCTGCTTGACAATACTATCGATAAACAAGAATATAAAACGTGATCAATTCCTTTAAATCAAAGGAGACTGAAAAAGTTTGGAATCAGGAATTTTCAAAAAAACTCCCGAATCAAATTCAACCGATTGCTTATCGAAAATTAGTCATGATTGCTCGATCTAAGCAAATTGAAGATCTTAAAATTCCTCCTTCAAATCATTTGGAAAGACTTTCAGGAGAAAGAGCAGGACAATATAGCATTAGAATCAATAATCAGTGGCGGATATGCTTTAAATGGAAAGATGGCAACGCCTTTGATGTTGAAATAGTTGATTATCATTAGAGGGCATTATGAAAAAGATTCCAAATGTACATCCAGGTGAAATTTTGTATGAAGAATTTCTTTTGCCGATGAATATAACTGCATATCGCTTGGCGAAAGAGACTAAGTTAAATCCTACTAGAATCAGCGAAATCATTCATGGTAAAAGAGGAATATCTGCGGATACTGCTTTAAGGTTCTCTAAGTTTTTCGGCAATTCCGTTGAATTCTGGATGGGGATCCAGGATGAATATGAGATCCGTGAAGAAAGAGAACGGATCTCGAATGAATTGAAAGAAATCAAAAATTATAAAGAATTGATTAGCGCCTAAATTTTTTAAAACGACAAATAACTTTCGGCGCCCCAGTTCAGTCGCCGCCCTTAAATCCCGTTATCATCATCAGGCATGCGTTATCTCACCGAAACGCCACGTTTTTTGACTGACGTGCCGGATTACAGCTCCGAGAATGTATCCATGCTTGCATTGCGCCCATCATGTGAAAATTGCGCTAAGGCTCTCCCGCCTGACTCAGTTGAGGCAATGATCTGTTCGTTCGAGTGTACCTTTTGTGCCGGTTGTGTAGACAGCGTGCTTTCGAATGTTTGTCCGAACTGCGGCGGAGGATTTGAGCGCCGCCCCGTTCGACCGCGCTCTGCGCTTCGCAAAAATCCAGCCGTGACAACCGAAACCTTGAAACCCGTTGAACCGGCAGTCGCACAGCGAATGCGTGATAAGTTTGAACACATTCCGCCTGCGCAGCGTTGAAACTCTGCATGCTCCGTAAACGCATTGCGAAATTACTTTTGCAATAATCGGGAGGCCAGATCTTCCGTTTCCTCCCGGTTTGTAATAGAAGAAAAGAAGAGTGTATAGTTTGGCTGCCCTTGTTTTTCATCCAGTTGAAGAGATCTGACTAAATGGCGTATAGTTCCCTGGTTCCCATCGTGAAGGATCGCATCAGGATAAAGGTCTTTGATCTCATTTTTTAAGAATACATAATGTGTGCATCCCAACACAAGAGCACGGATGCCTTGTTCTTTAGGGATTTGTAATATGTCTTTAAGAAGAAGTTTGGCTTCTTCCCATTTTCCTTGGTCCACGAGTGTTGCGAGACCGTCGCAATTCAGGTGAACTACTCTTTCTGATGCGCCTAATTCCGATTTTAATTCCTGCAATTTTTCTTCTCTATGAGTAACTGAAGTAGCGAGTAACGCAATTCTTTCTCCTGGGTGTGCAAGAAGTGCAGGTTTGATCGCAGGCTCCATCCCGAATACAGGTACGGATAATTCTTCTCTTAATTTAGAAGCGGAAGCGGAGGTTGCAGTGTTACACGCGAGAAGGATTGCATCTACTTTTTCTTGTAAGAATATATTACACACGTTACGCGTAAGTTCCAAGACTTCGGAAGTCTGCTTCTCTCCATAAGGGGCGTGTGCAAGATCTCCATAATAGAGAAAATTTGCAGAATATGGAAGATCCAAGAGTTCCTTTAGAACGGAAAGTCCTCCCATTCCGGAATCCATCACTCCGATCTTAGGAACTCTTTCTTTTTCGTTTCTCATATCCTAAGCGGAAGCTGTGTAATCCTCTATACTCTTTCTCAAAGTACCATAGATCCAACGGAATTTTTCCTCGTCTTCTTCTAAAAGCGTTACTCTAAAACCGTCTCTATCAGTACAGAAAGAAGAAAGTGGAACCACACAAATACCTGTAGAAGCCAGAAGATAATAAACAAACCTACGATCCGGAGCACAATTCCCGAGAAGAGGACGGATAAATTCTTCTGCCTTTGGATTGGAGATAGGAAGAGTCATCTTATTCCCCAGGATCCCTTTATCAAATGCAACGGTAAGATAAAATGCACCTTTAGGTTCGACTACAGTAACACCTTTGAGTCCTTTAAAAAACTCAGTGGCAAGTTTCGCTCTCTTCTTGAACTTCTCGTTTCTTTCTTTTAAGTGGGGAAGGAACTGAGGATGGGAATATACTTCCGGAATTGACATCTGAGGAAGAGTAGTAGAACAAACTTCCAACATCTTAGCATCCAAGAGAGATTTTACATAACGTGCAAAAACAGGATCTTTATCCTTATTGAATATCTCCAACCAGCCGCATCTTCCACCCGGCCAAGGAAATTCCTTGGAGACGGAACGAAGAGCCATTCCTGGCACCTTATCTCCGATTACTTCGGAAAGATGGATAGTACCGGTTTCCGAATAATTCACATGAGCATAGGTCTCGTCGCAGATAAGCATTACATCATATTTTTCTGCGATCTTAACGATCTCACGCATTACATTTTTATCATATACTGCACCGGTCGGATTATCCGGATTGATCAGAAGAATACCAGCAATCGAGTCATTGTATTTGACCTTATTCTCAATATCTTCCAGATCAGGCATCCAGCCCTGCTCCGGATTTAAGTTATAAGTCATATGCTCATAACCTGAGTGAGCCGCTTCCGCAGAAGAAAGTGTAGAATATGCAGGGCTTGGCCCTATAACTCGAGCCTCTCTTCGTAAGAATCCGAAAATTTTAGCGACCGCGTCGCCGAGTCCGTTGAAGAATAAAATATCATCGGCGGTAATTTGGGCTCCGCCTCTTTCGTTCACTTTATCTGCTAAAAAATTTCTGGTCTTTTCAAATCCTTGAGTAGCCGTATAGGCCCAGGACTTGTCTTCAAGGATCAGATCCGAAACGATTTTTTTCATCCAAGGAGCGACCTTCTCTCCTTTTTGGATGGGGTCCCCGATATTCTCGTACGTAATCGGAACTCCGAGAGCTTCTAACTTTTTAGCTACTCCTACGATCTGACGGATCTCGTAAATGAGAGCATCAGCACCGCTATGAACGATATTTCTTCTCATGTCTAGCCTTATGATTTTTGAAAAATTATTTCTGAATCAATCTAACGGTCAGTTCTTCTAGGGCTTTTTCCCTGTAGATCCTAAGTTTTAACCTGCCGCCTAATCCTACTATTCCGACCTGTTCCCTCAGATCATTAATATTTTTAACTTGGACTCCGTTTGCTTCCATAATGAAATCGTATCGTTTCAAACCGGAACTTTCCGCAGAAGAACCTGAGTCCATATCATACACCAAGACTCCCTTCCAATCCGCAGGAATCCCGAGAGTCTTTCTATGATCCGGAAGTGGGACAGTCGCCATCACTCCCAAAGTAGCAGGTCGGATAATTCTGCCCTTGTTCTCTTCGATGAGCTGGATAATTTTCTTGGCATAGTTCATCGGGATGGCAAAACCGATGCCGGTGTTCCTACCTGAGTCGCTTCGGATCAAACGATTGATCCCGATGACTTCTCCATAAATATTCAAGAGAGGCCCACCGCTGGAACCAGGGTTGATCATACTGTCCGTTTGGATATGGGTTTGGCCAGTCTCATCCAGATCTTCCCTATATTTCGCAGAAACCACACCCACTGAAAAAGATCTTTCCAGGCCGAAAGGAGAACCGATTGCGATCGCCCAGTCCCCCACTTCTATCTTATCAGAATCTCCGAAAGAGACAGGTTTAAGTCCGCTACCTTCTTTGATTTTCAGAAGAGCAATATCCGCTCTTTCATGGCTTCCCACAAATTTAGCAGGGAAAACGCTACCGTCGGAAGCGATTACTTCTATACTTTCCGCGTCGGAAATAACGTGAAAATTTGTGACAACATATCCTTTTTCGTGGATCAGAAATCCGCTCCCAAAAGAGGAAAGTTTTTCGGTGCGGTAATCGAAATATTGGTAAGGACTTGTGATCGCTTCCGTTTTTTTGGTTCGGATAGAAACCACAGAATCTTTTGAAAAATTATAAACATTGCGGAAAGCGTTCTGTAATTGTATCCCTGCTCTTTGGTCGGAATAACCTAAAGGTTTGCCGCCTCGGAAAAAAGAGGACAAACCTCCTTCTCCCGGGAGAATGAGGACGAATAGGAATAAAACCAAAAGTCCGATATTGACCCAAACGATTTTAGGAAGACGAATATTCATGCAATCAGACTCAACCCACCTTCTACCTAACGGAAAGAATCGTCGACTCGGATTCTTTTCCGGGATACCTGTTTTGTTTTTTCTATTCTTTTCCGGCCAAGGATGTATACCCTACCTCTTTCATCTCGGAAAAGAACAGGCAAAGATACTTCTACAAAGAAAAGCAATCCAAGAAGTTTTGGCTGATCCTGAAGTATCGGAATCTACCAAAATAAAATTAAAGGAAGTGGAGAAGATCAGAGAATTCGGGATCCAAGAATTAGCGCTCTCACCTGAAGGTGGATTCAAAAGTTTCGTTCAATTGGATAGATCGGCAATCGGTTGGCATGTAAGCGCCTGCCATCCACTCCGATTCGAATCTTATACTTGGTGGTTTCCGATCGCGGGTACGGTTCCTTACAAAGGATACTTCTCATTAGAAAAAGCGAAAGAAGAAGAACAATCCCTCAAAGATCAAGGCTTCGACACAAGAATAAGGATCACAGCAGGATATTCCACTTTGGGATGGTTTGAAGATCCATTATTCTCTTCTCAACTTTATGAAGACCCAGGAGATTTAGCTTCCATAGTCATCCACGAAATGGCGCATGCTACAGTTTACTTTCCGGGAGATTCTTTATTTAACGAAAGTTATGCGAGTTTTGTAGAAGACGTCGGATCGGACGAATATGTCCTAAAGATCGGCGGCCCAAAACTATTAGAAGAAAGAAAAAGATCCGAAGAAGAAACAAAACTTTATAAAAATATAATTATAGAAACTGCAAATCTACTCAAAGCCACATATACGGAAGGTGGCACAGAAGACACATTACGAAAGAAAAAAACGGAGATCATCTCAAACTTCCGAAGAAAACTACTCCAAACAAAATGGACCAAGATCAATTCCAAAAAACTTGCAGAAAGAAATTGGAATAACGAAGACTTCATCGGAATGCTTCGATATAATTCTGGGACCGGGTATTTCACGAAAAGATTTTTAGAAGTCGGAAAGGATTTTGGTAAATTTCACGAAGAGATGAGGAAGCTGAAAGAGAAAAGCGCGGAGGAAAGGAAGGCACTGTTGGAATTCCAACAAGAGTAGGATGTAAAATTTAGTTGCGAAGATCTCAATTCTATGATATAGGAGAAGGCGCTCTCCCACGAGCCACTCCCCCCACCCGAACCAGGGAGGGGGCGATCCCAATACCTTTGTTGGAATTCCAACTTAATCCTTCGAAATAAACGAAGTCGTAAACAATCGATATCCGTTCCAATATTTATCTATAGGATACACTTCTCTCATCGTATCCATAGTTTTCAAAAAACGATTCCGAAGAGAAGTTTTAGAGTCCTCTTTTCTGGAAGAGATTTCTTTCAGAAATCTTGAATTATGAGTGTCCGTTTGAAATCCAAGGTTTACTATCCCGGGCCCCTTCCAGAATTTTCCTAAATAATATAAGGAATCTCTTAAATTCAAAGAAGCATTTCCAAAACCTTCTAAGAAAGAGGAAGCCAATATCCAAACACCTTGCAAATAGCCAGGCTCCACTTCCGAAACAGATCTATTTCCGAACAAGATCCCTTTTTCTCTATCTTCCACCAAAGGAACGCGAATCACATGAAAAGGAGTGATGCCAGGATTTCCTTTAGGAGAAAGTTCTAAGTTCTCCAGATGGACCAGTTGAGAATACCATTCCGGAGAATTCGGATCATCTTTAGTGATAATACCGAACCCATCCCAGAATTCTTCCTTCTCTTTATGTACTGGATTTTTAAGTAATGTCTCAGGATCCGCAACATAATAGATCTCTTCTTCAGCCTTGGGCAAAATAGGAGCCAGAAAATGATAAGAAGAAAGATACAGATACGTGGTTTTATTTTTAGAAGGACGGATATTCTGACGGATCTCAGTCTCCAATGCCTCTCTCAATAAAACTTCTGCCCCACCTTTATCTGCCTCTTCATTGTATTTATAAATAGAAGCTCTTATTTTTCGGTTATCCTTGAACGCAAGATCACCCTTCGACTTACCCTTTGTAAATTTAATATAAAACGTTTTTAATCCCAGATCCATCAAAGCCAAAAACTCTTGGTTTTCAGGGATCTTCTCTTCCAAAACAAAGGATACCTTATTAAAATTAGGAAGATCGGAATAAAAAATAGAACGCCCAAACAAAGTGGAGCGAATTGCCGAAATTTTGTCCTTGATCAATCCCAAATCGAAGAATGTCTCAGAATCGTTCTGCTGAAAAGAAAGAGTCTGCAAGTATGTTATAAAATCGTTAAGTTCCCTCCTCTCCGCAGGACTAAATTTTTTCTTTTTCCTATGTTTAACAAAACGATTCGCTAATTCCACAAATTCAGATGATTTTTTAGAAGAAGCATTTTCGTATTCGGTAAGATATTCTGAAAAACCGGACTCTGATATTTTATTGGGCCTTTTGCCTTCTAAATAGGAAATTTTTGAATTTATAAATTCAAGCTCGGAAGAATAGAACTCATCCGAAATCCCTTTTGATCTGGAAACCCAATACTTTGCCTTATCAAAATCTCCTCGAGAAAGATACACTTTTGCGAATTCCAGCATGATCCTTGCTTGTCTCGGAAAATTTTTCTTAAAACTTTCCAGATCCGCAAAAGAGTTCAAAAATTCTTCCATTTCTTTTCCGGTTTCTTCAGGTAAAGAATAACGTAGCAAATCTAATACTGAAGATCTGGACTCTGCATCTAATGTTTGAAATAGGGCTTTAGAAGAACTATGGATCTCCGAATACAAAGAAAGAGGAGAGATCCTATGCCCCAGTCTCTTGCGATTTCCTAAAAAGGCCAAATGTGTCGGATAACTTCTCTCTTGAGGATCCAATTCAATTTCATTGGAATTTTCAGACCAATCTTCCTCTTCTCCCAAAAGAGCTTTATCTTTTCGGATCCGAGCCTCCATCTTCTTCCAAGTTTCTAGATCCGATGCAGAAGATATAAATTGTTTTGCAAGTCCAAGTTGAGAAGTAGCTAGATCCGGATAATAAGCCTCCAAGGCTAGATTAGAAAGTCTTAATCTAAATAAGAATGGGTCGTATCTATCCGCGGAAATATTTGAACTTAGAGAATTGCCCGGGAATTTTCCTTCTTTTAACGCAAATATACCGTTTAAAATTTCACTCTTAGCTTCCGGTAATGGAATGTCGCCACAATCCTTATACTCCGTCTCCAATAGTCTGGACAAACATAGGTTCAGTCCTAAATCCTTTTGAGAATTCACATCTCGATTTTCATAACGTAAAGAGAAAATTTTATCTAAGGAAAAATCGGGTTTTAATCTTTGATATGCTCGGACCAAGTCTGATTCAATTTTAAGAGCCAAATTAGAATTCGGTTCCGCATAAGAACGGGCCTTATGCAGATCGGAAAACACTTCCGAAGAATTTGAAATTCTTTCGTCTTTTCTTGACTTCGCAAAAAGCCTTTCTGCATCTTGGTTTCTATTTCCGGATCTTTCCAAAGTTCTGCCGAAACGGATTGCTGAATTAGAT
This sequence comes from Leptospira hartskeerlii, assembly GCF_002811475.1. Lineage (NCBI taxonomy): Bacteria > Pseudomonadati > Spirochaetota > Leptospiria > Leptospirales > Leptospiraceae > Leptospira > Leptospira hartskeerlii. Next base: position 59,641 of record NZ_NPDL01000011.1, read on the forward strand.
ACTTTTCCTGTAAAAATCTCTTCCAGAGATCCTTTTACACAAGTTTCTCCAGGACACAGGTACATCTGACTTACCCCTGAACCGGAAAGTCCCGTGTACACCTTTAAGATTTCTTGCCAGCTCGGCTTTTCCGAATATGTAAATATTACGGCACCTAATCTATGTTCTCTGGAAAAAATTTCCCTGAGTTCGAGAGAATCCTTCTTTCTTTCCCCAAAGGCGGAATCCCCTTTTACATCCGGAAAAGGACTAACGAGTATATCAGTATCTTCTAATATATCTGTCCAAGAATCAGAATCCACCTTTCTATAATTCCAACCTGCAATAGGTATAAAAGAAGAGGTCACTTTCGGAGTCCGTTCTTCTCTATTTAAAATAGAAGAAGAAAGTTTAAAACTTATCCCTGGAATCTGAGAGTGCAACTTTTCCCCAATAGATGTATTCCCCGGATCCAAAACAAGGTTATGGCCTGAATTTTCAAAATTGGATTTGATCCAATTTTCTACTTTGGATTCATTCTCAAAGCTCAGAAATTTTACAGAAGAAGAATTTCGGATCTTAGCAACTACGGAACCTCTGGATCCTAATAAACGAATTTCAGTCTCGTTTTGTTTTAGAGTTTCTTCTGGAACTGCTCCGAATGGGTCCAAAAAAGCTGCTTTCTTAGGAAGTTTAGATCTTAAGACTTCTAAAGATTTGGAGACTTGAGTAGCGGCCTGGGCAAGTGCAAGTTCTTCTTTCCTGACATCTCCTCTAATTTCCAAAGAGTTCTGATATTTAAAATAGGTGTTTCTGTAGTTTTTCCAATCGGATTCAAATTTTACGTATTCTACTCTCGATTCTCTAAATTCCCAATTCCCTTTTTGAAAATTACGGAAATTTAATAATCTCTGGAGCCTAACCCAATCGTTAAATGCAGTATTTGTATTTCCTGAATCCAGCTCTGCCCTGATCTTTGTTTCATATAAGTCTCTCAGTAAAAAACTTTTGTTATCCGAGATAAGATGGAATTGTTTTTTAAGAAGCTCTTCCGCCTTAGATAATTTGAGCTTTGCGTTATCAGGCTTTTTAGAGATCAGATCCAGCCTTGCCTGCAGGACCCAAGTTTGGATGAGTTCGGCTCCAAAATAGAAAACATTGGCCATTTCCTCCGCGGCTTTCAAACATTCGTCTGCCTTTTCCAAATCCCCTAATCTGTAAAATACACTTGCCCGACTTAAAAAATGAAACACCCTTTCCTTTCTCGAAAATGGGTCCTTAGAGAGTCCTACTATTTCCTTGGGCAATCCTGAGGGTGTTTCGAGTAAGGAAGAAGAAAGCCCCAATTTTTCAAAACCTTCTAACCATTCTCCCTTTTTTAGATTCTCCTCTCCTGAATAATAGAGAACTGTCGCTTTCAATATATCGAAATCATAATATTGTTTATAAAATGCTTCAGAACATACTGAATTTCCTTCTAACAGATCTTCTGACCAGGAAGGAAGACAGTTTTCCATGGATTCCCTTTTGAAGCTATTTAATTCTTCCAAGGCGTCGTTTAATTCTTCCGAGTAACTATTTTTGTCCTTTTTGTCGGAGGATTCTATAGAGGCGAATAATGAATATAAATACCGTTTAAAACTGCCAGTGGATCTTCCGGAGAGGTTTGCGGATCCTTTTAGAAATTCATTTTCTTCTAAAAAAGCCGCTTTAGCTTTTTCGAATTCGTTTCTTTTATACTGAAAAAAGCCAAGATCAGCGTATGACTGGGACTGAACCAACTGTCCTGCTAAGGTCTTCTTCAAACCTTTTTTACTTACATATTCCAAACGTTTGTTTGTTTCTTCCGCGGCCAGACGATAATTCTGTTCTAATACAAGATTATTTACTCGTATTCCGGAAGATAATAATGGCTGAAATACGGGAGGAATAGCTTCCGGAAATCTACCAGATCCGGAAATACGAACCGAATCCGGAAGAACTGTCTCAAAAACAAAATCCCACATGGAGTCCCAGACAGATTCCCAAAATTTAGGACTCACCTTCTTAGGTAGCCAGAGAGTCGTACGCGAAGAAGCTTCTTTCTCCGCTTGTTTTAAATTTTCTTCCGACTTAGAAATATAACCTAATTTTTGATAAGAAATTGCTAATGCATTTCGAATATTGATCGGATCCACTAGTCGAGACGGCTCGTTTAGCTCCAGCGCCTCAGTTAGATAAGGAAGAGCCTGTGCATATTCTCCCAATTCCATATGGGACAAGCCTGTCAAAGTCCTAAGTAATGTTAATTTTTCCCTATAACTTTGTAGGTTTTTAGCGTAGTCCGTTCCGGAGTATAATTGTAAGAATTCGTTTTTAGAATATATATCCGATGCGCTTTTTAATTTTCGAACTGCGTCCCCGTACTTGGACATGTACATGGAAGCACGTGCAGAATTGAATAAGAAGACCGCCTTCTGTCTATAATCCTCAAATTGCGCCTTAGATATTATATAATTTGAATAAGATTCTACTAGAGAATATTGCTCATCTGCTTTGGGATAATTTTTGAGTAAGAAATAATTATTACCTAAATTCAATCTCAGATCGGAGAGTGCTTTTTTATTTTGGAAATTTTCTCCAAGTAACTCCAAGATCTGACTGTATAGTTCTATATTTTCCTCAAAGTTCTTCTCTGGGAAGTATTTGGAATATTCGTCCTTGTATTTGTCTTCGTCGGCCGGTTCCTTATCGCTAGGCTTTCTGGACTTCATAATATCTACATATTGGTACAACCAACCTAAAAGTTGGTAGGCATCATGATATGTTGGCTCAGCGAATATGATCCATCTGAGCTCATACTCTGCCTGTTTATAATCTCTAAGAGCGGCCTCTTTTTTGATCCGATCCATTGTCCCGGAATTATAGTAAAACGTTTCACGGATCACGGAACGATTGATTAGATAATATGCGTATCCGTATAATGTGGCAAGGTCCAAGAAGGCCCGAGCACGGGGTAAAATCTTTTCCTTCTCGAAATATTGATCTATATAGACGAGTCCTTCTTTTTTATCCAATGGATCAAATTCGAGAGGATTCAAATTTCCTAAAATACCCGAGGCATTTTTCTCGCTCACTGATCTGGCTAATTTGAAAGAAGTATCCACCATCAATTTTTGGTAATAGATGGCGTAGTCCTTATAAACAGTGTCCTGAAAGAGACTTTTACTTTTCGCCAGGAACATATTCTCAGTATTATAAAAATAATGAAGAGAAGCCTGGAAGAAGTCTGATCTATTCTCATAGTTTCTAGCCAGATTCTCAAAATATATAAAGAACCTTTCCATCTCCTTATCAGAGATCTCTACTCCGGAATCATGATCGTAATTTTCTAGGAATGTGCGGAGGGACTCTAATGAATAACGAACGCTCCCAAGACCTTTGAAATTGGAGGATCTTAATAAATGGATTTTTAGAAAGAGCGGGTCCTTTGGAGTGATCTCCTTTAACAAAGGTTCCAGTAGAGAATTACTTTCTGCAAATGCTCCCTGTCCGGAAACCCCAGCAGCCTTAATATACATTAAAAATCTATATAATACGGGAGAACGTTCTTTGATCTTATTAGAAGATTCTATTTTTTCAGAGAGAGAAATTTTTTCGGAGTCTGATTTTCCCGCCAAGATCTGTTCTTCAAAAAGATCGTATAAATTCCGAAGTTCGATCGTTTTGGATTCGGATTCATTTGCTGCTTGCAGAAGTGTAGATGGAATGGTCCAATCCTTCTTCTTCGCTTCCTTTAGCTGAAGAGCACCTATATTTCTTAAAATTTCGTGGATATTATAATATCCGGGAAATCGAGTTACTAACTCTTGTTTTGAGTTCAGTGAAGCTTCTAATTTACCGGCTCTTTCTTCCAGATTTCCAATCTCTTCTAATACGGCAGCAGCCACCTGCGCATCCGCATGATTTCGAATATTAGAATAATATTCTCTAATCTCCGAGATTCCCTTGTTTTCCGATTCTAAGTAGAATACATACGAAAATCCCCATTTAGGATCCAAACGAGACGCACTCATTTCCTTTTTGATCTCTAAAGTTTTTCCGGACTTTTTATATAGTGAATATTTTTCGTTCAAAACCTTGGCCCTAAAAATCGGATAGAGAAGGTCTTCCTTGTAATATAATTCCAACGAATCTAAAGCTAATAGATAGTCGTCTAAGGATTGTTTTTTACCATATTCTTTGGCCAACTCGAATTGTGCGGAAATATTGGAAGCCTTAGGAATAGACCCGCTCAAAGGAAGAAAATAGATATTTAAAGTTCCATAATATGATGCGGTAAATAGAATACTTCCTCCGTTAAAGGAAGAATACTTAGTATCGAATAATGAAAAATTTCCGGAAGTTAATCTTCTTTCCTTCATGTCGGAAAGGTCTAATCGGATGATCAGGCTATTGTCCCTCTCGTCCAATTTCCGGTTCCCGTCCGAATCGGAACGAATAGATGTATAAAACAAATATCTTCCGTCAGGAGATAAACTGGGAGAAAAATCCAAATAAGGATCGTTAGTCAGTCTTTTGGTCTTTCTCGTCGCCAAATCCAAAGAATAAATTTCCCCTTCTCTGGAATCGACATATGAGAGATATACAATCGTATTCCCATCTTGAGACCAATATGGATTTACCGCTCCGGACTGTGTGAGTAATACCGGTTTTTCCTTTTTTTCCGTATCCCATAAGATCAGATTCGGAGTTCCTGGAGTCAGACGATCCGATGAAAACAATAATACTCTATTGTCCTTTCCCCAAACAGGATCCGAGTCCGAAAATTTATCCGACCTGGTGATATCGGAATATTCTGGATTCGTAATGAACTCAAAATCATCGCTTAAGAATCTTTTTCCTTCTAAGATCTTTTTTGCCCAGACTTCAGGTTCTATTTCTAAAAGAACTATATCCCCCGCTGTGTCGTACTGCTCGGATACGAATGCCAATTTTTTACCGTCAGGACTGATCGCGGGTTTGTATTCGGAGGAAGGATGTTCCGTGATAGGAACTACAATGGAACTTTTGAGATCCCTGAACCAGATATCGTAATTTCCTTTTTGTCCCGTTGTATAAAATAAATATCTTCCATCCTTGGTGGTGGAATTATAGAGGTTGTTCCCTCTTTGAACAGTCAAAGGAAAAGGTTTATCATTTTCAGGATTAAAATAGTTTTTGGAGATTGGGCCATAATCGAACTCGATAGGCCTTACCCTTTGTGCAGGGATAAAAACGAGACAATTACAGAATAGAAATAAGAAAAAGAATGGGACGCGTTTCATTCTATCCATTCCTTCTTCTTCCAATTCCCGGCCGAAACCTCGTAATATTCTCCAACATCCGCAGAACGAAGCCAAGTGGTTTGGATACTTTCTTTGATAGATATCTTTTCTTTTTCAGTAATAGTGCGATTCGGATCTAAAAAAGCCTTCTTTAATTTTTCCTTAATTACGATCTCTCTATTTTCGTTTGTAAGTTTGACCAGATCATCGATTCTAGATTTTTGTCTTGGATCTTGGGAGATCTTCTCCGCACCAGCTTCTTTGATCTTAGGATTCCATCTTACTTTTCCATCCAAGCCTTCTGCCAAAATCCCGAGACTTCTGTATTCTCTCAGTTCTCTTGCTAAATAAGCCAGAATACGAAGCGCCATATAGAACTGGTTGTTCGAAACATTTCCGAATTCTTCTTTGATCAGATCTCTTTCCCAGATCTCGGACCCGGAAGAAGAAGTTTTGATAGATGCGATGAGCCATCCGTCTTTCTCAAGGTTTCTATCTTCTCCCAACATCTGCTTTTCTGCCGCTGTTTGGGTCTGGGTAAACGTGATCGGAGGCGCCTTGATCGGACAATATACGAACAAAGGAAAGATTGCAAAAAAAATAATATAGGATTTTGGAATATTCTTCATAAGTTCTACTGATTAAACGTTTCGATCTCATTCTGGGCGCGTTTGAGAAAGTTTGCCAAAGGCATTCTTTGCTGGGATACTTGATTATTCTCCAACTGGATAATAGTTCCTAAAATGGAACGTTTGAATAGAATCACTGCGTATACCAAACCTTTGGACAATTCCAATTCTATCTTATCCACCGCATAACTACCGTAAATAAAATCGGTGAGTATATTGGAAGGTGCAAAAATATTGATCGCACTTTTCCCAAAATCGTTCCCGATCTGATAGATACTAAAAAACAAATTTAAGTTCGGGACCGGATCTCCCAGATTTCTTCCCCAAAGATTTAGATCCGCTTTTACCTTTCCATCGTCTATCTTGGGTTGGGTCTTAGCAGGAAGCAATTGTTTTAGATCTATATCCTTGACTCTTAAAGAAACTGAATATTCCATTTTTTCAGGATCGCCGGAGCCCACGTTAACGATCATATCCTTACCCCAAATTTCCCCGTCCAAAGTATATACTTTGAGATAATCCATTCGTAAATAATTTTCCGAGTATTCTAGATTGGCAGAAAGTCCAGGAGAATCCGCTTTAGGCCTGCTGTATTCGAAAGGAGTTCCTTTTAAAGAGGGGTGGTTTCCGATGATCTGTCGGATCGTAAAATTCGGAGCAGGCGTCCTTCCGTAATTCATTACGAATTTTCTTTTATTTCCTTCGATCAGATTTTTAGTCTCTTTTACGGACAGATCATGAGCGAATGGAACATCCGCATTCCATCCGTCTATTCTGTATAATTTACAATCGTATCCTGGACAAACCCCGCTCTGCACCAGTACATTAGAATTTTTGGATATTACATTTCCTTGAACAAGACTTCCATACAAATTAAACTTAACTCCTGCTTCTCCTTGGAAGAAGAGCCCTTTAATCAATCCACTTTCCTTAGGAGATAAAAGTTTCAATTCTCCCTTTAAGTTAGGAACAAATTCTCCCATCGAAGGAGGAGGCCCGTTTTTAGATGCTTTGATTAATTCTCCTCCCAATCCTAAACGCAATTTCTGGGAGAATGCACTCAATTCAAGTTTATCAATCTTGATCTTAGAACTTGGACTTCCGATCATCTTTAGATCTAAAGAAAGTTTTCCGTCTCGTAAATTCATTCCAGGCAGGTCGACTCCCAGACTTCCTTGGATATTCTGTCCATGATTTCCGAGTGAATAATAAAAGTCTCCGTCCAGCCCGATCTTCTTTCCCACTTGGTTTCGGACTGGGATCAATGTTTCCCGGAGGGATAAAGGAAGAAGTGGAACAAGATATTCTAAGTCCAGATCCAATCCCGCTTTTTTCAGATCTAATACGAAAGGTTCTCCAAGCCCTATCCTTCCGCCCGTATTCAATTTTACCGCGGAGTTTCCTTCCGGGGAGAAAGCTTGTAGGTTTAGATTGGATACTAATATTTCCTCTAGGCCCCAGGCTTTTTTAGGAAAATAGAATATAGCTTTTAAGCCGCCTTCCAAATGTATATTTCCGGAGTTTCCTCTCCCCAATGGGAATCTAAAACCTTTGGCTCTTAATTTTAAGTTCGCATCTAACCCCGAAAAATCTTTTCCTAAGGCAGAAAGTTCTGCGGAGAATTTTCCTGAATACCCTGTAAGATAGTCTCCAAGTCCAAAATTATCCAATTTCAGATTTAGATTCGGTCCTTCTGCCTGGGAATAGTTTAGGTTTCCTTCTAATAGTATTTGATTATATATTACTTTCAGATTTTTGAATGTAAAGGATCTCATCCAAGGAATTGGAACCTTGGGGCCTGGATCTTTTTCACTCTGCGGATCGATCCGAACGTCCCAATCCAAATTGAAGACAGGAATAGAATGTCTCTTCTTCCCTACCCTGAAATCCAACGAGTTTCCTCGGATTTCTCCCAGGACTCTCAGATTGTCCCAACCGCCTTCCGCTAAGATCGGGGCAAGGCTTGCTTCTCCGCTCATGGAGAAGGAATCGAATCCAAGACTATGCAGAAAATCTGATAAAGGCGCGAGTCTTATCCTGGATTTTTGGATAGCGAGATTTACTTTTCCTGAATCTTCTGCGAAGTCGGAAATTTTTCCACTTCCTTCCAGCCAAGTATCTTCTCCTACTTTCCATTCTAAATTTCTAAGTAGTACTTCCTTCTTCTCGGGAGAAACATCTATATCGTATTTTAGCGAAAAACCGAAAGGTGCGCTGACTCTGTTTGCAATTCGTATCGGTATTTTTTCTGAGCCTAAATCAAGCTTAGAGTGGAATCCGGATTTGGAACCTTCTGCCCTTTCCCAAACCAAGGTACATCTAAATGGATGATCCAGTCCTCCGGAAGAATCTTGGAATTTAAGTTTTATCTGATTCTCAGGATTCAACTTCACTTGGAATTCGTCGATCAGATCCAAAACTTTCAGATCTAATGGAATTCGAGTGAAACGATTCGTATCTAAAAGAAATCCAAGTTCTAATCCTTCCAATCCTGCCGAGTAAGATTTAGATCCGTTTTCTGAATTTACACGAACATCGATGCCTTTGAGATCGAGTTCTAAGAATGCACTGACCGGGATATAAGTTCGGATCTCAGTAAGAGGTTCTTTTTTTTCGGTAATGACTTCTTCTTTTTTGCCAGGAGGAAAAACGGAGGAGATATTCCATAGGCTTCCTCTTTGGTGGAGGTCCAACACCAATCCCTGAACGGATATTTTGGAAATTTTCAATCTTCCAAAGAGGATAAGAGGTAGATTGTAGGAGATCCCCAGTTCCTTAGCCGTCACCACAGGATTCTGATCCCAGTCGGTTGTAGGATACAATTTTACGTCAGTGAATCTGAATCCGTAGAATGGAGAAAAACTTCTGACATTTGCCTCGAACTTTCCCGCAAAAAAGGAAGACGCAATTTTATCTACGAGGATCTGTCCTGTGATTGAGTTGAAAAGGAGATGATAGAAGAGAAAAATCCCCGCAATGATCCCAAGGCGGAGTTTTTTCTTTTTCAAATACTGTAAGAACTCGGAAGCCAACCGAAATGTTTAGGCTAATACTCGAAGGATTCGATAGCCTCTTCCAGCGTTTTGTAGATCTCGAAAATGCTGGCTAACTTTGTAATCTCCATTAAATTTTCGATATCGTTATTCAAATTGGTGAATACCATGCGACCTTTCAAACCGTCGATATGTTTGTAAATGTTAAGGAACATCCCCAAACCGGCTGAGTTGATGAAAGGAACTTTTTTCAGGTCGATGATAAACTTCGGAACGTCACCTTTCGAGATATACTCCTCGATTTTTTGACCAAGCTCGAATTCATTGCCCGCTTTGATCGGGCCTTCGATCTTGATGATGTGAACGTCGTTTTTAGTGGTGACTTTGATTTTCATAACCCTTTCTTGGATTTTTGTGCTTATATAAGATCTGCATTCCAGCCTCCTTGTAAAGCGCTTTTTTGCAGAATTGGCCAGCCGAATCCCTCGAAAGCTCCCAAAAATCAAAGAGCAACTGGTTTCGACTCTGACAGAAATTACAGGAAATATTGTCGACATTTTGACCGAATACAAACATCGTACCAAGGTCAGCAATGCCCGCAAAGCCCCCTCTTTTATCCCTAGTCATTCCCGTTTATAACGAGGAAAAAACCATCCCCGAACTTGTAAAAAGACTTCGGGGTTTACTCACTATCTTAAAGGAAAAACATCACTTCGGAAAAGAGGATGCAGAAATTCTTTTTGTAAACGACGGTTCAAGAGATGGTACCTTCGATGTATTAAAAAAATTCTGCGAATCAGAGCCTGGGTTTTTTCTTCTGAACTTATCCAGAAATTACGGACACCAATTAGCCATCACTGCAGGAATCGATACTGCAAGAGGCGAAACAGTTGCCGTCATGGATGGAGATCTGCAAGATCCTCCGGAATTTGTTGCGGATCTTTATGCAAAAATGTCGGAAGGTTACGACGTCGTTTATGCCAGAAGAAAGAAAAGAGAAGGTGAGTCTTTTTTCAAACTAATCACAGCCCATGTTTTTTATAGGATACTGAAAAAACTGACCAGGTTCGAGATCCCGATCGATACCGGAGATTTCAGGATCATGAGCAGAAGGGTGACTGATGTTCTAGTCTCCATGAAAGAGCAACATCGTTATATTCGAGGATTGATTGCTTGGATCGGTTTCAAACAAACAGGCCTGGAATATGATAGGGATGAGCGTTTTGATGGAGAGACTAAGTTTTCCGTCAACAAGATGCTCAGGTTCGCTTTAGATGGGATCACTTCCTTCTCCTCTGCCCCACTCAAACTTTCCTCTTATTTAGGATTTGCTTCTGCATTTTTTGGCGCATTGTACACCATCTATATTCTATATTTAAAACTATTTACTGATAATACCATCCAAGGTTGGACTTCGGTCATGATCGTAGTGTTGGTATTAGGTGGGATCCAGCTTATCGCATTGGGCATGATAGGCGAATATCTAAGCAGAGTACATGATCAGTCCAAAAATCGCCCTCTGTATGTGATCGAAAAGATCTATTCTGTAAAACCGAAAAGTAAAAGATGAACCGCACCTGGGATAGAGTTTTAGGAATTTCATTCGGCATCCTTGCCTTATTTGCCACTGGAGTTATGATCTCCAAGAATTGGCAGGCATTCTTAGAGATCTGTCCGATTACGGATCTTTTGACTTGGGATGAGAATATCCGCCTAACGGCAGTATACGATCAGTTCCAAGATTATAGAGACGGTAAAATTTGGAGGGCTACTCTTCCCTTCTTAGAAGCGGCAACCTGGCCACCATTAAGACCGATATTATCCCTCTTACTCTTAGCAAGTCCGGGAGAATGGTCAATCACTTGGAAGGATTCCTTTCTGGGTTTGGCATTCTATGCTCTTTGTTTTCCTTCTATCATTTATATAGTTTCCAGGATTTCGGGATCTTTTCTTTTCGGAAGTTTGGTTTCTATTTTCGTATTGGCATTAAGCCTTCATACTTCCGAAACTCCTGCTTATAGTCTTTCTTCAATGTTGGAAACTCAAGGGATGTTCATTCTTCTTTGGGTGTATTGGGGATTATACAAACTTTATGATTCCGTAAAGGATCTAAAACCTGGAGAAAGTTTGCCTTCCGGCTCCAAGGTGGCAGCGTTAGTATCTGCGGTTTTGATACTTCTGTTTTTTACGAAGTATCCTTACGGACTTTTGCTATTCATTTCTATCTTTTTGTTCGAATTGATCTCCAGATTTCCGGAATGGATCGGATTTGTTCGATTCTCCGTCAAGGTCCATTACAAAGGTCTTAGGCTTTTGTTTTTAATCTTAGTGGTTCTACTCGTACTTTCATTACCTGTCTTGAGAGTGGTGACAGATTGGAATCTGGATCAAAGATCATTTAAGAAAGTATTATATTTCCTTACAGTTCTTCTTTTCTTAGACTTTAATTATTTCTTATACAGAAATAGAAAAGACTTAGGAAAAATTTCTCCTCCTTCTATCAAAATACTTTATTTGTATGCGATCCTTCCTTGTTTTATCTGGTTATTTACGAACCTAGACAGGGTAATGAGCTTAGTAAACGCTCAAATGATCGTGAATAAATTTGTTCGCAGTTTTATTCTAAGTTTATTCGAATCTCCAGAGGACAAATTCCCTGCGAGCCATGTATTTAATGAACCTTGGATCTTTAGGACCTTCTCCTTATTTTCTTTGGGCGCAATCGGATACTGGCTCTATCTAAACAGAAAAGAAAAAATTTCTTCTCCGGAAGCACATGGAGAAGGAAGAATTGATTCCCTACTTGCTAAATTGCAGAATATCAACTGGCCAAAATTCCCCAAAGATCCGTTATTCGCGATCACTGTAATCGTATTCTTACAATACATCGTCATTGATGCGAGCACTGGGAACAAACAATTGCGCCACGTATTCTATCCATTGCCTGCCTTACTTACAATACTAAGTTTATGGTCTTTCAGATTAATTCAAATTTCTGATAATAGTAAAAAGTTAACATTCTCGGTAGTGTTCCTATTCTTCTTAGTTTGGGCATCGAGCCTATTTGTAAAAGAAGGTGGATTATTCAGCCAAACCTATCTTTCCAAAAATCAGTTCTGTTTAAAAGGATTCGATACTGCTACATTTGAACCTGCAAGAGAGTTCGCAAAAGAGATAGATCCGCAAGGGAAATACATTGCATTCAACACATTCCATGATGAAGAGAACTTCCAAGTACCGGGAAGAATTCTCGCCTCCGAATTCGATCTTTTGTTCAGGCAAAAAACGGTCGAAAAAGGTAAATATCGCAACGATAGCAAATACAAATGGAAATCCTGGGAAGAGTTTGACAAAGCTGTGTATGTAGGACCTTCCTGTGAGTTACCTCCGAAGGTTCTTTCCAGAGCGGAAAGTTTAGGAATTACCCTCGATCTACTTAAAGAAATTAAACACCCTAACGGAGATTATTGTTTCAAAGAATTTCGTCTTATTAAAAAATAATCGGACTTAACCGAAACCTGTTTTCGGTAAACGGCTGAAGGCATCGTGACTCATCCTTGGTTATTACCCACCATTATCGCGGCTACGCCTTCCGCCTTTTTTCTATTTTTTATTTATCTATATTTATATAAAAAAGAAGGACAGAAGGCATTGCTTGCTTGGTCCATCTGTTGGGCATTCCATCTCTTTGGTTATTTAGGAAATATCATGCAAGTAGGAGGGGCGGACTCTTACAAATATTTTCCAGCCTTCTCCATCGATTTTATCAGAGCGCTTTTTCAATTCTTAGGGTGTTTTTATTTTTTAAATAAATCATTCTCCAGGCCGTTTCAGGTCTTGTTCGCACTAACCGGCATATGGGCATTATATTTGGATTTTGAAAAGACTCAAGATCCGTATTTAATCTGGCCAATTTATATTTTAATAGGTGGATCCCAAATTTATACCGGGATCATTTTTCTAAAGACCAAAAACTTGATCCCTAGCTTAGGAAAGTCGATTGCGGGTTGGATCTTTATTCTTTGGGGAATCCATGTATTCAACTATCCATTTCTAAAATTTCATCCTGAATTCGGTTTTATCGGTTTTTTCCTAGCCGGCCTGTTTAGATTTTCCTCTGCGATCGTGATACTACTCGTATTCTTCGAAGAGACAAAGGCGGCACTTTCCAAAACGGAAGGAAATTATAAAAAGATAGTAGATACAACCTTAGAAGGGGTCTGGCTTATAGATAAGGATTCCAAGACTATATTCGTAAATTCTAAAATGGCTGAGTTTTTGGGAATGAGCGAAAAAGAACTCATTGGCAAAAGTTTATTCGATTTTGTTACAGTAGATAGACTGGGCTCGGTAAATAAAAGACTAGAAGAAAGAAAACAAGGCCAAGCGGAAGTCCACGATTTCTTTTTCAAACGCCCGGATGGAGAATCTGTCTGGTTATTGATGTCCACAAATCCAATCTTCGACTCCCAAGGGAATTACGAAGGTGCACTCGCTATGTGCACCGATATTACTTATTATAAAAAGACGGAAACCGCATTAAAGGAAAGTGAAAGACAGCTTTCCACTCTGATCCGAAATCTTCCCGGTATCGCATATCGTTGCGCGTATGATCCCGATTGGACCATGGAATTTATTAGCGAGGGTTGTTTCGAACTTACAGGTTATTCTCCTTCTGATTTCGTTTCCAATCGCACAATTTCTTTCGGGGAGATCATTCATCCTGAGGATGCGGAAAGAGTATTTAATGAAGTTACGGACGCGGTCAGCAAGAATATTCCGTATAGACTAGTCTACCGGATCTACCGTAGAAGTGGAGAAATGCGCTGGGTATTCGAACAAGGTTCCGGAGTCAAAGGTGATAACGGGGAATTGATCGCCCTGGAAGGTTTTGTGACCGATTTCACTCAAGTAAAACTTGCGGAAGAAATTATGGCAAATGCTCTCCAGGAAAAGGATCTTTTACTTAAAGAAGTGCATCATAGGGTCAAAAACTATCTGCAAGTATTATCCAGTTTGCTTTCTATCCAATTAGAGCAGATAGATGGAAGTAATCCGACTCAAGTTCTCACAGAATCCCAAAACAGAATTTTATCGATGGCCTATGTGCATGAATCCTTATATGGAAAACATAGGATCAGCGATGAATTCTTTCCTGAGTTTGTGAGCAAACTTGTGGACAGCCTTCTCAAATCCTTTGGTCATAAAAAAGAAGAGATCCAGATTTTCTTGAATTGTGAATCTCTTCCGATCAAACAGAATTCTGCAATCCCGATCGGCTTGATATTAAACGAATTAGTCACCAACGTTCTAAAACATGCATTCTCTTTTAAAAAACATTCAGACGAAAAGATCATCAAGATCTCCTTTTACAAAGAAGGAAATTGGATCCATTTGGACGTTTCGGATAACGGAAAGGGAAAAACTTCGAATTCGAAACCGATAGACTCTCTGGGTTTGGAACTTGTAGATCTTTTGACCAAACAATTAAAAGGTTCAGTGATAGATCTTTCTTCCGAACAAGGGACCGTTACAAGAATACGATTCCCTGCTTCTTATTAGAAGTTCGCTCGTAGAAGCTCCTACATCTCGTTAGAAGACCGTTGTCGGAGTTCCAACGTCTCCTACAATTTCAGGTTCTCGACTAGTCACTTCTCTAAATGTATCAAAATAATCTTCGTGATTGGTCCTCATAATCCTATCCCAAATATTAAAATACAAACCGTAGTTACAATTAAAGTATTTATGGTGCATATTATGATGAGTAGTAGAATTATGAAGTCTTAATATTCTATTTTCTATAAATCCCTTAGGAAAAAGTTCGAAAGAAAGATGACCTAACACATTTAAAAAATTGCTATAAAAGAAAAACACAACAAGTGCAGTTGTATGCACCGGCAGAAATAAGATCACCAATGGAACGATCCCAGCTTCGACTACCGCTTCATATGGATGAAAAGAAAACGCTGCCCAAGGAGAAGGATTCGTGGATTTGTGATGCACCAAATGCATTCTTTTAAAAAGGAGAGGATGGTGCATCAACCTATGTGTCCAATAAAAGTATGTATCATGCAGGAATATTAATGCAACGATGCTGAATAGAAGATAAGGAACTCCGTAGTCCTCGACCTTATCGTAGATAAAAGTCCAACCTGCCTTTTTCATTAAGACCACCAGAATTCCGGAGGCCGCAAAGATCAAAAGAGTAATCGCCGAATATTTGAGTTCGTGCGTAATTTTATCTTTTTCAGGAAGTTTTTTCTGGATAATCTTATGCTTAAGCTTATCCCTGAAGATCACCCATATAAAAACATATGCGATACCAGCCATCAAAATATAGCGGAACCATAATATCCCCAAAGTCAGAAAATAATAAGCTGTATAGCCCATTTGATCCACGATCTCGTTCATCCCATTCTCTCCGTGTGCGCACAGTTTACACGATAGAACTGGGATTGGCCTATCCGATTTTTAAAAATCTCTAGCTGATTTCAAAATCGGCGGTATTTTTTAAGGATTCGTCCCTGCCACGGTTACGGCGGAATTCAGTAGGAGTGACTCCGGTAAGTTCTTTAAATGCCCGGTTGAAAGGTCCTAGAGATTGGTAGCCCAAATCCATAGCGACTCGAATGATTGGGATTTCATCTTTTCCTGAATCCAAAAGTATCTCACATGCTTCTTGGATCCTATAACGATTTAAGAAGTCCGGAAAATTCCGAAAACCCATTGCCTGGTTGATCAATCTTCTGAGTTTGTATTCTTGCACTTCTAAGTCTTCTGCAAGCTGTCCGATTGTCAGACCTTCTTTTCTATAAAGTTTGGTCTCTTCAAACGCAGAGACTAATTTTTTCTTCAATGCGGGGTCGGCATAGACAGCTTTTTCTTCTTTACCCTCGGTCTCCTCTGGTCTTGGGTCCACGAGACCTTCTTTCAACTCGAAGACCAAATACATGAATGCAAGGATCAGTCCCCAGGCAAATACAACATTTGCCAAATCTAAAATTTCAGATAGGATCTTACCCCTTAGGATCAAGTGAGAAAACATATTAAAAGTGATTACGCTTCCGGTCATCAGAATATGAACTTCGCGTAACCTTCTTCTTGTTTCTATCAAATCATCCTTTCGTCCAGAATAGATCCGAATGATCGCGGCAACAACAAAGCCCAAAGATAGAAGAGTAGGAATAATGATGTGAGCAAGAACAGTTTCTGAAACGATAGGCCCTCTCATATTGATCAGATCTAATACCGGATAGACCGACCAAGCGGAAACACCAACCTTACAAAAGAGCAAAAGCCAATGCCAATATTTGATCTCAAAATGATCTTCGAAGATGGCAAGACTGATCATCCAAAAGAAAAAAGGTAAACTGATAAGACCTGCAAACAAGAATACTCTAACGGGGTAAGGAATTTTGAGATCGGGATCTAAGGATAGAATGATATAACAAACAATCCCGAAAGAAAAACCTCCGGCGATACGTATCCTAAGATCGTAAAAGTATCTCCATCCGAGAAGTCCGATGATAAAGATTAAATTCGAAAGACAGAATAAATGTAATATGTCCGTGATCTGTGAGATCAAATGAGTTCTTCCAGTTTTTCCAATTCTCCCCAAAAGTCCTTTGTTTGTAAACCAGGAAGAAATTTCCGGATCAAGCTGCTGTCTATAAAACTGTCTTCTCTATCCATCTTTTCTTCGGGAATGGCCTGGATCTTACCATGATCCTCTAAGAATCGGAAGATCTCCAACCAAGTATGCCATTGCCCATCGGATAAAATTAGCTCGGAAGGCAGATCATTTCCGGGATAAGAAAGAAGCAAACGTACCGCTTCAGAGATATCATCCCCGTGGATAAGATTCAATTGCCGTTTAGTCTTTTTAACGGAGCCTTTCCTTGCCCAGTTTGCAGGATTTCTGCCCGGTCCATAAATCCCGGAAAGCCGAAGGATCTTGCCACCCTTCTCCAAAAATTGGTTTTCTGTTTCGTAACGATCATGCTCCGGATCTAAAGGAGTCTTTTCAGTAATATCGGAAGTAATCCTTTGATAGATGCTAGTAGATCCAAACATCCAAACAGTTTTAGAGATGGAGAATATAGTATCAAAAACTTGTTCCCTATTCTCTAATTTTTGAGCGGGGAATGTGATAAGGCTTGCGTCAAACTTTGCGCCCAGGTTCTCTTTGCGGAAATTTTCCAATGCAGCCCGATCGGATAGATCCAGAAGAATGGAATCTTCCGCTTGAGTTTCTCTGGAAATCCCTAAAACAGTATTCTCTTTTTTTAATGTATTTAGAATACTTAGACCGGTATATCCCAGCCCGAAGACCGCAAACTTTGACATTACTCAAGACCGAGTCTTTTATAGATCAATCCTACTTTATCTAAATAAGGAGAAATTTGGAAGATAGAATCTAGATCTCCAGGTTTCAGGACCTTTTGCACTTTAGGATCTTCCGCTAATCTTGTCTTCAGATTTTGGGAGATATCCGCCCAAACAGCCATCGCATGTCCTTGCACGATCGCATAAGCATCCTCTCTAGTAATCCCACCTTTTTCAATCAAGTGAAGAAGAACCTTTTGAGAGAAGATCAAACCTCTTGTGGTTCCTAATGTTCTTTCGATCGCATCAGGATACACGTGCAGATTTTTCACTACGAATAACATTTTGTCTAAGATATATTCCAGAGCAATCGTGGAGTCCGGAACAACTATCCTTTCTGCGGAAGAATGTGAAATATCTCTCTCATGCCATAATGCTACGTTTTGCAAAGCAGTAGAAACATTAGAACGGATCACTCTAGAAATACCGGAGATCCTTTCGCAGATCACAGGATTTCTTTTATGAGGCATTGCAGAAGATCCCTTTTGTCCCGGTGAAAAAGGCTCCTCAACTTCTCTACCTTCCGTTTTTTGAAGAAGACGGACTTCAGTTGCAAAACGATCCAAACTTGCAGCAGTTACACCTAACGCGGACATATAAGCAGCATGTCTATCTCTGGAAACTACTTGAGTCGCGATCGGATCGGGTTTTAATCCTAACTTCTCGCAAACATATTCTTCAATGTCAGGTTCTATATTAGAATAAGTTCCGACTGCACCGGATAATTTCCCTACTGCAACTTCTTCTTTTGCCAGGGCCATACGTGCCCTGTTTCTTTTCATTTCTTCGTAGAATAATGCGAACTTCAGACCTAAGGTCATCGGTTCCGCATGAATTCCATGTGATCTACCGATACAAGGAAGGTCTCGGTATTGGATTGCCTTCTCCTTAATCGCTTCGATGAGCTGATCCGTTTTTTTCAGGATCAGATCCATTGCCTGGACCATCTGCACACAAAGTGCGGTATCGCCAATATCGGAAGAAGTGAGGCCATAATGCACATGGCGACCTGCAGGTCCGATATACGAATTCATATTAGTCAAAAATGCGATAACGTCATGGTGGACCTTGGATTCTATTTCCAGAATTTCATCCACATTGAATCTAGCTTTAGAACGGATCTCTTCGAAGTCTTCTTTAGGGACTTCTCCTTTTTTCATCCGGGCTTCGGTTGCTAATATTTCGATCTCTTTCCAAATATCGAACTTGTTCTCCAATTCCCAAATTTTAGAAATTTCCGGATTCGAATACCGATCAATCATTCCAGTTTATACCCCTATTGATAAGATTTTTATCCGGGGTTGTCCCGTAAACGGCTTTTCATAAAGGTTTCGCACAGAGACCACGGAGAGCACTGAGGATTGGTTTTGTAGGAGCTCCTACATCGCCCATTTTATCTCTATGTTCTCTGTGAACTCCGTGCGAACCTACTTAACCTAACTCAAAAGAACTCACAAACTCTTTGATCAGATTGATATGATCCACTTCAGGCGAAGGATTTTCCTTGCTAGGCTCATAAAGATGTTCATCGAAAACATGGTAATCGAAAATTTTAAGTTCGAAGTCGGGAATAGTGATGATGATGTTTTCGGAATGGATATCGAAGATCAGTTTTTCTTCGGACGCAAGATAGCGGGTCACCTCTATCACTCTATGGAAATCCAAGGCGATTTTTTTGAGCTTGGCCTTATTGATGATCCCGAATCTATGAGTATCGAAGTTTAATTTCCATTTGGGGAAAAGTGCATCCTGGATCGGATTCTGTCTCACCTTCTCATTCAATCGGATGAATTCTTTTAAATGTTTTCCAGGTAATAAATTTTGGTTATCGCAAGGAGTGAGGGTAACTACCGGAACACCGAAAGGGCTTCTCCTGTAACGTAAACCCATAAAAAAACGAGTGGGAAGTACAAGATCAGGGATCAGACTTTTCAATTTCCAATAATGAAGTCTTTCCAATCCTAAACGAGCGAACTTAAAACGTATCTCGTCTCTTTTGGATTCTCCCCAGGCGGACTTTTGCAAATGATGCATTAGTCCGATTTCTTCTGTTTTCAAATAACGTTCCAAGTTATTCTGAACTTCCTTATACAAAGAACCAAAAATAGGATCAGAAGGAAGTTTGGATTTTCCTATCTTGACAACCTGGTTCCAAGGAAGTGTATATACGAATTTATAAGAACCTCTTCCTATATAATTCTCCGAAGCAAGAGGCATAAAATTATCCAAAAACTCTCTGCCATATCGATGCGTTATACGAAACACGTGAGAGACTGGAAAAAGTTTTTCGTAAAATTTTCTTAAAAACCCCGATTGCCTGAGACGGAAGTCGATAGGCAGATCCTCTTTTGGGATCTGAGAATCCGCTCTGTCCGGATCGAAAAATAATTCTTTATCTAGACCCTTTTCCAGGATCTCGATAAAGCTTGGGATCCCGGGAGAGTTCCAAAAATTCCGGATCGCATCTCCGAATTCGCTGAATCTTCCCTTCTTTGCCATTAGAATCCCATTATTTATTTAGAATGGTAGTACAAGTCTCTTTTATAAGGAGGAAGAGCCGTCTTATTCTTCTTAGAATTTTCCAATGCCTTGTCTTTTTCTGCGTCTATCCACCATAAAGACTTGGCTGCACCTTCTCCAGAATATCTGGAAAGAGGATTTTCTGGTGTTCCGAATCTATTCCAATAAAGAACTCTCGTGGATTTAATCCCCCAAAGAAGAACGTAGGGAACCTCTTTAGTTAAGATCTTATCTATCTTCTTTAAGATTTCTGTTCTTTTTTTAATATCGAATTCCGTTTTTTGCTGCTCGATAAGTTTGTCTACTTCCGGATTTTTGAAACCGTTATAATTGTTCTGTCCGTTTTCGTTCGCGTATTTAGAATCCCAATGATGTTCCGGATCCGGAAAGGAACTTCCTGCTCCCCAAGCGGCCCAGGTAACATCAAAATCATACTTGTCCATTCTTTCGGACCAGTTAGCAAGATCTGTGCTCTCTATAGTAACTTGGATGCCAAGTTCCTTTACTCTTTCCATGAATAGAGTAAAATATTTTTCAACACTTCTATCTCTTTCCAGGATATGGATCACAAATTGTTGTCCGTCTTTTTCCAAGAAACCTTTTGCATTGGGTTTCCATCCAGCTTCCGCAAAAAGTTTTTTAGCTGCTTCCGGATCATAATCTATCGCAGGATTTGGTAATTGTCCTTCTTCCCATACGGAACCGTAATAGGAATCTGTGAGTTGGTATTCTCCGAAAGCGAGTTTGTCTACCATGAGTTTTCTGTTCACCAAATGAGCGATCGCCTTTCTGATCCGAACATCGTCGAAGGGTTTTCTTCTCATATTGAATGCCCAACCCTGAAAACCCGATTTTTTATCATTATAGATCTTTTGTTTTACGATATAATTCTTATCAAAAGGCTCTCCGGTCGTATCTTGAACCCAAGTCGCGGCTTTATACACCGGATATAGATCTATATCACCTTTTTTGAATGCTTGGAATGCTACTGCGTCGTCGTTGAATACCTTAAATATAAGAGTATCAAAATTGTCCGCTCCCTTATAAAAAGGATAAGCTCTCATCCAATAATCGTTCCTACGTTTCATTTTCACGTAGATCCCTTTTTTGGCCGACTGTAATTCGTAGGGTCCGGAAGTCACAGGAAACTCGAAATTTTCCTTATTAAAATCTTTTCCGGCATAATAATGTTCCGGAATAATAAAGAAGTCGTAAGCTATAAATTCAAAGTTCTTCCAATGGATCTCTTTTTGAGTAAATTCCACTTCGTATTCATTGACTAACTTAGGAGTTTCGAAACGAGAAAGGTCAATCCGATGAAGCGCAGTATTATTCTTCTTATTCATGATCGTTTCGTAAGTGAATAATACATCTTTAGCAGTGATAGGCTTACCATCGCTCCATCTGGCATTTTTATCCAGATTGAATGTAAAAGTTTTTTTATCGGAAGAGATCTTCCAAGAAGAAGCAAGTTTAGGAAGAGGCTCCATCGTAATTGGATGTCTTTCCAAAAGTGGTTCGAACATTTGACCGAAAATCTCGGCAGTGGTAGAGAAATTTTCCAAATACCAGTTCAAAGACTTAGGATACTGATGACTATAGATCCTAAAAATCCCTCCCCTTTTTGCGTTAGGAGAAACAGAAGGATTCGGCTTTCTCAATGCTTCCGGGATACTATTCGGATCCCCTTCCCAAGGAAGATCTTCAGTCGCTACTGAGATCTGGACTTCTTCCTTCTCTTTACAGCCGTTTGAAGAGAAAGTGATTACGGATAATAAAAGTGTAAAATAGCAAATGTTTAGGAATTTGGAATTTTTTAGAGCAAGGTTCAAAGCACACCTCTTAGGAATGTTCGTGTTCGAAAGCTTCCGGGAAAACCCGATTTCAGGCAAACTTAAATGTAAAATTTCCGATGAAAAGATAGAAGGACTAAATCCTTATTTAACCCTATGAGCAAAGACCACGTCAGGAATACGCTTTAAGTTGCCTAGGATCTCCTTCAATTGGTCCAAATGTTCGACTTCGATCATAAAGCGGGCCATCAAAGTATCCTTTTGCACTGTAGAAGCCCCCGCTTCCAAAATATTTGTCTGGGTTCCTGAGATACTTTTTACCATCTCCAAGTAAATCCCCTGACGATCCTTTGCTTTCACTTCCACTCTAACAGGTACAGGTTCCGTTTGACCATAGTCCCAATCCACAGTGATCTGTCGGAGTTGTTCTTCTTCTCTTTGTTTTAATGCAACACTACAATTCTTTTTGTGAACGGAAACACCTCTTCCTCTAGTTACGAAACCGATGATCTGGTCCCCAGGAAGAGGAGAACAACAACCTGAAAGACGTACCGGAATATCTCGAAGCCCTGCGACCAAAATTTTTCCACCTGCAACTTGGCCTTGTTGATGAGTCTGCTTCGAAACTTTTTCGGAAGGTTTACGTTTAAGTTCTTCTAATACTTCCGCATTCAGAGTGAGCTCTGCAGCATTCTCCGCACCGTGTTCCAGATCCTTGCTCGTCTCTTCTCTGAGTTTTCTGAAATAAGCCCGTAACTTTTGTCTGGCAGAAGGAGTTTTAACAATGCGAAGCCAGATAGGAGAAGGTTTGGATCTTTTGTCTATTACAACTTCTACTTGATCACCACTTCTAAGTTCTGTGCGAAGGGGGATCATTCTACCGTTGATCTTAGCTCCCTTACAATGCAAGCCCACATCTGTGTGAATTCTGAATGCAAAGTCCAAAACCGTTGCACCTTTAGGAAGTTGTATAATCTCTCCCTTAGGAGTGAAAACAAATACTTCATCTTCATGAAGATCATATTTTAGTTCTTCTAAAAATTCTTTAGGGTCTAAAGCGGAATCCTGCCAGGTCTGTAGGACTTCCAACCACTTCACGGTTAGATGTCTTTCGTTGGCATGAGTTTTACCTTCTTTGTAAACCCAGTGAGCAGCGATCCCGAATTCAGCGATCGCATTCATCTCTGCAGTACGGATCTGAACTTCCAAAGGTTTTCCGTCGGGACCAATCACAGTCGTATGAAGCGATTGGTACATATTTGTTTTAGGAGTTGCGATGTAATCCTTAAACCTTCCCGGGACAGGAGACCAAAGTGTATGCACAATCCCTAATACACCGTAGCAATCTTTGATCTCGTCGGTCACGATACGGATCGCTCTTAGATCGAAAATTTCGTCGAAGGTTTTTTCCTTCGTTTTCATCTTACGATAGATGGAGAAGAAATGTTTTGCCCTTCCTTCTACATTCGCGTTGATCTGAATTTCAGCGAGCCTTTGTTTCAGGATCAGCTGAAGTTTTTCGATATAATCTTCTCTTTCAGACTTTTTAGCGCTGATACGCTTTTTAATATCTTGGTATTCTTCCGGAAAGATGACCTGGAACGCGAGGTCTTCCAGTTCGGATTTAACTGAATATATACCTAATCTTCCAGCAATTGGAGCGTATAAAGAAAGAGTTTCGTTTGCGATCCTTCTCTGTTTTTCAGGAGGTTGGAAAGAAAGAGTCCTCATATTGTGAGTCTTATCTGCAAGTTTGATCAGAATGACCCGAATATCCTGGATGGTTGCGATAATGATCTTTCGGATATTCTCCGCTGCTTCCGTTTCCTTGGATTGGCTTTTGATCTGAGAAATTTTAGTCACACCTTCCACAAGCTGAGTGATCTCAGTCCCAAAATCACGGACCATATCATCTCTCGTGTATTTTGTGTCTTCTATCACATCATGAAGGATCCCGGCAGAAATTACCTTCTCGTCCAAGCCTAACTCGTATAAGATAAAACCTACTTGGAGAGGGTGAACTATATAAGGTTCACCCGAAAGCCGGAATTGTCCTTGGTGAGAATCTTCCGAAACCTTATAAGCCTTCTCGATCATTTCCAAGGCTTCGGGTCCCATAGTTTCCAGAACCCCTTCGATTAACATTTCTTTGGTGGCAGGAGCCTTAACAAATCCCATCTTTTTAGGTCCTTATATCCAAACCTAGATCCAAAAATCTGGTAGTATGAGTCAGGTATCCCATGCTAACTCCTACACCGGGAAATTCGGACAATGCTTCCAGTTTTTCCGGAGTGATCCCTCCGGAACATTCTATCAGGATTTTAGGATTTTTTTCTTTTACCCTTTGGAACGCTTTGCGTGTATCGGGTATATTAAAATTATCTAACATTAAAACATCTGGTTCCGCTTCGAGCGCGTCTTCCAATTGGTCCAAGGAATCTATTTCTAGTTCCACCATTCTTCCGGGAAAATTAGATCTGATCTTTCCCACAGGAATTTTTGCAGATCCGAATAATGCCAAATGATTATCCTTGATCATCGCCATTTCAGAAAGATCCAATCTATGGTTGGAACCTCCCCCGCAATACACTGCGTACTTTGCAAGTTTCCTGTATCCGGGCAGTGTCTTCCTGGTATCCAAGATCATTATACCCTTAGACCCATACTGATCCACGACCTTTCTAGTCGAAGTAGAAATACCGGAAAGATATTGTAAGAAGTTTAGAAGGATTCTTTCTACGCGTAACATGGAGAGAAGACTACCTTGTATCTCGGCGATCTTGTCTCCTTTGACGAATTTTTCTCCGTCTTTAAAGAAGAATTTAAACTGTAAATCTCCGCCTGAAAGTTTGGAAAGAACTTCCGAAACACCGCTACCGCAGAGAATACCTTCTTCTCTTGCGTTTAAGTATGCGATCGCTTTTTGATCCGGAGAGAATAAAGAAACAGACGTTATATCTTGCTCAGGACAATCCTCGTCCCATGCCATTTTAGCCAGGGGAAAATAATCCTCCTCGCTCGTCTCTGATATAGGCTTAGTATAAGCCCTCTTCACTTGGAATTCACCGCTAAGTAAAACTGTTTCGAATAATAAATGAGGATCAAGCGGAATTCGAAAATTTCCAACTGTAGAAAAAAGAAAGGCCCGGAAAAATCCGAGCCAACCATTTGTGTTGAGTTGCTAAAATATTAGACTTATATCAACGAGCTTCTTCGTCGCTTTCCTGTTCACCAGAATCGGAAGGTGCTTCACTCTCTGTGGAAGGTGCCGGAGTTGAAGGCTCTTCTTCTTCCGGTTCTTGCTCAGAAGTAGCAGGAGGAGGAGTTGTAGTCTCTTCCTTCTTCTCTTGCGGAGCATTCGCCTCTACTTTATCACTTCCTGTCTGCTTTTTAGGAGCTTTTTTCGGATCGAACTTAGTGGATCCTTTAGCAGGCGGAATTAACAATACTTGTTTAGGATAGATCAAGTTTGGATTTTTGATCTTACCACGGTTCGCATCATAGATACGTTTCCAAAGTTTAGAAGTGCCGTAATGTTGTTTGTAAGCGGAAATTCTCCAGAGGCAATCTGCAGGAACTTTCTTACGAACTACGTATTTTTTCCAACCTTCAGGAAGTTCTCCGGAAGAAGAAGCAGTAGAATCTTCTCCTTTTTTGGTAGAAGAAGTATTGTCTCCTGCATCACCTTTGCGACCTGCAACGGAAGATCCAGTGCGTAATCTTTCTGCGATATCATCAGACTGATCTACAACAATGCGAGAAAGTCTGATTGCTTCTTCTGATCTACCGATAGAATCTTCGTATTTTTCGGAAGAATATAACTCTTCTGCGGAAACTAACGACTCATCAGCCGCTTTTAAGTTCTCGTCAGCTCTTTGGTAAGAAGTTTGGAGATCCTTGCTGGATTTCAGTTTGGACTGATCGATTCCAGATAGTTTATCCTTAGCTTTTCCGATGGAATCTTTTGCTTCTGCCTTCTTCTTGAGTGCGTAAGCTTGGATATTTTTTGCTACGAGTTCTGCTGATTTTTTGCGAATATCATCAACTTCAGAATAACCTTCTTTGATCTTTCCTTCGTCGATTTTTGCCTTAGCAGCATTCAAACGTTCTCTTGTTTGGGCCACTTCAGGGTCTTGGCCAGAAGCATATCTGTCTGCATCATCCAGATTTTTTTCGATATCTGCGAGAGAATCGATCAACTGTTGTTTTTGAGAAAGAGCCAAAGATTTGGCGTCAGTTGCCGCCTTTTTGGACTCCAGATATTTTTTATTACTTTGTTCGTACTGATCGAAAGCAGCAAGACGGGTTCTAAGTTTTGCGTCGTCCCCGGATTCCTTAGGATAGGATTCCAAAGTGCGGTCCGCATTGTCTCTTAGAGTATCCCCTTCTTTCTTAAGCTCTACTGCATTATTATAAGGTTCTGCAGCGAGCTGAGAAGCATAAGCCTCATCCGCTTCGTTGATAGAGGTGTTCGCTTGTGTCTTGGATTCCTCGGTCAATTGAGGATAAGATCTTTCTAATGCATCATACGCTTTGCTTTTTGCATATTCGGCACTTTTTTTGGTCTCGCCCAAATCTTCGTTAGAAGCTTTTTCATGAGCGGTCAAAAGACTTTTGCGAGCTTCCTCGAATTCTCCGGAAGCGTATCTTTCTGCGCCTGCATCTTTAGCGCGAGTGATAGCGGTCTTAGCTTCCGCCAATTCTTTTACAGGTAGTTCTGCACCACAGGCGACTAGGAATCCTAAAACTCCCAGTACCAATGATGGGAACGATATAGCTCGAAAAGTTTTCATTTATTTTGCACCAGCCAGAGGATCGTTAAATATGCCTTACTTATTTGAAGGCAGCGACGGCATCAGCTTCGTTATCAAAGATCTCGAAGAATGACGTTAATTTAGTTAATTCAAATACCTTTCTTACGGAACCAGCAACGTTGATAATTTTAAGTCCGCCCTGGTATTTTTTTAAGTTAGAGAGGCTGGAAATCAAAGCACCGATTCCGGATGAGTCGATATAAGAGACCTTTTCCAGATTGATAATAGTATAGTATTTCTGCTCTTCAATGAGCTTTGCGATCACATCCTTAATCTCAGGGGCATTGTATAAATCTATCTCCCCATTGATGTCCAGAATTACGATGTTACCGCTTTCCCTTCTGGTGATTTCCATAAAAAATCAGCAACTCCTTTCTTTATCTGTTTGAACCATCCTACAATAGGGGGGTCATTCTCTATATAGTCAACGAGAAATTTCCGGTCTTTCGTACAAATTTTTCCATTTAACGAAAAACTCGCTGAAATTTCCAACTTCGATGGAATGTCGAAGTTCTCTCATGAACTTTTTCATAAAATGCAAATTATGGTACGTGCTCAAGGAAAATGCGCTTAACTCTTTCACGTGATGTAAGTGTCTAATATACCCGATACTGTATCTTTTACACACTTTGCATTCGCATTCCGGGTCCATCGGCTCATCTACGAGCTTCCATTTTTCATTTCTGAGATTCACTTTTCCTCGAGAAGTGAATACTTGCCCGTTTCTAGCATTTCGGGTGGGAAGAACGCAGTCAAACATGTCGACTCCGTTTCTTACTCCTTCCAAAATATCCGGAACAGTTCCTACTCCCATCAGATATAATGGTCTAGTCCTGTCGGTGTACGAGGAAATTCCTTCCATGGTTCGGATAAAATCAGGTCTGGGTTCTCCTACGGAGAGTCCTCCGATCGCAATTCCGGAAAAAGGAAGAGAACGAATCTTCTCCAGGCTCTCCAATCTCAGATCTAAATTGGTTCCGCCTTGGAAAATTCCGAATAAAAATTGATTACGTTTGTCTTTCTCCCAGTAATTCACAGCTTCTTCCGCCCAACGATGGGTCCGATCTAAAGCTTCTTTGATCCTAGAAACAGTTCCGTCTCCGGGAGGACAATCATCCAAAACCATCATGATGTCTGAACCGATCGATCTCTGGATATCGATGACTTTCTCGGGAGTGAAAAAATGAGGACTTCCGTCAATATGAGAACGGAACTCCACTCCTTCTTTTTTAAATTTCACAAGAGAATTCAGACTGAAAACTTGGAAACCACCGCTGTCTGTGAGCAGAGCTTTTTTATACGAAACAAAGTTTTTAAGCCCGCCAAATTTCTCCAGGACCTCGGTGCCGGGGCGGAGATAAAGATGATAGGTATTTCCGAGTATCAGTTCATAACCTAACTCATCTATATCGTCAGAGTCCAGGGATTTGACTGCACCTCTTGTGCCCACAGGCATAAATACAGGCGTTGGAATTTCGATTCCGTTGAGGGATAAGGTTCCGGTTCGGGCAAAAGAATGTGGATCTTCTACCCTAGATCTATAGATCATTTTTTGTTCGGACAATTCGGATCCAAACAAGAGCCGTAGATATTCAGGCTATGACCTGTGATCTTGAACCCGTTGCTTGCGGCTGCTTGCTCTTGCAGCTGTTCGATCCTTTCGTCCATGAACTCGACTATTCTTCCACAGTCTATGCAGATGATATGATCGTGATGAGTATGACCTATGATATGTTCGTAATACTTATAATCTTGGCCGAAATTATGCTCTTGCAATAACTTCGCTTCCACCATGATGGATAGAATTCTATAAATGGTAGCCTTGGAAATTTTATCTCTTTGGTCTTTGAATTCTTCCAGGAGGCTTTCCGCGGTGAAGTGATTATGCAGGGAGAAAATACGTTCTGCGACTAACATCCTTTGGTTGGTGATCTTTAGTCCCTTCTTCTGTAAGTAATCGGAAAAAGTTTTCATCTCCATCCGGATGGAATCGTCTACGGTTTTCAGAATTTCAGTTTCTCGGTCTTTGTTCATTTTTTAGGAGGAATGGAACTCTCTTGCAGAATTTTCCTTTCGGATCAAGGAATCTGGGCTGTTCACATTCTTTTTCCACAATTTAAGATCCGGTTATGAGATTTATCAAGTGGAATTTCATTTTTAGGAAATGAAATACTTACTCTTCCTCACCTTCTATTTTGCCCGCTATAGAATAATACCAGGCTCTTTCTAATTCTTCTGCGATACGGACCGCAAGAATTTTGAGTAATCTGGTCTGAGCCTGCCCCTCTGTTTCCATAAAACCAACTTGGTCTGAATAGATAATCCTCGCTGGGATCTCAGTTCTTTCTAATGGAATTTTTTCTCCACCTGCTTTCTGGAGCTCCACCTTGCAGACTACAAACATCTCTTTGCTAAGTTGCTGGCCACCTTGATCTAATAGTGCACCTACCTGTTGGTAATGACTGATCTCTCCGTAGATACGATATGCGGCTTGAGACTTCTCCCTAGTCTGGATAAATCTTCCTCGATAATTGATCTCCTGTTTTACCAGATCCGAAAGAGTGGTATGCATTGCGATCCCGTAGGAATTGTTCCGAAAATTCTGCACATACACTGTGCGTTTAGAATCCGGGATGGGGATCCCGTCTATTTTAGGAGGATTACCGGGCTCCCGAGTGAGATAGGTGCAAGAACTTAGGCAAAATACCAGAAAAATCGGAACAAGGAGCCTCATAACATCAGGCTTTCCTCCAAGTATGAGGCTGCAAGAAAATTTCACAGATTTCAGGCTTTACAATTTAGGGGAACCGGATCTGAATTCGCAAATGGGAAAAAATTTCCTAAAACTTTTTCCACAAATCCCGCTTCGATTCGGACTAACATTTCTTCTCCTCTTTCTAACTTTGGGAGAAGGTAAAGCAGGCGAAACCGGTTCCAAAGTTTCTGCAGTTTCTCCTAATCTAAAAGTTAATTCGGCCCTTCAAAAAAATATTTGGGATGATCTCACACCTGAGGTTTTAGCTGATCTTGGAAATTTAGGTTTTCCAATGGAGATGGAAACTCCCATCTCAGGTTCCTATGCAGAATATAGAGTACATCATCTTCATATGGGTTGCGATTTTAAAACATTCCATACGAACGGGATCTCCGCCATTTCCCCATTTCAAGGATATATAGAATCGATCGGACAATCCACAAAAGGATATGGTTCGAATATAATTTTAAGATCTTCCGGTTCTAATTTAAAGGCAAAGTTTGCTCACTTACTGGACTTCAAAGGTTTCAGAAAGGATTTAGATCTACTGAGGGAAGCATTGGCATTACTCAGCGGTGGAGAATTTCAGGTAAAACTTTCTCCCGGTTCCTATAATCTCCCTAAAGGAGAAAATATTGCAAGGCTCGGAGAGTCGGGCTCAGGCGTCAGCCATCTACATTTTGAATTACATTTACCTAATGGAACATTAAACCCTCTCCCCTATTTACCTTTGAGGGGAAAAGACAGATATTCTCCCGAACTTTTGCTATTATACGTGGACTCAGAAGATGGAGTGCAGGCCAGATTACCTTTAGAAAAAAAGGGAGAAGGTAGATTTGCACTTCCAGGAAATCAAAAACTGAATCTTGCGGGAGGGGTCCGTTTCAGATTGGGAGCCTACGACCTAATGACTTCCAGAAACAAAAACAATTTATTCTTCGCAGGCATTTACAAAGACGAGGCTCCCTTATACGAAAGGTCCTTCAGAGGAATGAGCTATGAAGAAGCAAGGATCCATCACGATATATTCGACTCAAATCGTTCTTCCTTAAATCCTCCCGTTTATGTTTATAATCTATTCCCTGCAAAAGGACCAAGCATAGATCTTAGAAATTTTGAAACAGGAAGTATAGTCAAACTTGTCCTCAAGGCTTCCGATCACGCAGGAAATCATTCCATTCTTCCTTTAGAAATAGAAGTCGGAACGATAAATTCCAAAAAACCTTCCATTACGAAAACTGAATTCACATCCGCAGATGGGATCTTAAAGATCAAAACTCCAAACAAAACAACGTATGGCCAAGGTTCTTTAATATTCAAAAAATTGGAAAAACCGGAAGAAGATCTAAAACTTCCGGAAGGACTTAAATCTAAAGCGGCTATTTACGAATTAGAATCTTCCGATCTTTCTTGGGTGGGAGAAGCGGAACTAACTTGGCGTGGTGCGGCCCTAGGTAAAAAAGATGGGATCTATATCTATGATAAAGCTTCTAAAAAATGGTCTGCCCTAAAACAAAAAGGCCAAGCTGGATTAGTCACCAAACTTGGGGCATTAGCAATTCTCACTGATGATGCAAAACCTGCGGTGAATTATCCATATCTGATCACAAGAAATAGAAGGATTAAGGGCCAGGAAGAAGAAGGAATCGAAGAAAGATTATACACAGTTTCCGACACAGGCTCCGGCTATGCAGGCGGAGCAGAAGTTTTACTCGAAGGAGAAGTTTACCCAAGTGAGTTCGATGCGGACCGTAAAATGCTAATCGTCAAATTTCCCAAAACTTTCTCCGCTTGGAAAAAGTATATGCTACTCCAGATCCGAATTAAAGACAGAGCAGGAAACTCCTCCGATTGGTTTACAGATTTAGTGAGATTTTAGTTCCTTATAAATAAAAAGCCCCGCGACTCCGCAGGGCTTTAAATTTCAAGATTGGAAAGTGTCTTTCTTAGTCTTGATTTTGAAGAGAGTATCTACTGATCTGCAGAACCTTAAATTTGGTTTCTGCTCCACCAAGATTTAAAGAAGCGTTATCTCCCACTTTTTTACCTAAAAGAGACTTAGCAAGCGGCGACTGATAAGAAATAATATTTTTCTCAGTATCCGCGTCCCAAGCTCCCAAGATAGAATAAGTTTGATCTTCTCCGCTGGACTCGTTTTTGAGTTTTACGGTAGTTCCGATATTGATACGATCTGTTTTCACGTTGGAAAGATCTAGAACGATCGCAGCCTTGAGCTCCGCTTCCAGCTTTTTGATCTGAGCTTGGAGCTGGACTTGTTTTTCCATAGCGGCTTTGTATTCCGCGTTCTCTCTTAAGTCCCCTCTTTCCTGAGCCTCTCCGATATCTCTGGAGTTTTCAGGCATCTCAACGTTGACTAAATGATCGAACTCCGCTTTTTTAGCGTTCAGAGCACGGCGAGTAACGAGAACTGCGTTTTCCGGAATTCTTGCCAGAACATCCTCTTCCTCTTCATCATCATCCTCTTCTTCCCAGATTAGATCCGGTTTCAGAGCTCGAATAAGAGACATCAATTTATCCTTTTCAGTCTCTTCGATATAAGGAACTTCTCTATAAAGAGCATACACTTTGCGGATATATTCCGAGTCTCCGTTTTGGATCGCCTCGCTGATCACAGCTGCGTCGTTTCCGAATAGGATCTCTTGGCAAGTGTTCTTAAGCTTGGTTCCTTTTTCCTCGATCTTGTTCAGAGGTTTTAATAAACGAAGAACTCTCAGGATTAGATCCTGTCTAGAAACGTTCATCCATTCTTCTTCCCAAGTTTTGAGAAGGATAGATTTTGCTACCCAGAGGAATACTTCAGGATTTTCTTTCGCGCGGCTGGATGAGGTTTCGATGAATAAGTTCAGTTCGGCGAACTTTCCGTCAGCTTCCAGAACGGAAACAACGTATTTATTGTTCTTAACCGGAACTTCAAAAAGAAGACCAACCAGAATATTGACCCAATCAGAATGCGATTTTTTCACTAAGTCTACGAAAGACTTTTTGATATCCAAGTTGCTGATCCTAGAAGAATATTCCAGGACCTCTTCTCTTTTCAGAGACTTAACGATCTTGGAAACATCATCCAATTTTTGGTATCTTTGGAAATCGTAAGGACTTCCGTCTTCACCTTCCATGGTAGAAGCGACTTCGTCCAGATATAGATACGCAACGATCTTGCGGAATGAGTCGTGAGTTTGTTCTTCTTCGAAATAATGATGAGCGAAAGTATCGATCGCTGATTCTGCTTCTTCTTTGTTACGAAGCGCTTCGATCGCGATGTCCAGACGTTTTGCAGGATCAGTGTTCGCATTGAATTTTTCAGTCAATTCTTCAGCGTAAGTGATCGGTTTTTCTCTATACCAGAGTTCGTCTTTTTTCTTAGGGTTAAAGCCTAGGTTATCTTCTTTCTTGATAACATTCTTAGCTTTGTTCCACCATTTGGACCAATCAACCACAGGGATAAATTTCCCTGCAATCTCCGCTTTCATTTCGGCAACCAACATATGGTTTTCGAAAGAAGTTAATAATTCCTTAAAGAAGCCAGGAACATCGTTCTCAAATAAGGAAACAACGGAAGGCTTGTCCTCATAGAATCTTACCCAGATATGATCTCCTTTCAGAGGTTTCAAACTGGTGATCGCCATTTGGATGGAAAGTTTATGATTTTTCTTATCTTTGAAATCTACGAAGATGGAATCTCCGTTAGGCGAAATAGAAACGATCTTACCTACTCCCCAATTCCTATGAAGAACGTAGTTGCCGGTATCGAATACGATGTTTCTTTCGAAGTTGGAAATACAAACCTTAACAGGTTTTCTGTTATTTCCTAACTCGGACATTTTTAAGAAATCTTCCAACAAGCTGTGGTTGGCATATTTCAGTTTATAAACTCTAATCAGTTCGTTTCTTGCCTTGTTGGAAACAGGCTCATGATCCAGGATCTTTTTCAGAAGATAGATCACTCTGTCCCAATCTTCAGTGATCTTAAATGGCTCAACTAATGGATAAAGGTAACCTGCAAGACGGGTCTTTTCACGGTGACCTAAAAGGATACGTTCTATCTTTTCAACGAATTGGATATCATCGTGGCTGTTGGAAACAAAGATAGGCCAGATCTCTTCGAATTGTACGTATTCTTTGGTTTTTGCAAAAGTTTCGATCGCTTGTTTTAGATATGCGACTGCCTTTTCTTTGTTTTCATCAAGAATTGCTAATGCGTATTTTTTAGCGATTTCCGGGTTCTTGCGATCTTGTTTTGCAAGTTTTTCCAGGATAGGTTTAAGCTCTTTATTCTTCTTTAGTTTTTCAAGAGCTTCCGCTTTGAAACGAAGAGCGTAACGATCCTCTCCGAATTTTAAAATATTGTCAGTGATATGTTCAATGATGACCCATTTGCTGGCTTGCTTAAAAGAATCCAGTAGAGTCTTGAAATAAGAAGCAGCGTCTATACTTCCTTTTTGTAGTCCGAGTAATCCAAGCATGTATCTTGCGGAAATACTTTCAGGATGATCAGCAAGATGTTCTTCCAATTTTGTTTTGGCAGAATCTATAAGTCCGGATGATTGAAAGGATTCTATAAGATCGTCGTAAATTTTAAATTTAGATGCTGGAATGGAATTTGCGTCCGAGCGTACATAAATCTCCTCGTTGAAAAGAGAAGTCAGCTTGTCCAGTTCGCTGGCAGGCTTAGTTTCCGCGGTTGTCGCAGTTTCGTTAGACATAGGAATTACTCCGCCGACGGGGTCGGCATTCAAAAATAGGTTCGGATGGGCGGTTTTTTGTCTCTTAAGAGCCCTTTCAGATCAATTATAGCAGCTTAGGCTTATACGTAAACTAGAATTTGGACTTAGGCTTGTACAGGTGCTGTTTCGCTATTACTTAGGTGAGAATTCGTAAGAAAAACGCCAGATTTTCATAACAGAGAAACAAAAAACGCGGGAAGGTTCCCGCGTTTCATTAGAGTCGGATTGTGAGAAAGGCTTACTTGCCGTTTCCACCTTCACATTCTTTCTCAGCTTTCACTTTTAACATCTTATCCAACTTACGCTTAGAGCGGCAGTCATCCGCATCGAAGTCGATAGAAGCTCCGTCGAAGTGAACTTCGAATACGTCGGAAAGAACTCTTAGCTCGTCAAAGAAAAGGTAAACAGTTTCTCCACTCGTATCGTTACGAGAGCGAATTTTAAATTGTTTGAATACAAGTGTCTTAACCTGAGGGTAAGAATTTACGTCTTGAGGAACTCCCGGAGGAATTTCAAAAGTAAGAGGTCTCCAACCGATAAAGTCCAGATCTCCGAATTGGAAGATATGAGAATCACCTTTCCAATCTTCTAACCAACCCTCTAGGTTGTACTCGTTACCACGACCGCAAACCCAAACAGAAACCGCCTTTACGATCCCTGGGAATTCAACACCATAGATCTTGAATTCTTTTCTTTTGTTGTTCGCGTCTAAGTAAGCCATTTTACGAGTGATCTCGTATTCTGGTGTGCGAGGGGGACGGATACTGACAGAGTTATCTCCTGGGAAAGTGAAAGCAAACTTCACTCCCAAAACTTTTCCGGTTCCAGCATCTACGTTCTTGATGTCTCCAGGTTTTCCGGGAAGAAGTTTAACTTCTCTCAATGCTTGTGCATTAGAAGCTGTAGGCTGGTACTGTCCCTGCTGCCCTTGAGGAACTTGTGTATCCTTATCTGTGGATACTTCCCAACCGTAAGGAGCAGAACCTGGAGGATTGTCCCAGGATTCTACAGTGATGGAGCGTAACTCCATCCCGCTTACGTCGATACCGGTAGGAGTCTCGATCCCGCCTTTTTTCTTTTTGATAAATTGCGCGCTCACAGTCCCGAGAAGAAGGATGGAAGAAATACCTACTACTACTGCCGCGGTGATTTTAGTTTTTTTGCTGAGGTTTTTCATACGTGTCCTACCGGAAGATCACCAATTGTCCTTAATTTCAGAACCAGGATACTTCGTATCAGATTTATCGGCACGAACTTCCAAATCATCTACATAAAAGTAGAAGCTTCCGCCCACTTCATGAACATCAGATGTCACGAAAATGGAAACGAATCTTAGGTTCTTGTCCAATAATGCAAATCTGGTACTTTGAGGAACAAATCCCGGAACAGTTGCAGTTAACTTTCTCCAACCGAAATAATCCAAGCGACCCATTCTGATATTATGGGTTTTTCCTCTATAGTCTCTCAGTTTAACGAATAGAGTATGACGGAATTTTCTTCCCAAAGCCCAAATAGAGACCTGACGAGCTTTTCCTTTTACGATATATTCGTGAGGAGGAAAAACTTCTACTCTGTCAAAACCTCTATCGGTATAATGAGTTTTGATGCCGAGGATATGGTTCTTTTCTAATTGGTCTCCACCATTATCCGGAACAGTATTCTCATCGAATACGTCTCGGATCAGACCTCTTTGAACCATCTTAAGAGTTTTAGTCTCTCCCAGGGGAGTAGTAGACTTAGCTCTCCAGTCTTCGGACTCCTCGAAGTTTTCGAGTATAATTTTCTCGAGGGGATCCGGTGCTTGGCCGCCTTGGCCGCCTTGGTTCCCTCCCGCTGGCTGCTGACCGGAAGTCCCGGTAATCGCCAAGAAAAAGAGAACGCTAGCTAATAAGTACGTCTTTTTCCCCATGAGAACATCTCCTAAAGATTTAGTGCAATCCAATCTAATTCTGAGAGGGAGGGATGTCCGTAACTTCTCCATCCTGAATCAGGCCTTGGAATTTACGTAATACCTCGATCATCTTTCCGACACCTTCTGCCGGAATGAATATGGAAGATTTTTTGCTATTGGACCATTCGGAAACTTTTAAGTAGTATCCGTTCTCGTTCCGTTTTAGATCTACCAGAAACTTTTTGTTCTGGGTAGCGACCTTCTCCGTTAGGATTTCGGGGTCCAAATAGATTTCTCCTTCCCGTCTCTGTGTATAAATATCGGTAGCCTAAGTTCCAAAATTAGCCAAGTAAAAAGTTTTTTGCAGTTCAGGAGAAAAAATTGAAAAAAATGGATCTCCGAGCCGACAAGACTTGCCCTGGGTGAAGGAACTCCTGCACTTTATTGTGGTCATGCCCTGATTTATGAGACATAATTTCTTTTTTCTCCGCACAGAGACCACAGAGTTCACGGGGAGATTTTGTAGGAGTTCCTACAGCTCGAATGTCTCTGTGTTCTCCGTGAGCTCCGTGCGAAATTAATGTTTCCTCTTATTCCAAACCAGGATTCCAATGATCCAAATATAGTTTAAAGCGAGAAGGCCCGCAAGCCCAAGAACTCCCATATTGAACAAAACTTCTTCCGGATTGGAGATTGGGAGAAGGATCCGAGGATTTTTAGGAAGATCGAAACCGAACTTTTTACAGGCCTCCAGGACTGCTTCCGCATAATACGAGTTCAATCCTGCAATATTGGAATGGGACAAAGACTGCCCTACTCTCGGGTTCTGCTTCTCCCAATCACATACTTTTTCGGAGAATTGTGGGCAAACTGCCCAGGTCAGGACCTCGTCACCTTCTTTCCAATCGGAAGAAACCCAGGGTGCCACATGGAAATACAATGTTTTCTTAATAGAACCTGGAGTAGTCTTAGTGACCTGGTATTTGTATAAAAACTTAGAATCGGTGAATCTATAGATATGAGAATTAGAAACTCCACTTTCTTTCTGAAAGATGGTTTGTTCCGGAGATTTTAGACCCAGAAAGAAACCGAATGCATGGCTTAAATACAGAGCGGAAACTGGTGCAGAGATAAAGCCCAGGAATAAAGCGAAGAATATACTATTCCCGTAAAACTTGGTCAGCCTTAGGGTCATAAAGAACATAGGAAGAAATAAAAAACCAAGGCAGGCGATCGTAGAGATCAATGTCCCGAAAAGGCCGATCGGTAAAAAAAGTGCGGCCATTCCGTTTACGAACAATAAACCCAAACCAAGTAATCTCCACGGAGGTTCCGGCTTTTTAGGTCTTTGGTTTTCCCAGTTTTTGACTAAGGCAAACATCTCCCTTATTCTACGACGACAGAGGAAGAAAATCCACTCCAGATTTTTGTGCCAAGGGCCTCTAATTTGCTTGGATAAGCCAAAGAGAATAGTATTCCCCTGGTCCCTCTTAAATAAAATTTTTCCAGCACGATGATCTGGCTCTTACGCCCATCTTCTCCTACAAAATCGAAACTCGTTCTATAAAGGTCCCCTTCTTTTTTGCGAAGATAATTCCATTCTCTCATCGTCCTGGAATTGATCCCTCGGAGTGAATCCCATACAATATAATAGTTTTGAGCATTAAAGATAGAGGGATGAAAATGAAGTGTGGTTCCTATCGTGAATACAATCCGATCCGGCCGAAAGAATAATATACCTTCACTACTCTTTCGATATTCTTTTTCCCAAGTAGAAGGTCCTCCTTCCACAGGAAAATTCTGGTAGAATCTATGCACCTGCCAGAGATAATCCGGATCTTCTCCTGAAAGCTCTCTGTCTTCATCCGGAAATAAATAAGTAAGATCAGGAGGAAGATCTAAAGAATATGCAAAGTCGGAACTCCTAATCTTCAAAACTTCCGGAGTCCAGCAGCCGAACGGATCAGTAAATCTTTGTAGTTCTTTTTCTTTATGAGAATATTGTTCTAAAAATTTCGCGAGAAGTTTTGCAGTTCTTTCATAACCTTCCGGTACCAATTTTCCGTATCTCAATCGATAGCAGTACATGGAACCTTTTAAAAGGCGGATTGCAGAATATGGATTTGCATGCTTTTGCAAACTTTCCGCCTCGCTATAATGTAGATCCAATTCTTGCCTGTTCGGAAATACTTCCTTGTAATTTCGATCCAGGATCATCTCCACTTTTCCGTCTTTGTAAAAACGATAATTGCGAGATCTGGAGTCTGTCTTCCAAACATAATGTGCGCTTAATCTAAATGCAGTTTGGAGCCTGTTATAAAGTAGTTCTTCTTTTTTTTCCTGATCGCCAAACCAAGGCTGACGCAGAAGTGGATCGACTTCTTGGGCAATTACCGGAATCGAAGCTATAGTCGGAAGGAAAAGCAGGAAAATTGTATATAATAATTTTATAATATACGAAATGCGCGCAAACGAATCTTTTACGATCCGGGTTTTCATTTAAAAAGGCCTTCTAATTCTCTTAGAGCGCTAATTCCTACAATTTCCATTCCGGGGATTTTTTCTAGCTCCGCCAGATTTCCTTTAGGAAGAAAAACTGTTTCGATCCCAACACCTTTCAGTTCTTTTAATCGAAGGGAAACCTGTCCTACGGACCGGACTTCTCCGGAAAGTCCTACTTCTCCAATGACAGCAAATCCAGATTGAACAGGTCTTTCGGTATAACTGGAAAGTATAGAAGCGCAGATCGCAAGATCGAGCGCGGGTTCGTCCACCTGTAGTCCTCCTGCCAGGTTTCCGAATATATCACATTCTGATAATGTATGTCCCAAGTATTTTTCGATTACTGCAGCAAGCAAGATAAGTCTTCGAGTATCGGGACCTTCTGCCATTCTTCTTGCCTGAGAATAATTGGTTCTGCTTACTAAGGCTTGGACTTCTACGCTGAGAGCTCGGCTTCCTTCTACAACGGAACTGATGACTGAGCCACTTTTTCCTTCTGTGAGAGAACTGATAAATACTCTTTGTCTGTCTTTTACTTCTTTTAATCCGGATTCCAACATTTCGAAAACTGCAAGGTCTCCTACTGCGCCGAATCTGTTTTTTACGGCGCGAAGAAGTCTGAAATAATTCAGTTTGTCCCCTTCGAAGTACAATACCGTATCGACTAAATGTTCCAATACCTTAGGACCTGCGATCGCTCCATCCTTAGTAATATGTCCGGTCATTAGGATAGGGATTCCGGTGCGCTTTGCTGTTTCCAAGAGAACTTGAGTACATTCTCGGAGTTGCGTGACTGTTCCCGCTTGGTTTGGAAGTGCTTCCCTTGTAAGAGTTTGGATTGAATCTACAAATACTAGATCGGGGGCAACATCCTCGACCATTGCAGAAATATTCTCAGCGTATGTTTCTGAGGAAAGAAGAAGGTTATCTGATAGAACATTCATCCTTGCCGCTCTGAGTCCCACTTGAGCTGCTGATTCCTCACCGGATATGTACAATATTTTTCTGCCTTGAGAGATCATACTTCTGCTGATCTCTAAGATGAGAGTGGACTTACCTACTCCAGGTTCTCCACCTACTAAAATCAAACTTCCAGGAACAAGTCCACCGCCTAAAACCAAATCCAATTCAGAAAGTCCTGAACTCAGACGTTTTGTATCATCGGGTGAAATAGAATCTATAGGAACGGGTTCCTTATAGACCGCGGATTTCTTATAACTGGGAGAAGAAGAAAAACGATCCCCTCCCGATTCTTCCACAATCGTATTCCATTTACCGCATGATTCACATTTGCCCGCCCAACGAGAAAATTCTTGTCCGCAGGATTGGCAAAGAAAGGTTTTGGAAATTTTCTTTTTCAATGTTCGAATAAATTCTCCATTTGGAGCCAATCAATCTGGTTGAACACCGGAAGACATTGGAATGCTTCTTGAGCAAGTTCGTATCTTCCTTCTCGAATCAATATCTGAGTGAGTTTTTGGGAAAGAGAGATCAGGAATAAAACATCTCCGGATGCATATTCAATCTGATCCTTAGTTAAACTTTGGGCGCCCCAATCGGAGGACTGATTTTTTTTGTCCAGTGTCTCGTCGAAAAATTCTCTGATAATATCTTTCAGACCATGTCTATCCGTATAAGTGCGGGCAAGTTTAGATCCGATCTTAGTGCAAAAAACTCCTTTGGTTAAAATCCCAAGTCTGTATCTTAAGAAGAGGGTATCCATACGAGCAAAATGGAAAACTTTGATAATATCAGGATTTTCGAATAATTTTTTGAGTCGCGGAGCCTCTGTTTGGTTGGGCAGAATTTGCACCAGGCTCACCCTATTTTTGGAATCGCAGATCTGGACCACGCAAAGACGATCTCTTCTTGGATTTAAACCCATCATTTCGCAATCTACTGCCAAATGATCTTCTTCTAAATATTCTTTGAATCTCTCTTCGGAAAGATCTCCCGGAAAAAGATCCGGTTTATTGTTCGCGCGGTTAGATGCCATAAAGCCAAAATAATCGAATAGGATCTCAGGTCCGCAAGAAAAGTCCGGCCCCTCAACCGGTTTTTTTCCTTTTCTATCTTTCGAATCAGTAAACCATCGTCCTAGAATGAAAGCAGTTTTGCGAACCCGTATCTATGAAGAAGAACAAAAGTCTCAGTTTGAGTTCCCTATGGGAAGGACCGAGACCAAGAGTGATTGCGGGAATTATAAGTTTTCCTTTAAATTAGTCAAATCACCCGGCAAATCCACGTATGCTCCCATTTTAGAATGGATAGCGGAAAGAAGACCTCCTGCAGGTTTAGAACTTTTGACCCTGGAATGGGAGCTCCCTTCACACGGGATCAAAGAAGGTAGAATTTTCCGACATGGATACCAATCCTGGAGTCTCTCCGCTTCTGAAAATTTAGAAGATGCGGACATTTCTCCTAAGTTGGGATTTTTACAGTACTCCCAAGAAAATATTTATTCGGAACATGAAGGGGAAGAAGGTAACTGGATCTCGGAAGCTTATGTTGTTCTTTTACCTAAAAACGAAGATTCAAAATTTTTTGCAGGAGCTGTTTCCAAAGGAGAAGAAGGAGTTAAGTTTAAAATTCTTACTTCCACTTCTTCCCAGAAAACCACTGAGAATTTTTTCAGCGGAGATATTCGAGTTGTGTATGATTTTTACCGCTTCGAAGATTTTAAAGGGAATAAACTTCCACTCACTCAGATCCGCGTTTCCAAATTCACAGGTGACGAAGCGATCTTCATAAAAAATTATTTTGCCGAACTTGCAAAAAATCTAAAAGTCAAACTTCCAGAAACACAAGTACCGACTGGTTGGTGTTCTTGGTATCATTACTATACCAAAATTTCGGAAAAGATCATTTTACAAAATTTGAAAGAACTCAGATCCAAAAATTTAGGATTAAAAGTTTTTCAAATAGACGACGGCTACCAGGCAGAGATCGGAGATTGGTTGGAAACGAATGATCGTTTCCCTGGTGGAATGGGCTTACTTGCAGAAGCGATCCGTTCCGAAAAATTGATGCCTGGGATCTGGCTGGCTCCATTCTTAGTACGTAAAAAATCCAAATTTTTCCAAAAATTCCCGGAAGCAGTTTTAAAAGACAGAGATGGAAATCCAGTACCAGCACTTTGGAATCCGAATTGGGGTGTAGATTATACTTATTGTTTGGATGTGACCCACCCTGCTTCCAAAGAATTTCTAGCAACAGTATTCAAAACCATAGTTAAAGAATACGGATACAAATACCTAAAGCTGGACTTCCTATATTCTGCATTGTTACCTGGCTGGACTTACGATCGTAGTCTATCACCTCATACTCGTTATGTGGAAGCTATTAAGTTCATCCGAAAAGTAGTCGGAAAGGATATATTCATCTTAGGCTGCGGAGCTCCAATGCTTCCTTCTGTCGGACTATTCGATGCGATGCGAATTTCCTGCGATGTGGCACCTTTCTGGTATAGAGAAAAATCCAGGATTTTAGTAAAAGATAGAAACGGACTCTGTACTGAAAGAGCGCTGATCAACGATATCACCAGAGCCTCTATGCATAGAACACTTTGGTTGAATGATCCTGATTGTCTGTTAGTTCGTAAAAAGAAAAACAGTATGACCGAAGCACAAACAAAGATCATGGCAAGTATCATGTCTGTCTCTGGAGGAATGTTATTCGTTTCCGACGATCTTTCTCTGGTGAACGATGATCGTTTGGAATTATTACGAAAAAGTTTAGCACTTCAATCCAAGTGTAGAGGAAAAACCCCTCTTCCAGTTGGACTCGGAACCGAATTTTTCCCGAGCGCTCTATACAATCCATCCGGTTATTTAGGGATTTGGAATCCAAGCGACGAAAAGAAAGAGATATCGCTCTCCTTATTTTTCCCTTGGGACAAGAAGAATTTGATAGATTATTGGACAGGAAAAAAACCTGACTCTATAGAGATAGATTCCCGTAAAAAAATTCTGAAAATTGAAATGGAACCTTGGTCAACAGTGGTCCTATATTCCGGAAAACAAAGTTGACTCTT
The DNA here is from genome assembly GCF_002811475.1 of Leptospira hartskeerlii. NCBI lineage: Bacteria > Pseudomonadati > Spirochaetota > Leptospiria > Leptospirales > Leptospiraceae > Leptospira > Leptospira hartskeerlii. Next base: position 101,986 of record NZ_NPDL01000011.1, read on the forward strand.
ACTGAATTCAGGGTGAGAATAGGCGCGAACGTGTCAGAAACTTTCTTCCAAAATTCGGAAGATCCAAGGCGAGGTACATCAATGAAATTTTTTCACAAAATTCTGGGAACAGGTCTACTTACATTCGGGATACTGCTCTCTCAAAATTGTTTTATAGATTCCATATCAAATTCACTTTCAAAATCTTCGGACTCACTACAAAGCATTTCCAACGCTGTGGTCTCCGTAGTATCTTCCGTTTCTTCCTCCTCCAAAGACGAGGCTGCTGAGAAAAAAGGATATAAAAGAGATGTGGAAAACCTAACCGCTTTCTATCTACAAACTGGATCTACTCGTTCTTCCGAATTTGAATCTGATTTAGCAGAACTCGCTTCTAAAAACGGAGTGATCAACTGGAAAAATTCAGAGAGTACTTACGTTTCCATCGGTAGAGGACTCAAAAAAGCGGGCGTTAGTGAAGAAGGTTTTAAAACTTTTGCTGCAAACGTAAATTTCAAACCTGAAATCGCAAAGGCTCTGGAAAGAGGCTATCTTTCCCTCTAATTTGAGATCAAGCGTGTGCAAGCGGCTCTTTTCCAAGGGTCGCTTACTTCTTCTTTTTTTAATTTTTCCCTTTTCCACTCTTCATTCCAAAGATAGCTTTTTAGATTTCATCTATGTGGATGCAAATACCGGACAATCCAGCGGCGGACATTCCGCACTTAGATTCGATGATACAGTCATCCATTTCCAATATTATCCTGACGAAATATTCAGAGTAGTCCGCGAATCCTACGAAAGATTTTCCTATTCATATAATACTTATTCTAATCGAACGAGTAAGATTGCCCGCATTAAAATTTCCGAAGAAGATTTAGACAAGATCAGGACCGGTTTCGAAAAACTAGCATTAATACAATTCAAACATATTAAAAATTTAGGATCTATTAGATCAGATGTGCAATTTCTAAAAGAACTCCAAACACCTGAAAAGAATATTAAAATAAGAACATTCGGTTATTTTAGAAAAGAAGAAGGAGCCAAACCTTCCTCTTTAAAGGAAGAGCTGGGATCTATCTTAGGCAAAGGCTGGCTTGGAAAACTTAGAACGCAGATCAAAAAAGAATTAAACTCCGCGTTACTCGAAGGAAAATTTACATTATTCTCCGAGTCACCTACCGTCCAAAACGGAACCTATCCTTTTTATAAGGAGGGAATTTCTTCTTGGTTTCTGCCCAGATTGGAAAAACTTTCCGTCTTGGAAATCCTAGATTTGGGATATTCCTTGGATCCTGAAACAATCTTTCTTTCCTCCGGAAAATCATTAAATGAAGAAGAAAAAGCAAAACTGATCTCTCTCAAAGAATCTCTCAAACTTTCTATTATTGAACTGCTCCAAGAAGAAAATTCAACCTGGGGTCATAGCGTACTCGTCAATCTTGCAAGATTTTTCGTTTTGGAGAAGAGTATACAAGAGCAGAGACTATACTTCTTAGTTACTTTCCCGGAATCTGTCTCACAGATTACCCCCACCACCTGGTCCAAAGACAAAAAAGTAGTCGAGGCAAGTTCAGATCTACTATTGGAAGCTTCTAAAACGTTTAGAGAAGAAAGACTAAACTCGGAAAATCTCACGGAAGAAAATTATCTCACCTGGGAAGATCTAGAAAATCGAGACTGGGAATTGAGAACAGGATTAAGCAGAGGGATCTCCATCCGAAATACTTTTGATAGACTTTCGCCCGATCTTTCGGGCAATTTTGTATTCTCATTTCCGACTCCGGAGCCTGAGATTATCTCGGAAAACTTGCTTCGTTCCGAACAGGAAGAAGTAAAATATTATGAGAACTTAAAACGTTTTTATACCTTCAAACTCATTACAAAGAACTGCACCTCAGAGATTTTTGATTCATTGGAATTTATCCTAAATGAGCAGGAATACCAAAACGTTTTAGGAAAAAGAATAGATCCGCATTCTTCTCTCACTTTTATTCCATTTATTGCTTACGATTCGATTACGGAAAAATGGAAAATAAAAGAAGAAACCTTAGAACTTTCTCATAGAAAGGCCGCCTTAGAAAAAATCTACGAATCGAATCCAAAATGGAAAACATATCTAAAAGAATCCAATGTTTTCAGTTCTAGCATCTACCAAACGAATCCGGATGATCATATGTTCGTATTTTTTACGGATGATGTAATTCTGCTCAGACCGATCTATGGGATCGTAAATTTGGGCTGGGGGATCGGAAATTTTGCTATAGGAATATTCACTAGTCCGTTTGACAAAGGAAGAAGAGCGCAAAACGGATTACAATCCGCGTTCTTCTCCTTGCCTGAATTAGTATTTTTTAATATTCGAAAAGGTTCCTTTCCAGGTGCAAAACCTCTTCGTTCAGAAAGAAGATCAGAGCCTTAGAAGTAAATAACTGGAATCGTCCCTGAATTCTCTAGTAGGCAAACTTACCTTACTGAAAGTGTTGATTGCTTCTTGGTAATCTTCTATACTTAAACCTTTTTTTCGGACATCTTCCAGCTCTTTAAATAGAGGACTGGAAAGACTGTTCAATAGTCCGTCACTGTATAAGAATAAAACATCTCCAGACTCATAAGGGATCTCATGAGACTCGAATTCTAAAGCGTCCATAATCCCAAGTAGCTGACCCGATTTTTCGTTTAGGAGTTTTTGCCCGGCAGCCTGGTATAAGACAGGAAAAGGATGACCTCCCCTTGCATAACAGATTGTCTTTTTTCCCAGATCGATCACCGCAACTGCAGCAGTAAGACTATGAGTCCCTATTTCTTGGGCAAGTTCCAGGTTCATTCTTTTCAGAACATGAGAAGGGTCCTGGTTTTCTTTGTAAGCTTCTCTTGCTATGCTCGTCATGAGAAGTCCGATGAGTCCGGAAGTCACTCCATGATCCTCAATATCTCCGAGAAGGACCATTACCTTGTTCTCAATTTTAGAAAGTACATAAAAGTCCCCGCTCACGTAAGAAGCCGGGGTATTGTCCACTACTACTTCCAGGGGGGAAATTACCGGAACGGAAAGGATCTTTTTCTGGATCTTAGAGGCAAGCCTCAGATCTCGCATGATATTTTCGTCCCTCGCTTCCTTCTCCTTTAGTAAAGTATAATAGTCTAATGCTCTTTGGACCGCTATGCGGACCGTTTGGAGGGAGAACGGTTTTAAAAGAAAATCAGATGCTTTATGAGTGAGAGAAGTCACCACATTATTGATATCCCTTTCGCCGGTCATCATGATGACTTGGGTGGCGGGATTCAAATTTTTGAAATAAGGTAGGACGTCCAACCCGCTGGTTTTAGGCATGTGGATGTCCAGGAAGACGATAGGATTGGTTTCTTTTTCGAAATACTCCTTACCCTTCTCCACTGAATCAAAAAAAGTAGAATTGTAACCTAATTTGGAGAGAAGAATTTCCAGCGCCTCTCCTACGTCCCGATCGTCGTCTATGATCAGAATTTCAGGTTTAATCGTAATTGATGTCATCTAATCGATCCTAGAAAATTCCCGGGTCTCGGAAATTCTGGCAACCATAGAATCATACTGTTCGTCGAACAAGGATTTTTCGAGAAACGGATTGGTCGCGGACACCATTTCTCCGTAACTCCAAGAGTATACTGCAGAGGTCTGACGATCTAAAATTTTTCCGGAATGGATGGCTCCGGAGAGAGATCTCAGATTTTCTTTTTTAAAACATCTGAGTAGTGCCCTAAATTCTCCTTCTTTTTCAGGAGATAAATATCTGAAATTTTTATGAAATAGCACTGCGTCGTGAAAATATTCGGGAATATTGAAAGCGCCCGCGGCCCCAATCTTTCCGGAAAGTAAACGGATAAAAGAAGTGATCTCGTTCATGATATTCAGACCGGGATATTCTTGGCCTTCGAATAACTTTTTCTTTTCTCCTAATTTCCCAAGTTTTACGTTTTGGCTTAAGAGCCAATCTATATAGATCATCGGAAAAGATTCGTTAATCTTTTTAAAAAGAAAGTCGGAAAATTTTAGTCTCATATGGACCAAGGTTTCGTTCTCTTCGGTTTTGATATAGATCCGATTATCTACTTCCGAAATTCCATGGATCTCTAATTTAGTTTTTTGGAATCCTCTGAACTGTAACATTTCGAACATTCCGGATTGTTCCAAAAGTTCCTGCACATCCTTAGTGGAAAATCGATTGAATAGAGTATCTTCTATCCCTAAATGTGTTTTGAATTCTCTGTTTACATCGATAAGACCTAATGCCTCTGGATCGATATAACTCTGGCCTGATGCGGATTTATCTGAACCGGAAAATATGCTCATGTAATTAAATTAAAGAAGCGAAAACCCTGATCGTATTAAAATGGATACGGACAGTGTCATGGAAATTTCTTGCGTAACCGCCTGCTGGCATAACCACCACAGGGATTTCCAAAGAATCCGCAAAAGTTTTTACCATTTTATCTCTTGCCTTCAAACCGTCGAAAGTAAGCTTCAGATCCCCCAAAGAATCGTCCTCGAAAGGATCCGCACCCGCAAAATAATAGATCAGATCCGGTTTGAATTCTCTTTGGATCTTCTCCAAACCTTCTTGCAAACGAGTAAGATAAGCTTTATCACCTGTCCCTTTATCCAAAGGTATATCCAGATTGGACTCCTCTTTTTTAGGATATAAATCTTCTTGGTGCATGGAAAAAGTCCAAACCGAACGATCTCCATGGAAAATTCTAGCGTTCCCGTTTCCTTGATGAAGATCCAAATCTATAAATAAAACCTTTCTTTCCGGATGTTTTTGCAGATAAAGTTTTGCGGCGATTGCAGCATCGTTCAGATAGCAAAATCCTTCTGCGCGATCCGGCATACTATGATGGAAACCTCCACCGATATGATACACGTATTTATAATTTTCGGTCATCTCCGTCGCGAGAATGGTCCCACCCACTCCTAAACAAAAACTTCTGACCATGGTTTGGTTGAGGGGAAGTTCCGAATACATGGTCCTGTCCGTATATCTCAAATTCATAAAATCGGAAATAAACTCGGGAGTATGGACTAGGCTTAATTCTTCGGCTCCGACAGGTGCAGGCTGAAGGGCAGGCAAAGAAGAAAGTTTCGGATCTTCCTTGACTTGATTGTATATCATTGCGTATTTACGTGCGGGGAATACGTGGGGACCCAGGTCCATATTGTATTCCGGATGATAAACTAAAGCGAGCCGTTCTAACAGTTGGCGCAATTGGGTGTGCCTTTTTTTTCCCAAGCTTACCCTTCCGTTTCGCCCCGTAAAGAACGAAATAGCATTCTTAAATACGTCCAAATTTTCGGAGGTTCCCATTCATGTTTAGCCCGGAAAAAAAAACCAAAATGGTCTGCACCATCGGTCCTTCTTCCTCAGATGAAAATATTATCACCGCACTTCTCCGAGCCGGAATGGACATCGCGAGAATGAATTTCTCTCACGGCACTCACGAAGTTCACAAAAAAGTTTTTGAAACTTTACGAAAATGCGAATCCGAGTCCGGCGTTCCTCTCGGCATCATGGCGGATCTGCAGGGACCAAAAATCAGAACCGGAAAACTCCGGGTTCCCCAAGTCGAATTAGAAAAGGGAAACAAGATCAGACTTTTACCCGACGCGGAATATTTAGGGGACTCCGAGGCGGTCGGCACTACCTACCCTGCCATGATAGAAGATCTTCGTTCGGGAGACAAACTTTTAGTAGATGACGGTAAACTCGTACTAGAAGTCGAATCCAAATCAAGCAAAGAAGCCGTTTTAAAAGTTATAATAGGAGGAATTCTAAAAAGCAACAAAGGAATTAATTTACCGGGAACTCCTATCTCCGCGCCCGCACTTTCCGAAAAAGATCTACTAGATCTGAAGTTTGCACTAAATTTAGGAGTAGATTACGTCGCATTAAGTTTTGTAAGACGCGCCTCGGACTTAGAACTTGCCCGCGAAATGATGAGAGGGACCCAAACCGGACTCATAGCCAAAATAGAGAGGCCGGAAGCAATCCGTAATATAGACGAAATTTTAGAAGCCGCAGACGGGATCATGATCGCAAGAGGAGACCTGGGAGTAGAAGTGGAAACAGAAAGAGTTCCGGTCTTACAAAAAGAACTCATCTATAAAGCAAACAGAGCAGGTAAACCTGTAATCACAGCCACTCAAATGTTGGAATCCATGGTGGACAATCCGAGACCAACCAGAGCGGAAGCGAGCGATGTTGCAAATGCAGTCATGGACGGAACAGACGCAGTCATGTTGTCCGGCGAATCAGCGAGCGGAAAATATCCTGTGGAATCCGCAGAGATGATGGCAAAGATCCTAAGAGAAACTGAAAACTTAGATCGTATTTATGAAATTCATTGGAACTTAAAAAAATCCGAATTAGAAATAGAAAGAGCAGCACTCGGTTCCGCCGCAAGAGAGATCGCACATAGTATCAATGCAAAAGCAATCGTGAATTTTACAAGAAGTGGATATTCTGCTTTGATCACTTCGGAAATGAGACCTAAGGTCCCTATCCTCTCTTTTACTCCTTACTTGGCCACCGCAAGAAAGATGAAATTATATCGTGGTGTCCAACCTTACGTTATGCCATTTATGGAAACCTTTTTTGATATGATCCGCTATATGGAAACAAAACTTCCGGAAGATGGAATGTTAACGCCGGGAGATATAGTAGTCATTCTTTCCGGCGCACCGGGCGGAGAAGCGAAATCCGTGGACTTTTTACAAATTTATAAAATACGATAGAGGGACGATCATGATCAAATATATTCTAAGCTGGTTCCTTCTTCTTTTAGCTGCACTATTAAACGCTGCAATCCGAGAATTAGCCTATAAAGATTTTTTCGAAGAACATCTCTCTCACCAGATCTCCGTTTTTACAGGGCTCTTTCTTATCTCCATACCGATATTGTATATTTCCAGAAAATGGCCCTTTAAAGACAGAGTTCAAGCTTTCGTCGTCGGACTTATCTGGTGTTTTATGACGGATCTTTTCGAATTCTTAATGTTTTTTCGAGTTTCTGAAAATCCATATAAGGCTTTTCTAAAGGTCCATAATATTTTCGCAGGGGAATATTGGATCTTGATCCTAATTTGGCTCGTGATCTGTCCTATACTGTTTTACAGATCCGATTCCAGATCGATCAAGATAAATTAAAGAATACGAATTCCAGCCTCTGCAAATTCTTTCAGGACTTCCCTGGATATCCTTGCCTTCTGGTTTCTTTTTTCTTTGATATGGGTCAGATAACGAAGGGAGAATAATACTCCTCCTTCTTCCACACCTATGTATACGATAGGTGTGGTCTTACCTAAACGGACCAGATAATTTTTAGAAAGTTCTCTAACTGAATAATCGATCTTATGTTGGTCGATCACGGATCCATTCTTCAGGATACCGTTCAAAATTTTTTCTGCAGCTTCCCAGTCAGAACCATGGGGAATCTTGATCTTGAACTCATCCCAAACAAATCCTAATTTTTCCTTAACTACATATACTTTATGAAGAATGATCGTATGATTCGGAAGATGCACCAAACGATTCGTGGATTGTTCCGACTTAGGATCTTGGCTTAACTCCATGAGAGTAAATCTGTTGATCCCAATATTGACTACATCACCTTTTACACCTTCTATCTCGATTCGGTCCCCTACTTCGAAACCGTTGCTACCGTGTATAAGCAACCAGCCAACATAATTTAAAGTGATATCTTTTAAGGAGATTACTATACCTGCTCCCGCAAGACCCATCACTGTAGGAAGATAAGACAGACCGGAAAAAATTACGGGTAGAAGGGATACTGCTCCCACAACTACAAATAGGATCCGAGTCACTCTTCTACGATTATACCTGACAGAATTATCCGCAGGAGGACTGATCCTATCAAAACTCAAAACGAAAGTTTTATAAACGATCACTAAGGTCAGGATAAAATACACGACCAGAATGAACTCTTCCGTGATGGTTCTTTCCTTCGAGTTTAGAAGGGAAATCGGATTTAAGAGCCGAAGTATTTCTTCCATGATAAGAGAACCAGGCTAAAGAAACTCTAAGCTAAGGCAAGGCGAATTCTAATCCATTTTCTTCTGCTTTCTAAAAGCGGAAGCTATCTCTTCTAACTCGATTGGAATGTCCCAAATCGGATTCCCGGGAGATTGAAGAAGAACAAACCGAACTGAGTTTCCCACGTTCTTCTTATCATGAAGAGTGTGTTTAGCTACCTGAGTAGACTTACTTTTATCATGATACGGAAGATCATATGATTTCAGGATTTTTTTCAAGTTCTCAATCCAAGAAACATCCAGTCCTTGCTTTTCAGTCGAAAGAATGATCGCAGTCAAAAGTCCTATGGAAACCGCTTCTCCATGAGAATATCTTCTATAATTTGCGAGGGACTCTATCGCGTGAGCGGTGGTATGCCCCAGATTCAGGACTTTTCTCAAGCCTGTTTCTCTTTCGTCCTGGGAAACTATATTAGACTTATATAAAATAGAGCCTACGATCAATTCCAAAAGTTCCGGAGAAGTATGGTCGTAGACGGATTTATCGTTCGAGCGGACCTTCTCCAGATATTCTCCTCCGGATAAAAGACCGTGTTTTACGATCTCGGCCATCCCGCATCTCCATTCTCTTTTAGGTAAAGTAGACAATGCTATTAGAGGTAGATATACAAACTCAGGCTGGTAGAAGGAGCCGATCATGTTTTTTCCAAGATCGGCGTTTACCGCTACTTTTCCACCTACGGAAGAATCTACGGAGGCAAGTAAGGTTGTAGGAATTTGTGCGAAACGTATTCCTCTTTGGAATGTGGAAGCGATAAATCCAGCAAAGTCACCTACTACTCCGCCGCCTAATGCAAGGATCAAACTTTTGCGGTCCGCTCCCAGTTCTATCAGTTTATTATAAACTTCTGCGGTGCGAAGAATGTGTTTATTCTTTTCTCCACCTTTGATATAAATTTCGTGATATGGAATTCCTAGATCGGAAAGTTCAGATTCGTAAAACTTGGAAAATAATCCCGAAAGTTTTCTTTCCGTAAGTATAAATATGGAAGATACAGGATAAAATCTTTTGATCGTTTCTCCAAGACCTCTAAAGTCGGAATGGATCTGTACTTTGTATTCTTTAGAAAAAGCTCTGATCTGTACTTCCCGGATAGGATTCATTTATCATATACCCATTGGCTTCGTATAAAAGGAGCCGGTTTGTATTTTCCGGAAGAAAGAAATGCCTTAATATCCGGTCTTATATCCATTTCTAAAACCGCACCCAAAGGAAAATAGCCGAATCCTGTGATTGCTTTTTCTTTCAGGTTCACTTCCGGGTCCTGTTTTTTGACGGTAGCCAAGAATACTAATTGGAGAAGATGACGATTTCCTTTCGGATCAATGGACTCGTTCAAAAATAAAAAATTTGCGCTGGTGATATCGAGAGAAAGTTCCTCTTTCAGTTCTCTTCTCAGAGCGTCTTCTGCGCTCTCTCCGAATTCAATTCCGCCGCCCGGCAATAACCAATAATAGGCATCCTTCTTTTTTTGCTGCAAAAGAAGGATCTCTCCCTTACGATTTCGGATCAAAGCGGCCACTCTGACCCTTAAACCTTTCTTTTTAAAAAAGAATTCCATATTAGATTTCAATCTTTAAGGCCTTTAATAATTGTTTCGCGGCGTCTTGTTCCGCGAACTTTTTATTCTTTCCCTTACCTTCCGCAGAATGTTTACCCCGGATAGATACGCTAACGTAAAATGTTTTTTCGTGATCCGGCCCGACCTCTTTCAGTAATCTGTAAGAAGGTAGAAGTTTGAATTTTTTTTGGCAAATTTCCTGGAGGATGGACTTATAATCCGTAGCCTCTTTTACCTTATCGGAATTTTTAACGTAATCTATAAGATGTTCGAGTATAAACTTCTCTGCCGCTTCCATTCCCTGGTCTAAATAAACAGCACCGACCAAGGATTCGAATAGGTTGGCCCCTAATTTTTTTTGAGCGCTCCCCTGGCCTTCTCCTTTTCCTAATAAAACATAAGAGGCTAGACCCAACTTTTCACTGAGTCCGTTTAACATTGCGGTAGAAACCAAGGTGGCTTTTTTCCTGGAAAGTTCTCCTTCATTTGCAGAAGGATTTGTTCTGTATAAATATTTTGCGACCACGAGTCCTAAAACTGAATCCCCTAAGAACTCTAATCTTTCGTTGTCTTCTTTATACTGAGGATTTTCATTTCTGAAAGAACTATGTATGAAAGCGATTTCTAAATAGGAAACTTTATTAAATTTTAAACCAAGTGCGGACGCAAGTAGAGAAGGATCCTTTCTATTTTTAGGATCAGTCTTGTTTTGATTTTGATTGTGCTTTTTTTTTATCAAAGGATTTTGATAAAAGGGAAGGAAGAAAGACTTCCGAGTTCCCGTAAGAACCCGGAGGTCTAGTCAATTAGGACTTTAGAGTGTCGATGAACTTAATTACGTCTCCGACGGTTTGGATCTTTTCAGCATCCTCATCGGAAATTTCAACGCCAAACTCTTCTTCAAGAGCCATAACGAGTTCAACTGTGTCAAGAGAGTCTGCACCAAGGTCATCAATGAAGTGTGCTTCAGGAGTCACTTCAGACTCATCCACTCCAAGTTGCTCAACGATAATAGACTTAATCTTTTCGAAATCTGCCATTTGTTTCCTCCGTACCACCAAAGTGGTATGTAAGTTTTAGTTAGGTTTAGAATCGGGGATGAATTCATCCACCGATTTTTAAACATTTTTTTCTCAAATGTTTTGGCAAGCGATAACGGATTGAAACCGGGAAAAAAACAGAATATTATATTCATAATTTTTTCAAAGAAGATGTTCTATAACTTACGTATTGGATCGACTCGGTTGGATCAAAAATTCCGGCTCCGCCCCGTATTCAAATAATCAAAAAGTCACATTTCTAATATTAGATCTTGAGACTGTTCTCGATCATTTGTTCGAACGCCGTTCGGATTTATAATTTTATGGAACATTACGAGAATCTTTCTAAGAAAGGATTTATTGGTTCTGCAAAAAAACAAAAGCCCGGAAAATTCCGGGCTTTCTACCTTACCTATTCAGATTAAGATCCGAATAATTAAGCTTGGACTCCTGGAAGGAATCCCCCACCGTTCACTTCGATCAATTGTCCTGTAATGAATGAGGAAAGATCGGAAGCTAGGAACGCGATTGTATTCGCGATATCATCCGGTTGTCCTGCTCTTTTCAAAGGGATCGCGGCCACCATCGCAGTACGGATCTTTTCAGGGATCGCGTCCGTCATTTCGGTAGCTATGAATCCTGGAGCGATCGCATTACAACGGATCTTACGACCAGCCATCTCCAGAGCGGTTGCTTTAGTCAAACCGATCACACCTGCTTTAGAAGCGGAGTAGTTAGTTTGTCCGATATTCCCGTTCACTCCCGCGATGGAGGAAAGGTTGATAATCGATCCACCGTTCGGATTTTTTGCCATAAATTTAATAGCAGCTTGTGTACAATTAAAAGTTCCAGTCAGGTTTACTGCAATTACAGCGTCCCACTGTTCCTGTTTCATTCTGAGCATAAGAGTGTCTTTAGTGATACCAGCATTGTTCACTAGGATATCTATTGAGCCGAAATTATCCACAACAGCTTGGATACCTGCTTGAGCGGATTCCGCATTTGCTACGTTTACGGAAACTCCGATTGCTTTTACACCAGTAGCTTTTGCGATCTCGGCCGCAGTAGCTTTACTTGCCTCTTCATTTAAGTCGGCAATGACAACGTTTGCGCCTGCTTGCGCGAGTTTAAGAGCGGTTGCTTTACCGATTCCACGGGCAGCCCCGGTAATAATGGCGTTTTTGCCTTTCAAATCGATCATTGGTTTTTTCCTTACCAGATAATGCGGTTAGCGTATTTTTCGAGCCTGGGGGGTCAAGTGATTCTGGGTGTAGCGTTCACCTTGGAGTAGGCGAAAGAGAGAATATTAGAACTTTGCTTTCTCTATATCTTCTTTAATTCTTTGGTTCACGTCCCTTTCGGCACATTCTACCACTACTCTGATCGCGTTTCGGACCGCATGTGCGTTAGAAGAACCGTGTCCGATCAAACAGGTTCCTTCTACGCCAAGAAGAAGTGCTCCGCCATACTCTGCGTAATCCAATCTTTTCTTGATCGCAGTGAATGTAGGTTTAAGAAGAAGTGCTCCTGTTTGCGCAAGGCTAGACTGAGCGATACTTTCTCTGAGTACGGCAAAAATGGATTTGGAGAGACCTTCTGTTGCTTTCAGGACAATGTTTCCTACGAAGCCGTCACAGACTACAACGTCGACATCCCTTCCTCCACCGTAAAGATCTCGTCCTTCTACGTTTCCTACAAAGTCGATCGGTAACTTTTTAATATATTCGAATGCCTTTACTGTGACTGAGTTTCCCTTCTTATCTTCTTCTCCGTTGGATAAGATCCCAACCTTCGGTTTATGGATATTGAAGATAAGCCTGGAATAGATCTCTCCCATGATCGCGAATTGAGCCAAATACTCAGGCTTACAATCCACGTTTGCACCGGCATCTAAAAGAAGTGTAGGAGCTCCTTTCTCTCTTGGGATGGGAGCAGCAATAGGAGGTCTAAGAACTCCGGAAATTCTTCCTAGATATAATAACGCAGCCGCCATAGTAGCACCTGTATTTCCCGGAGAGAACATTCCAACGCAGGTTTTATCTGCGACTAGTTGAGCCGCCTGCACAACGGAAGAATCTTCCATCGCACGCACTGCAATGGAAGGAGAATCGTTCATACCTATGATCTCACTGGCGTGAACAATCCTGATCTTGTTTGTATCGTATTCGTATTTGAGGAGGGTCTCGCTGATATCTTCTTCTTTACCAACGAGTATGACGTTTCTGCCGTCTTGATTTACCGCGTTAACGGCACCTTCTACGATCCTGTCAGGACCGTAGTCGCCGCTCATTGCATCGACGGCGACCCACATATTGATTAGTTCTCTTCGCTAGTCTTCCTGACTTTCGGTTCCACCACTACACGGTCTTTGTAAAAACCGCAAACAGGGCAGATTCTATGTGGAGGTCTGAAGGAATTACAGTTCGGGCAAGGAACTAGATTCGGTTTGCCGATCGCATGATGGGCCCGTTTCATCCTCACTTTTGATTTAGATTTTCGTCTCTTAGGAACTGCCATTGTTTTTCTCTATAGATAAGGTCGATTTACGACTATGTTTTTTTTAAAGCCGGAATTCACAACCGTTTTTCAGTCAAAGCAAAGGAATCTAGGAATTCCCCAACTTCTGCCCGTTTTGTGTATAATGCAGAGCGGTTGAAGACCAATCTGGCTGTGGATTCCATAATAACTTCGATCTCTTCCAGATTATTGGCTCTGAGAGTGCCGCCAGTGGATACCAAATCCACGATACAGTCGGATAACCCGACTAAGGGAGCGAGTTCAATACTTCCGTAAAGTTTAATCACCTCGCAGTTGATCCCCTTTTTCAGGAAGAAGTCCTTGGCGATATTAGGATATTTTGTCGCTACGCGGACCTTTCTTTCCCCAGAGCTAAGACTCCAACCTTTCGGAGCTGCCACTGAAAGTCTGCATTTTCCGATCCCTAAGTCTAAGGGCAGAAGAAGATCGTAACCACCTTCCAATAATACATCCCATCCCACGATGCCGGCATCCGCAGAGTTTTGTTCCACGTAAGTCGCCACGTCTTGGGAACGGACTAGTAAAATACGGACCTTTCCTTTCGCGTCTTTATATATAAGTTCTTTGGAATCAGGATCGGGACGGCCAGAAAGCCATCCCCTTTCGAGCATCAGTTCTATGCTCTCTTCGGCAAGCCGTCCTTTCGGAAGGGCCAAAGTCAGCATTTAGTTTCCCTGGCTGCTTTTTAGTAGAAGATAAGTAGCTAATTCTCTAACTGATTTAAATTCTTCGGAAGGAGAAGCGATGTCTTGGTCTAAAACCTTTTTAAGTAGATCGACTGCTTCTTCTTTCTTGCCGTTTTGAAGTTTCAAACGGCCTGCTTGGTATAGGCTCCAAGCGTAGAATCCGGCTACATTCTTACGGCTACTTAAAAGAGAAACGGAAACTCCGAAATCGGATTCTGCTTCCGCAAGCTGGTTCGCACTTTCTCTATAGTTTCCTGCGATATAAAAATAGTAAGCCTTCACTTCCGGAAGTTCGTCTATTTTTTTACCCGCAAATTCTAACTTCTCTGCCGCTTTTTGGTATTCTCCATTTTTAGCGTATAGATCTCCCAAAGTTTTGGCAAGTCTGATATCTAAAGAAGGAGAGCTATAAGTAGAAGCAATACTTTCGTATTTTTTGATCTTATCGGTGATCTCGGTCATAGGAGAAAGAGCCAGCTCCTTCTCCACTTTTTCGATAGCGAGAGTTCCCTTGCGAAATTGTTCCGCTCTGTATTCGTTCCAGCTAACTACAGTTAATACGGTTACGAATAAAACTCCTACTCCGAAAAGAACCTGCTTTTTATTCTCTCCAATCTTAGAGAATAAAATCGCAAAAAATCTTTCTGCTCCGGTAAGACCTGGATACGGATCAATATCCTGAATAGATGCGCCAGTTTTAGGTTCGAATCGTTTCATCCAAAACTCCGAGAGTCGTCCTTATTTTAAGGAAGAATTGATAAAGCTGCCTAAACTTTCTCTGGAAGGAGTGTCGGAAGTTTTCAAATACTTCGCCATCTCTTCTCTTTCTAAGGCTTTGTCGAAATCCTTGATAGACAAAGAGATCTTCTTGTTTTTGGAATCGATCTTAACGACTGCACATTTTACGATATCGCCAGGCTTATAAGATTCAGCTAAGTTAGTGTCTTTTCCGCCAGGGATCTCGGAGATGTGAACAAGTCCTTCGAAACCAGGTTCGATTTCTACGAACATACCGAAGTCAACGATGCTCTTGATCTTACCTTGAACAACAGAACCGATAGGATAACGATTTCTTAATGCTTCGTAAGGATGTTCTTGTAGTTGTTTTAATCCGCAAGAGATCCTTTGTGCATCAAAATTAATGTCTAGGATGATGTATTTAACATCCTCTCCTTTTTTCAGAAGAGAAGTTGGGTTCTTTTGTTTTTCGTCCCAAGTGATATCGCTGATGTGGATCAGACCTTCGATGCCGTTTTCTACTTCTACGAATGCACCGTATTTAGTAATGCCGGTTACTTTTCCGGTCAGAACATTTCCAACTCTAACTTCAGGACCTAAAGCGTCCCAAGGATTCGGTTGAAGTTGTTTTAAACCTAAAGATAATCTTCTGCTTTCGAAGTCGATATCGAGGATCAGAGCTTCTACTTCTTGTCCTTTTTTTAGAAGTTCTTTTGGATGAGGAGGTTTTTTAGCCCAGGTCAATTCGGAAGTATGAATTAAACCTTCTAAACCTTCTTTCAATTCTACGAATGCACCAAAGTTGGTGAGAGAAGTAACAGTTCCACGGATGACCATGTCTTTTTCCAAAGAACGTTTTGCCCAAACCCAAGGATCTTCATACAGTTGTTTGAGTCCTAAAGCGAGTTTGTTATTTTCCTTTTCCATTTCGAGAACTTGAAGTTCGATCTCTTGTCCGATGGTGAAGTATTGTTTGAATGGTGCGAATTTTTTATAAGAGATATCTCTTTGTCTGAGAAGTCCTACAACTCCTTCCAGATCACAGAAAACTCCGAAGCTTGCAATTTTGGAAACGGTTGCTTTAACCTTGTCTCCAACCTTTACTTTAAGAGCGAGTGCGTCCCATTTTTCGTTATTCACTTCGTCTAGAAGTTTTTTTCTGGAAACAACTCCGGAGCGGGTGCGTTCGTTTACCTCGATTACTTTAAAATCGAGTTCTACACCTTTATAATTTTCTCCATCGGAGAATTTATAGCTAAGTTGAGAAGCTGGAAGGAAAAGTTCAGAACCTTCTACGTTAACGATGTAACCTTTTCCCTTGATCTCGTTTACCAAACGTCCGCTGACTTGGTAATTATTTTTGAATGCGTCTTTAACAACTTCCCAACCTTTTCGTTGGTCGGCTTCTTTTTTAGAAAGGACACATCCAGAGTCGGTAGACTCTTTTCTTTTTACAAGTGCCGTAACTACAGATCCGATTTCCGGTTTTTCGTCGAACTCGGAGCGAGGAATTCTTCCCTCTTGTTTCAATCCTTCGATTGCCACATAGACGTTATCGTTGTCTACGGATACGACTTTACCTTCGACCACTTGGTCTTTGCGAATTTCGGCTTCGTCGTTTTTCTTTTCTTCCCACTGTTTGAAAACTTCTGCAAAAGTGGACTTGTCTTGTTGGCTACTCATACGGATTGAAATACTCGGTGTTGATTGGGATTAGTGCGAATCGTTATAAATGCCAGAGTCTAGGCACCCAAGGATCTTACTAATTACACTATTTTTTGGCAGGTTATCCGTGTCAATGAGGATTGCGTCCTCTGCTTTCCGGAGAGGGGCGATTTCCCTTTCGGTATCGGATTTGTCACGGATCACGATCTCTTTTTCGATTTCTTCTAAATCCGAACGAATACCTTGCTCTAATAATTGATTATATCTTCTTTCGGCCCGAACTCTGGAAGAAGCGGTCAAAAAGAATTTGTAACGAGCGTCCGGAAATACGTGCGTACCTATGTCTCTACCGTCCATTACCAAACGATGAGTCTGAGAAAGTTTTCTCAATTGGGAATTTACGAACTCTCTAAATACCGCTTTGTCAGCGATATATTTAATCTCTCTTGTGATCTCTGGAGTTCTGATATCTGTGGAAACATCCTCTCCATTTAAGAAGATTCTGTTCTCCCCTGTTTCTGAAAATTCGCAGAAAATTTCTACACCTTCAGTGAGTGGTAGGAACTCCTTACCGGACAACCAATCCGAAAAGGAAATAGAAGAGTTTTTGGATACATAGATCTTAAAAATATGAAGTGTTAACGCACGGTAGAATGCTCCTGAATCCAGATATTCGAATCCAAGCTTTTTGGAAAGTTCACGAGCCACTGTACTTTTGCCTGTTCCGGCAGGCCCATCTAATGCGATCACGTTTTCCGTCATTGCGTAAAACCTTCTAATAAAGATTCGAACCCGGGAAAGGAAGTTTCAATCCAAGAAGTTTCGTCGGGACGAATTTCCAAACCGCTCACTGCTTTCAAGATCATAAAACTCATTGCGATCCTATGATCCATCTTAGTAAAGATATTCACTGAGTTTCCGGAAAGCCAGGAAGAAAGTTCGGAAGAATGTACGCTGGAACCAATTTCAGGGATCTCATACCCATCCGGATATTCATGCACTGTGATCCCAAGATTTCGAAGATTTTCCACCATGGCGGAAATACGATCCGATTCTTTTGCACGCAGTTCTTCTGCATGACGAATAATAAATCCACCTTTTGCAAAAAGACCTGCAATCGTTAAGATAGGGATCTCATCAATAAGAGAAGGGATCCATTCTTCTTTAATTTCAGAAAAACGTAAATTAGAAGAAACAGCTTCCAGATCTCCTACAGGTTCCCCACATTCTATCCTTTTGTTATGGACCAAAATTTTTGCACCCATCGCTTCGAGCGCATGAAGAATTCCGATGCGAGAAGGATTTAATCCAACATTCTTCACAAGAACAGAACCTTCTTTTAATAGTACTCCTAGCACTAAGAAAAATGCTGCAGAAGAAATATCTCCCGGCACCTTAAATTCCTTCGCTTCGAAAGTATAAGGAGGTTCCATTTTAAAATGAGTGGGAGAAAAATAAGTCAGTTTATTTCCCAAAAACCGAAACATATTCTCAGTGTGGTCTCTGGAAAGAATATCTTCTTCGTATTCCAAAGAAGTTTCGGAAGCCATTGCGGCCAGCATCAAACAAGATTTTACCTGAGCGGAAGCGATCGGGCTTTTATAATGGAAGTCGGATAGTTTTTTTCCGACAATTTCCAGAGGTGCCTTGTCGTCCTTTCCTGAGATAGAAGCTCCCATAGAACTTAAAGGTTTTATAATACGGGACATCGGCCTTTTTTGAAGTGAATGATCTCCAGTTAAGGTAGCCTTAATTCCTTGGAGCCCACAGAGTAATCCTGCAGATAATCTGATACCAGTTCCTGCATTACCGAAATCTAAAACTTCCTTAGGAGACTGAAGAGCATTCTTACCGGGGCTCGTAAAAACATATTCTCCCTTTGAGACCTTCTCCACTTTCAACCCGAGCCCCGTGAAAGCTTTCATCGTATTTAAAGGATCTTCTGCTTCCAAAAACCCGGAAACATGGGAAGCCCCTTTGGATAATACGGAGAATAATACGCTTCTATGAGAAAGAGATTTATCTCCCGGAACTGTGATCTCTCTTCCGGAAGAATTAAGGATTCTTGGAATCATTTTGTTTCTTTAAAATTGCGTCCCTATCGATACGAGATTTTTCCATGAAGGACTCCCAATGTTTTAGGTCGAGCGGCTTTTCAGGTTTTAATTCCAAAAGAAGTTTATCCAATCTTTCTTTATAGTCCAAAAGCGCCTTATAGATCTCCTCTTGGTTAGAAGAAAAAATCGGTGACCACATTTTAGGATTAGAGCCTGCAATTCTGGTCATGTCCCTAAAACCTCCACCGGTCAAAGGCAAAGGAGAATTTTGGGTAAATTCCCTTACACACCCGTTTTCCCAAACCCAATTTGTCATGAGAGAAGATATCAAATGAGGAACATGAGATACGTAAGACAGGATTTTGTCATGTTCATGTGCAGGAATTTCAGTTGTAGACATTCCTAAAAATTTCCAAAAACTTTCTATCTCTGAATAAGCCTCGTCGGTCGCACCTGAAGGTTTCGTTAAAATACAAAGTCTGTTTTCGTATAAATCTACATTCGCGAATTCTAATCCGGATTCTTCGGATCCACACATAGGATGAGAAGAAATATATCGATGTTCTCCTTTCAGAACCGACTCCACTGCGTGAACGATCTCTTGTTTAGTGGAACCCATATCAGTCAAAAGGCCCTTAAATCCGGAAGGAAGTTTAGAGATCACTTCAACAGTAGTATTGACTGGAACCCCGAAAACGATCAGGTCGTATGATTCCCAATCAGGAGATTTGGAAAATTCTTCAGAAGTAAAAATTTTATCCGCTGATTTAAGACGGATCCCCTTCTCCTTACTGGAAAGTGATCCTACCACTCCCACAATCTCCGCGGAAGAGTTCTTTTTTCGTAAGGCCAAAGAAAGGGAGGCGCCCATCATTCCTAGGCCATAAATCAAGATTCGAGAAAATTCGGCTTTCACGGGTTAGGTGGAGAGATCGGATAAGATCCCAAAATCCTAAGATAGATTGTGTTTTCTTTTAATACATTTAGAACTTCTTCGATCAGAGGATCCTTTTTATGACCTAAGAAATCTATGAAGAAGTTATACTCCCAGGAAGTCCTGCGTGTAGGTCTGGATTCTATCTTGGTCATATTGATCCCTTTATCAAAGATAGGTTTTAATACTTTGTACAAAGAGCCTGGTTTATCCGGGATAGAAAACACTACAGAAGTTTTATCGTTTTTAGTAGGAGGACATTGGTTTTTACCGATGATCAGAAATCTCGTAGTGTTGTCCGACATATCTTCGATAGATTCTCGGACTAGATCCAGACCATAAATTTCAGCAGCGATGGAAGAAGCTATTGCAGCACATGCATCCTTCTTCTCCGCAACAATACTTGCAGCTCTAGAGGTAGAAGGAGTTTCCGAAACTTCTACATGAGGAAGGTTTGCGGCGATCCAATTCCTGCATTGAGAATTTGCGATCTTGATACCGTATAAGGTTTTGATCTTAGAAAGATCATGTTCGAATCCTAAGAGATTCAAATGTATCTTAAGATAAATTTCAGAATAAATATTTAGATCAGAAACCAAGAACTGATCCAAAGTGGAGTTCACAAGTCCTTCGGAAGAATTTTCTACAGGAACAACTCCGTAATCAACTTTATCAGTTTCCACCGCGCGGAAAACTTCCGGGATAGAAGGAAATTCAGTAGCCTCGACTGAAGTTCCGAATCTTGCGCGAACTGCTTGGTGAGAAAAAGATCCTTCCGGTCCCAGATAACCGATCTTTAAACCCTTCTCCACCGAGAAGGATCCGGACATGATCTCTCTGTAAATTGCAATCAGGACCTTGTCAGGGAGAGGTCCTCCGTTCAGTCCAAGGATCTTTTCATACACATCCTTTTCTCTGTCGGGACGATAGATAGGCTCGTTACTCTCTCTTTTGAGTTCTCCGATCTCGGAAGCAATCTCCGCTCTGGCCTGGATAGCCTTTACGATTTCTTTGTCCAGGGAATCTATCTTATCCCGGAACTCTTTCAGTTTGTCGTTATTCTTGGCCATTCTCTATCAAATCATCCAGGTTTTCGAATTTTAATTCCTTCACTTCCACAGGGGCAGGTAAATCGGTCAGTTTATTTAATCCGAAATGTATCAAAAAGTCCTTAGTGGTTCCGTATAATGCAGGTCTTCCCGGAACTTCTTTATTACCGACAGGTTTAACAAGTTTTTTAGATATGAGAGAAGTTACCATCGCTCTGGAAGATACTCCTCGTATATCATCAATTTCAGATAATGTAATCGGTTGCTTATACGCAATGATCGCGAGAGTATCCAAACTGGAACGGGAAAGTTGCTCTCTCTTCTTCTCTTTGAAGAGTCTTGCTAAAATTTCAGAATATTTTTCGTTCGTAGAAAATTGATAAGCGCCAGCGATCTCCCTAAGAACGAATCCTCCGTCCTTCTCTTGGTAATCCAAGATCAGCTCGTCTAATATATCACGAGCTTCCTGTTTTTCGCAGTCTATGGATTTTGCGATACTGGCTAGTTTAAGCGGCTCTCCGGAAAGGAAAAGCAGCGCTTCTATCAGTCCTTTTAAGCCGGCTTTGTCGCGTTCCACGGTTCTCCCACCAAGAATATACGGATTTCGCCGAAAATTTTATGCTGGCGGATGGATACAATTCTCTGTTTACAGAGCTCCAACATTGCCAGAAAGACGGCTACTATCTCGGCTTTCTCAGGCTTAACCGTAGAAAACAATTCTTCAAAGGAGATATCCGAACGTTCGACGAGCAGTTCGGAAATGGTACCCATCTTTTCCTCGACAGAATACCGGTGGGGCGCGGTAAGTAAAGCGGGAATCTCGCCTTCATCTTCCCGTTTTTCCAAGATCTCGTTAAATGCGGAAATCAGGTCTAAAAGGCTTAGATCCAGCCAAGATTCGGACTCATCTATAACCTGATTGGTATCTCTAGAGAATACTCCGGCTTGGACCTTATCCACATCCCCCATTTTTTGGGCGGTTAATTGGAATTTTTTATGTTCTAGAAGTTTTTCGACCAGTTCTGGGGGAAGAGGAGGATCGTAATCTTCTTCTTCGAAACCTGGATCGGGTAATAATGCTTTGGATTTGAGATAAACTAAATTAGCGGCCATAAGAGCGTATTCCGCTCCCATGTCTATATGAATACTTGCAGAAATCTTAATGAAGTTTAGAAAGTCTTGGGTGATTTGAGAAAGGGATACTTCAAATATATCCACCTTATAACTTTCGATAAGAGACCAGAGAAGACTTAAAGGTCCCTCTGTGATACCACCTTCGGAATTGTTCCATTGAACTACGAAGGACTGTGTGGCGTTTTCTCTCTCCATCTCTTTATGAATTCAGTGCTTTTTCTGCCGCCTGTTGCAATCTTTCAGGCGAGAAAGGTTTAACTACAAAATCCTTCACCCCCATCTTGATCGCTTTCGCAAGAAGTTCTTCCTGACCAAGAGCAGTTACCATGATGATACGCGCTTTCGGATCTAATTTAAAAATTTCCTGGGCTGCTTCGATCCCGTCTTTTTCTCTCATGGTGATATCCATAGTGACTAGGTCCGGCTTAATCGCTTTGTATTGATCAACAGCGATATTTCCGTTTTCGGCTTCGCCGACGATCTCATGCCCTCCGGCGACGAGTGCGTCCTTCACCATGGTCCTCATGAATTTTGCATCGTCTACTACGAGAATTCTGGCCATAATTAGTTTCCCCTTTCTTTAAGAATGGAAAGTATCCTTGATGTTATTGCGCTTACAGGTTCTACGAACTGAACCCCACCCATTTCGATGGCTTGGCGATTCATTCCGAAGATCACGGAGCTGTCCTCGTCTTGGGCGACGGTAGAAGCTCCAGTCTCTCTCATTCTGAGAGTCGCCGCCGCTCCATCCTTACCCATGCCGGTCATAATCACACCGACTAAGGCGCTCCCGTATTCCCGGATTGCGCTGTCGAATAAAACTTCGACTGAGGGCCTGTGTCCATTTACCAACGCTTCCCTACCTAAGGCAATCCATTTCCGTCCTGCCTTAGATTCGATCTTTAAATGTGCATCACCCGGCGCCACGTAACCTGTTCCGGGACGAACTTCTTCTCCGTCCTCGGCTTCCTTTACTGTAATTTTAGAATGATCATTTAAACGAGAAGCGAACGCTTTCGTAAAACCTATAGGCATATGTTGTACGACGAAAATTGGTAGATGAAAATTCTCCGGAAAATCGGAAAAAACAGTCTGTAACGCTTTCGGACCACCGGTAGAAGTCCCGATGCAAACCGCTTCCACGGCTTTTTTTTCATTTTTGAAAATTTTACTTTTGACCGTATCTACTATTTTTTTGGGATCAAGATCCGCATGACTTGGTCGTAAGCTATCGAAATAAGCGAGTATTCTATTTTTGAGAACTGTTCCAATTTCTTCCGGATTAAATTGATTACTGGAAGAAGGTTTCGGAACGAAATCAATTGCTCCATATTCTAATGCTTTGAAAGTTGCATCCGCTCCGTGTTGTGTCAAAACAGAGAGCATCATTACTGGAATACCCAATTTTCGTTTCTGTAGTTCTTGGAGCGCGGAAAGCCCATCCATTACAGGCATCTCCACATCTAAAATGACAATATCAGGTCTTAGTTTTGTGGCGAGTTCAATACAATCCACTCCGGTTTTACCGGTAGCTATAACTTGGATCCGACTTTCTTTTTTGATTTGGTCCGAAATAATATTTCGCACCAAAAGAGAGTCGTCTATGATCACGACCCGAATCGACCCGTCCGCGGGAGTTCCTACCACGACAAAATCCTAGTGTTTAAAATTTCGGAAGCAAATCCATGAGTTCATCGAAGTCCGGAAGGAATAAAAGTACTCCTAACAGATTGTTTCCCTCATGATTAAATTCAGTGAGCATACTTAAGAACTTAGTTCTTTCCGGTTTAACAACATCCAAAACTTCCAGAAAGGTTCCTTCCACAAGTTCCGGAACATCCGGCAACACACCCACTTTCGCCTTATTGGAAATAGAGTTCAAAACAGAAGCACAAACTATGTTTGCGATCTCTGACAAAACGCTCTTTGTATCATCGTCCAGAGTATCTCCGCTCGGATTAGAATCCAAAAGTTCTCTGGCCAGGTTCTTAGCATTCTCTCTAGAGAACATCATCAGCATATTCCCGTTTAGATCACCGGTCATTTTGACCTTCATTCCATAGAATTTATCGTCTGAAAAACGGATCTCGGAAGCCAGACCTTCTTTATCATTCATGATAATTTCAGGAATAAACAGATCCACGTTCCTGTTCAAGATCTGAGAAAGGACCATGCCGGCATTCATCATACCAGTGTTAACTACGGATTCAATCTTCTTGATCTGCTCTTTGCTCAGGTTTCCGGTAAATTCTTTTGAGTGAGAAACAGCCATCATCCTCTGTTTTTTCTGCTCTAAGAAACCTTCTATAATATGATCCGCTCTTTTTCTCTCTTCGTCGGAAACCGGAGAATCAGAGATCAATTCATTGATATGAGATCTATATGCTTCTTCCATTCCTTCTTTTTTAGCAGCAGGTCTTTCCAGAACCGCGGTGTTAGAAGAAAGTTCGGAAGGAGTTTCGGTAGAAGTGATCAGTTTATCCTCGGAAGTACGGATCTCCATAGTTGTTTTGATCGGAGTGGAAGAAATTTCTCTTTCAAGTTCTTCTTTTGCTACGATCACCTTTTTGGATTCTTCCGATTTTTTGCGCTCGCTCTTCTTACGACGTTCTCTTTCGCGAGTAGTAATCTCGTGAAGTTTATGATTATAAACGTTAGTTGGATTAGAAGTTTTTTGGATATACTTCTCTTCTTCTGTTTCGATGGTTCGGATCGTGCTGATACGTTTCATCGTTTCCAGATGATAGTTTACATATCTTGCATTTTCTTCCAACTCGGCGGCAAATTCTACCAGGCCGGGAATATCTAAGACCATGATAATCGTTCCATCTCCCATAATGGAAGCTCCGGTAAGTCCCTTGATATTTTTGAAGTTTTTTTCCAAGGATTTGATGACCGTCTCGTGTTTTCCTACGAGTTCATCCACCATGAAGCCTAACTTGCGACCTTTGTATTGAACGATAACGACCGGAAATTCTTCTCTGTCCGTTTTGTCCTGAAGACCTAAAATACGATTCAATCTGTAGATAGGAAGAACCTCTCCTCTCAAATTGATGATCTCGTTTCCTTCTAGAGTCGTGATCTGTTCGTTGTTCACCTTGATTGTCTCGTTTACTTCTGAAAGAGGGAAAGCATAAACTTCTTCTTCCATTACGATCAAGATCGAAGGAATGATCGCAAGTGCCTGAGGGAATGATAGAACGAAAGAAGTTCCGGATCCTTTCTGGGACTGGATCAGAATTTTACCTTTGAATTCTTGGATGAGGCTGTTCACCACATTCATTCCTACGCCGCGACCGGAGATATCGGTGATCTTGTCCGCAGTGGAGAAACCGGGAGCAAAGATGAATTGATAAATATCGCTTTCTTCTAAAGCAATAGCGTCGGTTTCAGAAACGAGTCCCTTCTCTATTGCTTTCTTGCGGATCTTTTCCAGATCCAATCCGCGACCATCGTCACGGATCTCTACCATAATATTGCTACCGCCTTGGTAAGCGTTCAGTTCCACGATCCCGGTTTCAGATTTACCTAATTTTTTTCTTTCTTCCGGAGACTCGATACCGTGATCCACAGAGTTACGGATCAAGTGAAGAAGCGGTTCTCCCAATGCATCGATCACTTTTTTGTCCAGTTCGGTGGACTCTCCGTTTAAAACCAGATCCACTGTTTTTCCTGTCTCTAAAGAAAGGTCTCTGACCAAACGAGAGAAACGACGGAAGACCGTAGAAATCGGGACCATGCGAATATTCATAATACCGGATTGGAGTTCTTTAGAGATACGATTGATAAGATCAATACGACCTTTTAGTTCGTTGAATAACTGATCGTCCCCGAAAGTTCGGAGAAGGTCATCGTAAATTTTCTGGAAGCCAGAGTTAGTGATCACAAGCTCGCCCACGTTATTCATGAGCTGATCCAGTTTGTCGGAAGATACTTTGATACTTTTTAAAGTAACTTTTGCCTCTGTACTTCTTTCTTCCTCGTCGAGTTGATACGGAGAAGGAACTCCTGTCGCAGAATAACCGCTGAGCTTAAACTCTTGGATCATCAGATTCTCCACCATGTCTACGTTTGCAGCCTTGGTGAGCTCTTCTTGGGACTCCGAACTTACGATCAGGACAGAAAGATACGGAGCTTCTGTTCCATTCTCCAATTCTTCCGCACTTGGTTTAGTACGAAAAACTTGGCCTAAGTTTTTCAGATTTTGAACAATCAACGTATAACGTAGGCCCTTCATTGGAGAATCTTTTTTAAGTCCCACTTTTAAGAGCCAAGGTTTTCCGGAACCGCTGCGAAGCATCTCTTCTAATTCTTTTTGATCGTCCGCATCAAGATCGACCCCATTACTGGAAATTTCGTCTTGTTTAGCAACGGGAGCAGTAGATTGAGAAACGGATCTTGCAGGAGCGTTAGGAGCAGAAGCAACATCCGGATTTTTTTCGTATGCCTCCAGCCTTTGGATCATATCCGTATAAGGGGTGTCCACTTTCTTGCCTGCAGCAACATTCACGATTACGTTCTTGATTAGATCAAAACATTGGAATAGTAGATTTACCAGCGATAGATTAACTGCAAGTTTTCCATCCCGGATACTTTGGAGAAGGTTCTCCATTTTATGAGCTAGGTCGGAAAGATTGTACAATCCGACGAATGCTGCCGAACTTTTTAAAGAGTGGGCCGCGCGGAAAATATCATTAATGGTTTGCGGATCAGACTGGTCCTTTTCCAGTTTTAGAAGGTTCGCATTCAGCTCTTCTATCTGGTCTTCGGACTCTTCCAAAAAGAGTTCTGTGTATTCGCCAAGTACTCCGGCCATTTACGCTTCCTCCCCCGCATAATCCATTACCTTGGAAAGATTCAAGTTCAGGATCAGAGAGTCTTCAAACTGGCTGACCGATTCTATAAGTTCGCTATAATTTACGCTCAGGTCTTCGTCCGCTTTGCTGACCTTGTCTTTGCGGATCTTAACCACTTGTTTAACTGAGTCAACTAAGACTCCTGCCCTTTTTTCTCCGTTAACTACTACAATGATCCGAGTGGAAGGAAGAATATCACAAAAACCTAATCCAAAAAGTTCTTTCAGATCCATGATCGGAATGATCTCACCTCTCAAGTTGATCACTCCCAATATAAAAGCATCCACGTTAGGAATTCTTGTGATCGGTACCGGTTTTAGGATCTCGTGGATATAGAGAATATCGATCCCGAAAATTTCCTTATCCACTTCGAATGTGAGAAATTCCTGAATCGATTCCAGATCTTTCTCTTCTTGGTTTAGTTCCGCGTGGTTGTTTTTATCTATGGTTTTCACCGGTTCTCCGCCACTTACTCTTTCAGATCGGAAACTTTGGGCACAAGTTTCCGGCTTAGTACATTGTCGACATGGAGCCCCCCGAAAAAGAAACTCCCTATCGAATTATCCGACTGATTTTTCCCCCATTTTACCGGGAAAGCAATGGTTTTTTTTCTCCGTAATCACGGTACCTGCTTTCAGATCATGGGGCTCCTCAGAAAAATCGCAAGGGTATAGGTCCTCAAAAGAAAGGCCAATCATTTTTTCGGAAAGTATATCCTTTAGAGAACGATCATAAAAACCTTTCCCTCTTCCGAGCCTTGCCCCCTCCCCATTCCAACCTAGGGCAGGCACTATAATCCAATCTGCGTCTTCGGGTTTTAGAAACTCTTCTCCAGTCGGTTCTAAAATACCAAATGCACCTGAGGAAAATCCGGAACCTGATATAAATTTTAGTCCTGAATTTGTTACTTTTGGAAAAAATATGTCCAAACTGAAATTACCTAACTGTAAAGAAGAGCCTAACGGTAGAAAAGGAGAAATTTCAAAATCATCCGCAACATAAGAGATGATTTTTAATTGGGAAGAAGATGAGCTATGTCTCAGAAATTCCAGAAGACTAGCGCGGATACTTTCTTCTTTTTCTTTCCTGGAAGGAACTCCCAAGAGAAGTGATTTCATTTTTTTTCTGGCTTCCGATTTAGAAACCAAATCAAAGATCTCCGATCAAACCTTCTTCTAAAAGAGTGATCAATTTTTTGGTCTTTTCTTCCGCTTCGGGAGAAGAAGGTCCGGATTCGCCGACTTGATTTTTGGATTGTTCTAATTCGTCCGCAAAGTTTAAAGCGGCGAGTACTGCGAGTTTCAATTTAGGTGCATTAGGCATTCCTAATTGTAACTCACGGACTTTTCGGTCTACCAATTCGGCGAGCCTATGGATATACTCCGGATCGGTATCGCCTACTATGGTATAGTCGTCGCCCAGTATACGAGCTTTGACCCTTTCACTCATAAAAATTACTTAGGATCGTCTTCGATGACGAGGAAGTCGTCGTCTTCATCCGCATCAAATACGCTAATTGCATCATCATCGTCTTCGATAATGATATCATCATCGTCAGCAGAAACAGGACTGAAGTCGTCGATAGGTTCGTCTGTGATAATGATCTCGTCGTCTCCTCCGGAAGAGTCGGAAGATTCAGTTAGAACGGAAATATCATCGTCTTCGTCGTCTAGAAGAATGATCTCATCGTCTTCGTTAAAATCTTCTTCCGAAGAATCTCTAACTACCGATGGTGCAGCGGAAGCTGCTGCCGCTCCTGCAATTGCACCAGCCGCAGCGCCAGTAGCAAAAGAAGAACTTGAACTAGGCTTAGGTGAAGAAGAAGCAGATGAAGATCCGCTGCCGGAAGCAGGAAGACCATCCAAACGTCCCAAAAGTTGATTGATCTTACCTTCGAGAGCTCTTTCTCTTTCCTTAATATCTTCCAACTCCTTGTTCGCTTTTTGGAGTTGTTCGCGGAGAGAAGAGAGTTCTTTTTCCTTCTCTTCCATCGCCAGTTTCATCTGGTCGTTTTCCGCACGAAGAGATTCGTTTTCTGTTTCCAGGCGACCGTTTTCCGCCCGAAGGTCGCTAATGAGTTCGAGTGCTTTTAGGACTTTACTCTCGAGCTCCTCAATTGTCTCCATTGTTAACATAGTGCGAACCTCGTTCTCCATTATCGGAGTGGTTTATTTTGTAAAATTACACTTAGGGCGAAATTCCGCCTAAATATTTTCGACCTGCCAGATGGGCAAAATCCATCCCATTTTTCATCTTTCTCAAAAAGAGAAAAACCTTTTTTTCTAAAAACAAAGAAAGCCCGTAGAATTACGGGCTTTTTGCGGCAGGAAGATCCGAAAAACCGGACCCTCCTAAGGGCGAATATTGATTACGCCGCTACCTTGATTTTTTCAACTAGAGCGTTGAAAGTTTCTTTGTCGCTAAACGCGAGTTCTGCCAGGGCCTTTCTATCCAAGGAAATATTGGCTTTTTTCAATCCATACATGAATTGAGAATAAGAAAGTCCAGCTTCACGAGCAGCTGCATTGATACGGATGATCCACAATTTGCGGAAATCACGTTTTTTTGCTCTTCTGTCTCTGTACGCCCACTGACCCGCTTTCATTACCGCAGATTTTGCAGTTCTGTAAAGTTTGGATCTAGCTCCTCTAAAACCTTTTGCGGTTTTTAGGATTTTTTTACGACGATTCTTGTGTATAGTTCCGTTTGTTGCGCGTGGCATTATCGAACTCCGTAAGGCATGAGTCTAACGATTGCTTTCCAATCCGCATCCACTACCAAAGTCATTCCTCTAAGACGACGACGTCTTTTCGGTCCTTTTTTGGTAAGAATGTGACGGGTGTTCATACTCTTCCGTTTTATTTTATTATTTTTGGAAAACTTGAACCGTTTAGCTGCGGCTCTATTTGTTTTAAGCTTAGGCATTTCCCCTACCTCGATAATTCCTGAATATTTACTCTATTGCTTTGCAGCAAGAGGTGTGATAACTACAACGATTTGGCGGCCGTCTAACACTGGTTCTCTTTCCGGAGTACCGACCGATTTCAAATCTTCTACCATTCGATTGACTACGTTCATTCCGAGTTCGGAGTGCATCATTTCACGACCGCGAAAGCGAAGGCTGACTTTAACTTTGTCCCCTTTTTGAAGAAACTCCACTGCGTGGCGTTTTTTAATATCGTAATCATGTTGTTCGATCCTTGGACGGATCTTCACTTCTTTCACGTTGATTACGTGTTGTTTCTTCTTAGCTTCCTTACTCTTTTTAAGTAGTTCGAACTTATATTTACCGTAATCGATGATCTTGCAGACATGAATCTCTTGGTCACCGGATACTTCTACCAGGTCCAAGTTTTCTTCTTTAGCGCGCCGTAAAGCCTCGTCAAAAGAAACGATCATTACACCGTCATCCGACACCAATCTTACTTGGGCTACCCCAGTAATTTTCTCATTAATTCTATGAGTAAATAGTTTATCGGTGGGTTTCGGTTGAGGCCTCTTCTGCATTCAATCTCCGGTTTTTTCCAATTTTTTGGCTAGTAGGCTAGCTTTCAAGCGATTTTCTCTACAGATAGCCTAGTTCATCAAGTAGAATTTAGTTCAAAGTCCTGATTCGACTTCCTTTTCGAGCAAAGATTGAAACTCGGAATAAGACATAGAAATTGTTTCTTCTGAGCCTCGTTTACGGACCGCAACAGTGCCGGAATCCTTCTCCTTTTGACCTAAGACCAGAAGATAATTTGCCTTTTTCAGAATGGAATCCCGGATCTTTGCACCGATCTTCTCATTTCTGAAATCGCTTTCCGCTCTGAAGCCGGACTCGATCAGATTTTTCAAGATCTCGGATCCATATTCCTGCACATTTTCGGTTACGGTTAGAACACGTATCTGATTAGGAGAAAGCCAAAGTGGGAATTTCCCTTCGAAATGTTCTATTAGAATCCCGATAAATCTTTCTAAGGAACCATAGATCGCTCTGTGGACCATGACTGGTCTTTTTTTGGCTCCGTCGGAATCGGTATAATCCAACTCGAAACGGTCCGGCATGGAGAAGTCTATCTGCACGGTTCCACATTGCCACATTCTTCCGATAGAATCCTTGATATTAAATTCTATCTTAGGTCCATAGAACGCGCCCTCTCCTTCTTTAATGGAGAATGGAATATTTCTTTTTTCCAAAGCTTGCTTGAGAGCGTTGGTAGCAAATTCCCAGTCTTCGTCCTTACCTTGCGATTTTTCAGGACGAGTGGCGATATAAGTTTTGAATTCTTGGAATCCGAACTTCTTATACACATTAAAAGTGAAGTCTATGATATCCAACACTTCTGTTTCCAGAAATTCTAAAGGTGCATAGATATGCGCATCATCTTGAGTAAATGCTCTAACTCTAAAAAGTCCGTGAAGAACTCCGTGTAACTCATGACGATGTACACTTCCTAATTCTGCGAATCTAAGAGGAAGTTCTCTGTAAGAATGAAGATGGTGTTTGTAGATCAAACTACAACCAGGACAGTTCATCGGTTTGATCGCGAATTCTTCTTCGTCGATCGAAACAAAATACATGTTCTCGTTGAAATTATCCCAGTGACCGCTTCTTCTCCATAACTCGGAAGAAAGTACAGCAGGAGTTTTAATCTCTTGGTATCCACGTTTAGCACATTCTTTACGAATATAATCGGCTAACGCGTTCCAAAGAGTAGTTCCCTTAGGATGCCAGAAAGGAAAACCAGGAGCTTCCGGTTGGAAAGAGAATAGATCCATTTCTTTTCCGATCTTTCTGTGGTCTCTCTTCTTAGCTTCTTCCAGTTGGAAAACATACTCGTCCAGTTCCTTCTTACTTGGAAATGCAATCCCGTAAATTCGAGTGAGCATACGATTGTTTTTGTCTGCTTTCCAATAAGCTCCAGAAAGTGCAGTCAACTTGAATGCTTTCAAAAATCCGGAGCGGGGAATATGAGGTCCTCTACAAAGGTCGAACCATTCTCCCATTCCGTAGATAGATACTTTGTCGTCAGGAATTTGACCAACGATCTCTATCTTATAGTTCTCTCCCAATTTTTCAAAAACGGAGATCGCTTCTTTTTTATCCCAAACCTTACGGAAAACTTCGTAGTCGTTATCCACGATCTTTTTCATTTCCGCTTCAATCTTAGGAAAATCTTCAGGAGTGATTACAGTTTCTGTGAAATCGATATCGTAATAGAAGAACCCAGGCCCATTTTCAATCACTGGACCTACAGTTAACTTTGCATCTTTGTATAAATTCTGGACTGCCATTCCAAGCAAGTGAGCCGCAGAATGTTGGAAGGTTTCCCAACCTTCTTTGTCTTGGAAGGTCAAAACTTCCAATTTAGGTGTGGTGTTTGGGGTGGTTGTGGAATCAATGGTTCGGCTCAGATCCAAAACGTTAGTGCCGTCTAAGCGGACTGCTAACGCCTTGTTCTTTAAGAACGGAAGTTGGGATTCTATAAAATCCTTATATGAGGAACCGGCGGATACTTCTTTAGAACTTCCATCCGGTAAGATAAATTTGACTGACTGATTTTGAACTGCCACAGCTACCCCTGCTTCCATTCCGTCGATACGCGGTTTTTTTCGCAAGCGTCTTAGAAGATTGGGTTTGTAGGAATTCCAACATGAATGAGTGGGTGTGGATTTCGTTGACGAAGGGAGGATTTTGTGATAGAGGGGAAAGCGCTCTCCCACGAGCCACTCCCCCACCCGAGTCTGGGTGGGGGCAAATTTCGTACCAATGTAGGAGCTCCTACATGGATGGTAATAGAGTTTTTGTGGGGCGGCCCCGTTCGGGTCGCGCTGCTTCGATTTCGCTTACGCTCATCCGAGCTTCGCTCGGACTAAAGATCTACGCATCGCTGCCGCGTTTCTTCTCTCGCAAAGTCGCTAAGATGCAAAGGGATTCCGTTTGTTTTCCATCTCTGTGTCCTCCGTGCGAAGTAAAAATTTAGAAAGTTTCGCACAGAGGCACGGAGGACACAGAGATGGAAAA
>NZ_NPDL01000012.1 GCF_002811475.1 Leptospira hartskeerlii
GCTCCGGTGACATCCTTAGTGTTCGCTCCTAATTCGCCAAGACCTGCAGCAATTTCCGGCGGAAAAGTGGAGAATATCCAATGGAGCTCTTTGGATTCCAAAGTTCAGGAAGCTCTTTCTAAGAACAAAGGTAACACTGTAATTGTAACAAGACCTCTTGATTCTCCTTCCACCAAAGCGATCATCGCTGACTTCTTAAAAGCAGTAGGTGGTGGACAACATTTAGAGATCTCTATCACTTCTCCGGAAGATGCAATTTCCAAAGCTCAAGCAGCTTCTTACGGAAAGGCACTTGTTCCTAACTATAATTTCGAATGGGCGAACACTATCCTGTCCATCGATTGCGATTTTATGGGTGGATGGTTGTCTCCTGAAGAACACCAAAAGGATTTTGCAAAACGCAGAAACCTAAGAGATGGAGCAAAAGATCTTAATTACTTCGTCGCTGCTGAATCCATTCCTACTATGTCCGGATCTAACGCGGATCTTAGACTTCCTATTCGTCCTGGCGACCAGTCCAAACTGGCTCTTGCAATTGCTGCAGGTCTTGGCGAATTAGGAGCGAACACTAAGGATGTCACCGGAGCTTCTACTGTAGAAAGTCTCGCAGGAGAACTTGGTGTCAGCGCAGAAGGTATCCGCAAAACTGCAAAGGCTCTTTGGGCAAACAAAGGTAAGTCTCTCGTGGTTGCGGGCGGTCTGGCTGCTTCTACCAAAGAAGCTGTTGATCTTCAGATCATTGTGAACTTCTTAAACTCTACCTTAGACAATGATGGTAAGACTGTTGATTACGCTTCTCCTAAAAAAGAAGGTTTAGCTGATTATTCAGGTAACTTAAACAAACTTACTGAAGCATTAAAACAAACTAAAGTAGGAGTTCTATTCCTCTACGATACCAACTTGGTTT
Source organism: Leptospira hartskeerlii (assembly GCF_002811475.1). Lineage (NCBI taxonomy): Bacteria > Pseudomonadati > Spirochaetota > Leptospiria > Leptospirales > Leptospiraceae > Leptospira > Leptospira hartskeerlii. The sequence continues at coordinate 908 of NZ_NPDL01000012.1, forward strand.
ACCAAGCTGGTGATTCTTGGAAGGACCTTCTTCATAGAGCTGCTTTGACCGTAAGTATTGCAGACAGAGCGGATGAGACTGCTCTTGCTTCCAACTATCTGGCTTCCACTACTCATTTCTTAGAGTCTTGGGGAGATTCAGAAGGAACTAAGGGAATATTCTCAATCCAACAACCTGCGATCCGTCCTTTATTCAACACTCGTTCTTTCGAGGACAGCTTGATCGCTTTCGCAGGCGGATCTCTTTCCAACGAAAAATCGTTTTACGAATACGTAAAGAACTCTTGGACCAAAAAGTTAGGTTCCAAACAGAAATGGGAAGATCTTCTCAGAGTTGGAACTACTGTAAGAGCTAAGGATCGCAAAAAAACTGCAAGCGCTACTCGTGGCTTCAATAAAGCAGCCTTGAAAAAGCCTGCAAGTTATCCTGCTGGAATTCGTTTGGCTCTTTACGAGACAAGCTCTATCGGAGACGGTAAAGCGGCAAATAACTCTCTATTACAAGAGCTTCCGGATCCTGTTACCAAGGTTACTTGGGACAACTATGTAATCCTTTCACCAGGACTTGCAAAAGAAAAAGGGATCCAATCTAACGATGTGGTTTCCGTAAAAACTACCAAAGGTTCTATCGAACTTCCTGCTCAGGTTCAGCCTGGAGTGCATAAGGATACGATCGGGATCGCGGTTGGTTACGGTAGAACTGCAGCTGGTAAAGTAGGTAACGAAGTAGGTAAGAACGCATATGTTCTGGCTGAAGACGGAGTATTCTCCGGAATTTCCGTAACTTCTCTCGAGAAGACCGGTAAAACTTACAAGCTTGCTTGCACCCAGCACCACCACGTTTTATCTCCAGGTTTCGGATACGAAGATCGACCTTTGGTTCAATCTACTTCTTTGGAAGAATGGAAAAAGAATCCAGCTTCCGGAGTTAAAGAATCCGAAATTCCTAAAATTAAAAAAGACGGTAAGATGGTCTATGCAGCCGGAGCAAACCCGGTTCATGAATACCCTGGTTACAAATGGGGTATGGCTATCGATTTGACTGCTTGTACCGGTTGTGGTTCTTGCGTCATCGCGTGCCAAGTAGAGAACAATATTCCGGTAGTAGGAAGAGACGAAGTTAGAGTGGGTCGCGAGATGCATTGGCTTCGTATCGATCGTTACTATATCGGTGATCCTGAAAAACCGGAAGATCTACAGATCGCTCATCAGCCTATGCTTTGCCAACAATGCGATAACGCTCCTTGCGAGACTGTTTGTCCTGTTATGGCAACTGTTCATAGCTCTGAAGGGATCAACGACATGGTTTATAACCGTTGCGTTGGAACTCGTTACTGCTCTAACAACTGTCCTTACAAAGTTCGCCGTTATAACTGGGCTCAACACTGGTATAACGAGACCGGAGCTGAAAAAGGATCCAGAACTCCTAGATATCTTGGACTCAATCCGGATGTTACGGTTCGTGGAAGAGGGGTTATGGAAAAATGTAACTTCTGTTCTTCTCGTATCGCGGAGAAAAAGATCCAGGCCAAAAACGAAGGTCGTCCTTTGAAAGACGGAGAACTGAAGACAGCATGCCAACAAAGTTGTGCGGCTGATGCTATCAGTTTCGGAAACACGAACGATAAGAGTTCTACGGTATCCAAACTTAGTTCGGATCCTAGATCTTTCAGAGTTCTTGAGTATTTAAATGTCGGTCCCCAGGTCGCATATTTGACCAGGGTAAGAGCTTAATCCGGAGTAATTAAAGCGCTATGTCTATACCTAACGCAATCAAAGAAGCCCTGGATATCCAACCTTTAGTCACTGGCGGCAAGTCCGTCCGTGACGTTACCGAGGATATCCTCAAGCCGGTCGAAGCTTTCCCCACTTCTCTGTGGTGGAAGGCTTTCATTCTGGCTCTTACCATTACCGTAATCGATTTAGCTATCATCGGATACTTGGTATACGAAGGTCTTTACATCCTCGGGATCAACAATCCTGTAGGTTGGGGATTCTTCATCGTAAACTTCGTATTCTGGATCGGTATCGGTCACGCAGGAACTCTGATCTCTGCGGTTCTTTATCTGTTCCGCCAAGAGTGGAGAACCGGTATTAACCGTGCTGCGGAAGCGATGACCATCTTCGCGGTGTTAACTGCTGCATCCACCTTGATCATCCATATTGGACGTCCTTGGATGGGATTTTGGTTATTCCCTTATCCGAATGAAAGAGGACCTCTTTGGGTGAACTTCAGATCTCCTCTGATCTGGGATACATTTGCGGTTTCCACTTACTTGAGTATCTCTCTTGTTTTCTGGTATATCGGTTTGATCCCTGATATCGCGGCCGTGAGAGACAGGGCAACTACACCTCTTCGCAGAAAAGTTTATGATATTCTTTCCTTCGGATGGGTTGGATCCAACAAAGCATGGTCTCACTTAGAGACTGTTGCGATGATCCTTGCTGCATTGTCTACACCTCTGGTTCTTTCGGTGCACACAATCGTATCCTTCGACTTCGCGGTTTCCATCGTTCCTGGATGGCACACTACGATCTTCCCGCCTTACTTCGTTGCCGGTGCGATCTTCTCCGGATTTGCGATGGTGGTTACTTTGATGGTAATCGCAAGGGAAGTCTTCCAACTGAAAGATTATATCACCATGAAACACTTGGAAAACATGAACAAAGTGATCATGGTTACAGGTTTGATCGTGGGTCTTGCTTACTCCACTGAGTTCTTCATGGCTTGGTATTCAGGAAACGAATACGAAGGATTTACTTTCGTAAACAGAGCATTCGGTCCTTACGGATGGGCATACTTCATCATGTTCAGCTGTAACGTATTTGCTCCTCAGGTATTCTGGTCTAAAAAACTTAGAAATAGCATTCCTGTGATGTTCATCGTTTCCATCATCGTAAACATCGGTATGTGGTTCGAACGTTTCGTGATCGTAATGACATTACACGCGGACTTCTTGCCTTCCAGCTGGGATAAATACATTCCAACGGTTTACGATTTCATGATGTTACTCGGAACCTTCGGTATATTCTTCACTATGTTCCTTCTCTTCTGTAGATTACTTCCGGTAATCGCGATCGCGGAAGTGAAAACAGTAATGCCTCATAAAGATGGAGGTCATCATTAATGTATACTCCTAAGAAAGAACAGTTTCATACTTTCGAAGAAACAGAGCATGGAGTTTTCGGTTTATTCGATACTCCTGCTCAGATCATAGATGCGGCTCAAAAAACAAAAGATAAGGGTTACACCAACTTCGATTGTTTTACTCCGTATCCTGTCCACGGATTGGATGACGCAATGGGTCTTCCTCGTTCCGGACTTCCTTGGGTAACCTTCTTCATGGGGATTTTTGGATGCACAGTCGGTTTTGGAATGCAGTATTTAACTCATAAATACGATTGGCCGATCAATATCTCCGGAAAAAGTTTTAACGCTTGGTTTGCGTATATTCCGATCACATTCGAGTTTACAGTGTTCATGGCTGGACTTTCCACAGCTGCAGCTTTGTTCTTCCTGGCTAAACTTCCAAAAACCGGTCGTAAGGTTTTACATCCGGACATCACTACCGACAAATTCGCGCTTTGGATCCCTTCCAACTCTGCGAATTATTCAGAAGGTTCAGTGACCGACTTTATCAAAGGCCTCGGCTCTAAACATGTCGAGACGGTGAAATAGGAGAATTTTGATGATTTCACTGCAAAGAATTTTTGCTCTTTCTCTCGCAGGTTTGATACTTTGGAACTGCGAGTCTAAGACTCCTCCTATGGAGTATATGCCGGACATGGCTGACTCTCCAGCAAGAGAAGCTCAGGAAGCGGACTCTAATTTTCCGAACAATACTTCCTTACGCCTTCCTCCTGTCGGAGCAGTTCCTCAGGGACATTACCCTTATGAGTATGCTGGCTTTACAGATGTCGAAAAACTTCCAAACAAGGGTTTAACTAATCCTTATAAATCGGATTTGGTTAATCTGAAACGCGGAGAAGATAGATATCAAACGTATTGCAGCCCTTGTCACGGTGTTAGAGGACAAGGAAATGGAACTGTTGTAGGTCCTGCTCCACGGTTAAACGCTCCTAGAGAAGATGGCCCTATGGCAACGTTAGTTTCCACAAAGGTAAAAGGATTTTCTGATGGGCAGATCTATCATGTCATTACTGAAGGAAACGCTTTGATGAAAAGTTATGCTTCTCAAGTTCCTACTGAGGATCGTTGGAAAATCATATTATATGTTCGTAAATTACAAGAATACGACAACAGAACGGCTGGTAAATAATGGAAGTTAAAGTAGAACAAAACTTAATCAACTTTAAGTTGGATTCCAAAACCAGAAACGCTCTGGTAGGAATGATCCTTGTAGGTTTAGCGAGTATCGGTCTTGCTGCTTTCGGTCTTGGACATCCAGAACTTCGTCATGAGGGTGGCCATTCCAATCCAGCTTGGTCCGCATACTTAGTCGGCGTATTCTTTATTTTGGGAATTACACTGGCAGGGATTTTCTTCACCTCTTTAGCACATATCACCGGTGCTCATTGGCCTGTAACTCTGCGTAGAATTTCCGAAACTTATGGATTATTCGTTCCTGTTGCGGCAGTCCTTCTTCTGATTCTGCTTTTGGGAGCTCATGATCTATATGAGTGGACTCATGCAGAAGCGGTAGAAGCTGATAAACTTCTTAAGCACAAAAAGCCACTCTTAAACATCGGGTTCTTCTCAGTGATGATCGTCGTTTTAGGAGCAGCTTGGTCAACATTCGGGTATCTTTTCTATAAGAAATCAGTAACTCAAGATAGCGATAAAGACGTTAAGCACACTCAGTTTAGCGCGAAGTTAGCGGGAGGATATATAATATTCTTCGCACTTTCTTTCTCCTTAGTTTCTATCATGCTGGTAATGTCTCTTACTCCACACTGGTTCTCCACAATGTTTGGAGTTTACTGCTTCGCAGGAGCTTACCAGGCAGGACTTTCTTCTTTCGTGATCATGGCGTATTACCTGAAGAAAAGAGGATTTTTAGGAAACTTGGTGAACGAAAACCATATCCATGACTTAGGAAAATTCATACTCGGTTTCACAGTATTCTGGGCTTATGTTGGTTTCTCTCAGTTCATGTTGATCTGGTATGCTGCCATTCCGGAAGAAACTTTCTTCTATGAGCAAAGGTTAACTGGCGGATGGGAATATCTGACTTTGGCCTTGCCTGCAATCAAGTTCGCAGTTCCGTTCTTGCTTCTATTAAACCGTCCAAACAAAAGAGATATCGATTTCTTAATGAAAGTTTCTCTTTGGGTCATCTTCACTCAAGCTACTGAAATCTTCTGGTTGGTTTATCCTGCTAATTTCGTAGATTTCTCTTTCGGAGGATACTTGGTATCTTTGGGATCGGTAGTAGGCGTGATCGGATTATTCGGTCTGGTAGTTCTGAAAAGATTGGAAAAAGCTCCTTTGATCCCGGTGGGAGATCCGAGATTGGAAGAATCTTTACACCATCACCAATAAGGAAAAGGATCATGAAAAAATTAGCATTAAATATTACGATCCTCGGAATTGCAGCTCTCGCTTTGGGAGCTTGCTCCAACACTGCTCAAATCGTAGGGAATATTAACTGTCCTACATTAGAAAAGGGTAAATTGGATCCTAAAGTCGGAATTCTTTCCGACGACCAGCCCGATTCTGTTCAGGTTGAACTCCTTCCTGTAGGAACTGTAGTAAAGGTTTATGATTACAGAAACCACTACTATATCGCGAAAAAATTGGTCCGTATCAAGACCGAGAAAAACGAAGGTTGGGTAGATCCTGTTTGTTTGGTAGTCGGTCAGAATCCTGATGATTCAGTTTTCAAATGGGCATACCGCTCCGATTATAAACCTTTCTTGGACAGAGAGGACAGAGACAGATACAATCATAAGAATGATCCGAAAGATGGACCTGATGCAAAAGGGAGATCTACAGACGGATTCGAATATGATGTCTACAAGAACCTTCCAAAAGATAAGGTTCCTCTGGCAGATCTGGCACCTGAGCTGAAAAAGTAAAAGAAGAACGTTCTTTTATCCGTTTCAAAATTCACAAAGCCCCCTCCGAATAAAGGTTCGTTGGGGGATTTTTTTTGTAAAATGAGAAGGGAGATTCATGAATAAAAAGATGCTAATCCGAAAGTTTGCAGCAGGTTTACTTCTTCTCTTCTTTTCATGTTCCATCATTTTTCATACTATCATCATATCGGGTGCAGTTCCTTTTTCTATAGTTTGGGGAGGAAGATTAGAAACCTGGGAACAGATGATCGTATTTGAATCAGTTTCGATTCTTCTAAATTCACTCTTTCTAATAGTGATCGCACTTGATTTGGGATATATAAAACTTCCCATTCCCAAGCGAGTCGTTCCGATCGCAATTTGGATCATTATCCTAATCTTTTCTTTGAATACTTTAGGAAATATATTCTCTTTGAATTCTACTGAAGCGACTGTGTTCACTCCGGTCACTTTAGTGATCGCTTTATGTTGTTTAGTTTTGGTATTAGTCCCTTCCAAAGAAGAAGTTTGAGAATTTAATACTTAACTGAGGTAAATTTTTTACTGGAATCTTGCCGAAAATTCGTTTAGGGTTTCTAAATGCGTTTACTCGTCTTTTCGATCTTCTTTATATTTTTATCCAATGCCTGTGCTTCTAGATATTCCCTGACTCAAGCCGGCGATGTGGGAACTCCTACAAAACAACTCACCAAAAAATTTAGGATCGCTTATTTAGGTTTTAACACTTTTAAATCCACTAAGTTAAAAAATCCTGATGGGACAGTCGACTTTGAAGCACTTTCCGATCCATATTCTCGCACGATCAAAGAACCTGTAGGCGGAAATTTTCCAATCCCAGGGGAGAACAAACCGAATGGGATTCGAAAGGATTTATCTCAGGAGAAGGTTTCGAAATTCGTAAAATCCTACTTAGAGGTAACAGGTCCTACAGGGATCAAAGAACTGGAAAAGTTTTTGGAAATCGCAAAAACAGGGGAGAATTATACTTACTCCTTCAAAAATCTTCCTTATGATTATTATATCGTAGGACTACATTATCCCGTTTTCGAAAAAACAAGGAATATCGGCCTAAACTTTATAACTATCTTTTCCAGTCTATTCAGTGTAGCAACCTTGGGGATCTTGCCTTCTTACGAGGCGTATGCTGCGAATACAAAAGTCCTATTATATGATAAAAACTTAAATTTGGTCAAAGAACTGGAATACGATAATAATTATTCTGTGTGGAGAGCGTTGTGGATCTCACCTAATCCTAAAGAGTGTAGAATTGGAAATTTAGAATGTTTAGGGATGTTCAGCCCAACATTGGGAACAAATCCGCCTATGGTATTCGAAGCAAGTTCTCCTAAGATTAGCGCTGACTTAAGTGATTTTATAAATACTTTAAAGTAAGAAAAGACACCCGGGGATTACTCCCCGGGATTCGAAGCTATTTAGCGAGAAGGGATGCGAGGTAACTTTTCTTATCGATAGGAGAATCGAAAATAGAAGCAGAACAAACTTTATAATTAACAGCAGATGGACAACTTGCCGTTCCACCTATCTTACAGCCAGACTTCTCACATTTTTTACGACTTTCAGAAGTATCAGAACCTGAATAACTACAATAGTCCCTACAATTGGAACTAGAACCTGAACCGCAGATATAACATCCATCCGCATAGATACCAAGTTTAGAATGATCGGAAAACATCAGGATAAGAAGCAGGACAATGAGTAGTTTTTTCATATGTTTCCCAGGATAAAAATTAAATAAATAATTTATTTCCAAATTTCAGAATAGTCAATCGATTAATTTAGTATGACTTATAAATTCTCCCTAAAACGGGGGATGCGTTAGTCGATCCGTGTCCCCTAATGGATAAAATTAGGTAAAAATTTTTTTCCAAAAGAAGTCGATTTTGTCCGAAAAAATAGAAAACGAAAGACGTTCCAAGAATAAATTGTGAGTCGGTTAATTCGAAGAGAATCAATTCGCTTATTAAAAGAAGTATAGTCGGATTATGCAATATTTTGAAAAGAACTCCAGAGCTTTAGATTATATAGTTTCCAAAGATCAAAAAAAGCACGTCATTCTGAAATATCTATTGGACCAGGAACTTTCTCTCAAGATCTATCCTTTCGATAAAAAGGCAGTGATCAAAAAGTATCTTGAAGAGGATGAAAAGATACTGATCCGTATGCCTGAAGATTGGGAAGAAACGGGAGAGAAGAAGATTTCCTTATTCAAAATACTCGCCAAATATATAGAAATTGACTGCCAGTTCCTTCAAAAAGCGGAGAAGGATCTTTACCTTTTAAAAGTAGAAAAACTGGCAATTGCGAAATTGAATCGAGAAAGTACTAGGGTCCAAGTCTTAAACGGAAAAGCTGTCGTTACGAATCTAATCACACCTAAAACGGTGATCGAAGCGAATATGTTCAATATTCCAACTTTGATAAAAGTGAATCTAGAGGATTATAAGAATCGTCTTAAAAAGAATAGCACTGATAATATAGTCATCGAAACATTTAAGCCTGGGTTAGATAGGAAGTTTGAGATCGTAAAACGTTCTCGCAAGTCTTTGCTATTGGAAGACGCACAGAATGTTAATTCGTATTCGGAATCAGGGCCGGATCGTTTAGATTATTCGAAAGACGTTGACGATGATATTGCTACTATTATCCGAAAGTTCAAAGATCAAAAGATTGTTTCAGAACTCATTCGGCCTATCATTTACAAAAATCATTCCGATCAACCGATCCCGATTGGTTATATTTGGATACAAAGTAAGGATAAAAAACTCAGTTCAGATTATTTGGAAGAGCTGGGAAGGCTCTCCGATGAGGTTGTGGGCCGGATCAAAGAATCAAATACTATCAAGACTACTGAAAAGTTCAGGGTTTTGGATGCTTCTCCTAGAGGACTTAAGGTCAAGATTCACGATCCGAATTTGATAGATACCTTGCCTAAACAAGAAGGTTTTATCTTAGACGTTCTTTTCAAAATGCAGGCCCCTTTGACTGTTTCTGCTGCGATCCGCTGGTGGGGAAAAGACGAAGATGAGCATTTAACCTTGGGCCTAGAGTTTAAGAGTAAATCGGATCATCCAGGAGAAAGAGATAGATATATTAAGAATTTAGAATTAATGCAGAAGGGAGCACTTTAATCTAAAAATCAAGCCTTCCTTGAGGGTCTATAAGAGAATCAAAGTCCTTAAAGGAAGCAAATTCTGCCCAAACTTCTCTGAAAACCCCAACTAACATTTTTCTATAATATTCTTTATCGAAACCTGTTCTTTTAATCTTGTTCGGATAGAGTTGTAATTCTTCTTCCGGCATATACCTTTTATCTTTGGTTTTTGATCTTTGGTTCAATACTAAATATTTTATTTTTTCTCCCGCCTGTACATCCATTCCAAAATCCTTAAGTTTCATCATGGAAAGTGCCGTGGCCCCCATTACTTCATACTCTTCCAGCTCTCTGGAACTGGATTTGAGAAGTAGAAGATTTTCAGGAGCGATATTATTTTGTCGGATCATAGAATCGTATTTATGATAGATAGATAAAATTTCCGATTCAGATCTTTTTAGTTCTTGGATCGTTATCTTAGTCTTCATCCATTCCAGCATTTCGCTTTGAGCGCTTGTGATAAAATAAGGTATATCTTTTCTTCTGGCTCCTATTCCTCTGCATTTCAATTTCCCGGACTGGAATCTTCCCATATACCTGTTTGCTACAGGCATTTCGGAATCCTGACTGGAAGGAGGAAAAAGTAACCAGGTATAGATCCCATCTACTTCCATTCTGATCCCGGTCCGTTTTTGTATTTCCAAGCACAAAGAATCCAATTCGGATGTGCTCAAAGGAGAAGAATTATAGTTTTTGATAAATATACTGTCAGTGATCGCATGAACGAACTCATACCCGAACTCCTCTGCAGTTTCTTTTGCAATTAAAAGTTTTTCTCTTCCAAATGCGTTTACACTTTCGTGGCTTTCTAATCTTCCAAATTTTGCATTCCTATAACCTAAGTATCCGAAAGAAGTAACTAACATCCATTTTAAACTGGCTTGTTTTGCTTCATAGTTCGCCAGTTGTTTTCCGGTGGTGACCTTGGATTGTTTTTTGTAATAGGCCCTTCTGTCCAACACATGCTCTAACGCCTCAGAAACAACTCCTTTACGTTTATTGCATATACGATATCCTATGTCCGGTGCCTTTGGAACTGTTTCGTCATTTATACAGCATAAGCAGTTTACACATTCAGGAGAGATATTATGCATTGCCATGATGCTGGGATACATCTGAGCAAAATCCAATTGGGCGACATTCTCCGCTGTTTTACCTTCACTGACATCCGGTTGAAAAACCAGACCTCCTTTGTCTGCTTCCAATAATTGGAGCGCTGTTTTAGGAGCCTCTACTGCACTTTTTTGCCAAGGGACTAAGTAGCCTCTTCTTAATGCCACATCCGTTTCTATATAGGTGAGTGCCTTTCCTGTGGATGCCCTTGCCATTTTTTGCATAGGAAGCCTGGAGAGTCTAGCGAGTTCCACGACTCCCATTAGATCCGCTTCCTTATATACGAAACTATTTTTTGAATCTATATGCCATCTTCCGAATAAAGGATAAGAAGGTGCGCGAAATACGATATTTCCATACGTAAAATAACTGGTTCCCTTGGTGCTGATGTTTCTTCGGATAGGAGTGGTTCTATCCCTGTCCAATGCGGGAAGAAATCCTTGTCTTTGGGATTGGTAGAACAAGTAGGGTAGAATGACCTGGTCTCCATGCCTGGTCAGAAGAATATCCGGGTCTTCTTCCCTTAAAAGTATATCTAGTTTTTCTAATAATCTTTTTGGGTTTGTTCCGGATAATTCATGGTAATCAGTATCCGTTCTCACAATCAAAGGATTGTTTTCTATATTGATCCTATGGCTTTTTTTGAGATCTAAATGCATGATCTTGAATTTTGGGACCTCATAATCCATTTCTGAGGGAGAATCTTCTGTCCTTACATTTACGACCCTTTTTGCTCCAGGATCTTCGGTATAATCAATCTCCATTTTACATAAGGGAAATAGGCCTTTCTGGAACATATAGCTGGTTGGAAGATCTAGATCAGAATGATAGATCTCGAATTTCCCATATAGGGCATATAGCTTGCGACTAATCTTGGGTAGGATAGAAGGTTTAGTAATGATTATTTTTAGGACTGGAACTGTTTTATTTTCGTAGAATAGGTTTCTATTTTCGTAAACGGGAATATCTTCAATGGCATCTAACTCGAAGAGACGTTTTACTAATTTTTTAAGTAGGTCAGCTTCTCCTCTTGCATATATGATCGGATTAAATTTATCCAAGAAGAGTTGGGACACGCCTTCTTCATTTTTTAGCCAAAGATATACGATGTCTTCCGCATGATAAACGTCGAACAAATATCCTTTGGCGGTCTGGAGGTTCATTCAGATCTCTGCAGAGCTTCCGTTTCTTTTTTTAATCTAAGGATCTCTTTTTTCAGATCGATCATCATCGTAAGAAGCATGATGTCGATCGGATAAGGAGAAGAAGCCATCACACCAGCTTGTACCTGTAGTTTTGCAGTTCGGATCAATTCATCAAAAATTTCCTGATCCGGTTTACGAAGTCCTCTTCTGTATTGCCCTAGACTTGACTCGATGTACTGCATTTGTCTGGAATATGGAATAACCGTCCTACCCATAAATAAACTCCTGTTTGGAATTCGGATCTGTTTCGATCTCGTACATGGATTTCGCTTTTCTGATCTTTAAATAAGAATGACCTTCCACCATATTTAATTCCCAGAGATCTTCAGAGAGCTCGACTAACTTGGGAAAAATTTTTTGAAAGTTGGGATGGGTGTATTTTGTGGATTCCACAAGTACGATTGGGATCTGTTTGGAGCGCATTCGCTCCAATAACAATATCAATTTTTCCAAGAGGAAAAGACCTTCATCGTCCTGAACGTCTCCATCGAAGAATTGTTTACAAGGAGCCAAAATGAAATAGATCGTATTTTCTTTTGTAGAAGTATAGATCTCCCTTAGGGAGTCCAAGATCTGGTAAGGAGTGAATGCTCTTTGGACGAGGATCTTTTCTAAAAGTGCTTCGGGAGATACTCTTCTTTTTCTGGTCTCTTCCGTAATCGTGAATATGTCGAAACGGATAGCGCAGTCCAGATTAAATACCTGAAATCCGGAAACCGCAAATGCGTATTCCCAACGAAGTGCCAGTGTGTAGATCCCCTGTCTTCCTGTTAAAAGTCCAACATTGTCCCTGCTCCAGCCTAGGACTGGACGAAACAACTGGTCTTGGAAACCTTCCAAAGGGCCTAAATACATATATACTATATAAATGATATCTTAAAAAATGTAAAGTTATTTGGGATGTAGGAACTCCAAAAAGAGGATTTTAGGCTTTGGGCTAAAATGATTTATGTCTTGTCTAAAAAAATTTTCCAAAATCCTTGGAGCTATGGAATCAGATCATTTCAAAACGGTCCGCGCTCGTTCTGCAGTAGATTATCTTTTTAGGACCGTTCACCAACATCATTCTCAACTCAGCCAGATGGCGGACCAAAAGGCGAATATTCTGATCGCTGCATCATTCGTAATACTTTCACTTTCCTTAGGATATGTCCAAAGACCTACCTATAGAACGGGCCTGCTGACTCTGATGGTATTTATCGTAATTGCAGCGAGCTTAGCGATACTTGCAGTGATGCCTACGTTCAAACAGAAGAAGAACGGTAAATCAAATCCTTTGTTTTTCGGACATTTTGCTCCTATGAGTGAAAAAGAATTTATGACTAAGATGGAAGAGATCGCTTCGGAAGATTCTTCTTTGTATGAAGCCTTGACTAGAGATTTGTATCATTTGGGAAAATCCCTCTACTTTACAAAGTATAGATATTTGAGATGGAGTTATCGTTGTCTTTTAGTGGGCGTTACTTCTTCCATGATCTTAATATTTCTAGAAATTAAAGGAATTATTTAATACAATAATTCTCTCGGAGGACTTGGGGATCACAGTTTAATCTGGATAGGAACAAATCGATTCAGGATTTCCCTAACGGCTCGATTCAGTCTGGGCTTTCCTTCGGCTTCTAAAAGGATCCAATAGGCATAGTCTATGCTAAACATATCCTTAATATTCTTTCCAACCTTAACCCATTGTTGTTCTATTCTTTTTTTAGCTTCTACAGTTAGGTTTGGGTTCCTTTGGAAGTCTTCCAGATAGGAATAATATTCAGAGATAAGAGAAGCAGGGATAGGGTCCTTCCATTTTCTGCCTCTTAAGGTCCTTTCTGTTTCCCAGCGAAATTCTCCGAGGGTTTTGGTGACTACTAACGTGGCATTCTCAGTCATAACAACCGGGAATAATAACCTACTGTAATCTTGACTTCCGACACTTGTGTCTTGCCAGAGAACTCCTCTGTTGCCACTGTAAGGAAGGAGGATGCAATCTGCAAAAAATTCTTTCCTGTATTGATCTGTTCGGCTTGGATCCGTATTGGAAATCACGCTTACTTCTCTATGGAAAATACTTGTATCTATCTTTAAAACTCTTTCCGCATTTGATAGGATCTTATCCGGAAAAGTCAGATTGGACTCTGTGGCTCCGTAAAATTGATCTTCGGAAAGGATCGGATAAGCAAAATTCGGATTTAAGGAGACTCCTAAAAGTCCCATATAAAGAATATTTTCCAATTCCCAGTCGAGAATGTGCATAAGATATTCTTTGTTCATTAAATTCTTTGCTTCCGCTTCTTGGTTCCAACGCAGATTTGATTTTTGGATCTGGTCGTAAGTTTGCCCCATATGATTTTGGGAAGGGCTCTTTTTACCTGTGAGTATTAAATTTAACCAATCAGGAAGAAGGTGAACAGAAAGTTTTACTCCTTGGTATTGGCGATCTGTGACGGACGATCTTAATGTAGCGATTGCGAGTTCCAGATCTTGTATTCTCTTTGCGGAAACTAAATCTTCGTCTAAAAAGAAAAAATGTATAAACAGAAGGACCGGCTTAGGGATTCCCGCTGCTTGAGAGCGAGATTTGATAAAGCAGGCCTTATACAATCGTATTAATATTTTATAATCTTCTTGCTTGTGTCTTCTTCTTATTAATCCTGGATGCTCTTTGTATGCGGTTACCAGTCGAGTGATCTCGTCGCAGATGCCTGGATTCAGTCCTGAATATTCTAATATTTGGGCCAGGCTGTTTAAATATTCATCCGGTAAGGCGCCTGGATGAGCAGGACCGGCGGGACTTGTTTTAGAAGTTTCGATCCATTCTGCGGTTTTTTTCTCATCGAGCTCTGGAACAGTTTTTATCTGTAAGGTTAGATTCGTTCCCTCTTGGGAGATCAATATTGCTTCGGTTTTGAGCCATTGTTTACTCTCATCCGGAACTAAGATCTGCATTCTTTCGTATCTTGTAAGAGAAAACGTGGCTCCGACTTTTTTAGTATAAATCCTGGCTCTTATCGCTCTATTTAAGGAATTCTCATCCAGTTCATGGACCCCCAATAAGGCTGGAAATCTTTCCTCGGAATCTGTTTCTAAGATAGCGGTGATGAAGTTTTTGGCAATGGCTTTATGATCTTCTATCAAATGGTCTAAAGTATGCACGATCAATATATCTTTCCATGCGGGAAGATTGCTTTGTTCTGCAAGGAACTGTAGAAATTCAGGAAGGAAATATTTTCGATACCAGGACGGATCTTCCGCTAATCGTTTTAGATCCGAGTTGTCCACTTGGTCCAAGAAAGTGTGGAAAAGATTCGTGTCCTTGGAATTAAAATGATGGAGCTGTAATTTGGATACTATCTTAGCTCTATATTCTAACGCGAGGCGGTTTTGTCGGCGTAGATAACGTTGTAATAAGTAGATTACGGTGAATAGGAGGACTAAAAAAATCGCTCCACTGATAACTGGAGTCCAAGAGAACTCTGGCCAAATCAGGATAGGGCTTCCGGGATCCTGACTTAATATGAGCATGCAAAGATATTAAATAGAATTATAAAGTAGTCAAGATGTTTACTTGGTTGGGAGGCGGGCGGGGAAGAGAAAAGAGTTCGAGAAAGGGCGAATGACTTCTCCGGAAAAAATCCCGGAGAAGTCTGAAAATTTTAATCCAATCTGAAATTGGTCACTTAGATTTCAGATGAGCTATCCATTTGTCTTTTAGCATTAAAAAGGGTCTTTCGATTAAATAGAACAAGATCACGCAGAATATAAAAGTAAATAGCATTGCGACTAAGAAAGTTGCAAAAGTTCTAGAGTAGCTTAAAGAATGAATTACCGTCCCGCACACTAAGGAAATTGCAGCGGAGGTGGGGTAAAGATGCCAAAGATACATTGTATAACTTACTCTGGCAATAGGGCGAAATACTGGTAGGCTTAGGAATTTCCCGAAATAAGAACTCTCCCAAAGGCTGAGCAAAACGAGACCAGCAAAACCTAGATTTAAACAATTATAAGCGTAAATCTGAGTTATTGTATTTCTTTCTGTTAAAAAGCCAATCGCAGCTAATGCGATGGATACAATATATAATCCAATTCTAACGGATTTCTTTCCAACGATATTTGTGTAATTTGTTGAGAGATAAAGTTCTGAACATAACATCCCAGCAATCAGTGAATCAAACCTTGTTTCGCTATGCTGATAAACTACATGAGGGGGGAAAATGTTGAATTGGGAATATAATATCCTAAAGACTAACGGCAGGAAATATAATGATACTAATAGAATTCTTCGTGTTTTATCCGATATTTTGAAAAACAGAAGTGCACAAAGTGGTGGTAATATTATATAAAACTGTTCTTCGATTGAGAGAGACCATCCATAATCGAACATTCTCCCTTTCGTATAATTAGAAATATATAATAAATCTGCCCAATAATAGGAGATACTTTCCGTAAGATTTGTTTTTAAAAGTTCCTTCGAAGAATCGAGATGAGGCGCGGCATTTAGCGACTTCAATATTCCTCGCATGCTGATATACTGTACGAGTAATAAAAAATAATACGCAGGAAAAATCCGAAAAGAACGTTTTATATAAAAGAATGAGAGCTTTATATTACCATTCTTTGTCTTTTCTTTTAAAAGGTTCCCATAAATTAAAAAACCGCTTAATACAAAGAACAGATCAATCCCTGCTGTTAGATTTTTCAATGCCGTGTCCAAAAGAATTGGAATATCGGGTATGAAATGGTTTGCTCCGATCCAAATATGCAGTCCAATAATCATCATTATTGAGAAAGCCCTGACGCCGTTTAGCGCAGGGTATTCGTCGGACCGCTTTTCAGTTATATAAGAAAGAAACTTCATTTGGCCTCTTGTTTTTGCAGTTAAATTTTAATCCAATCTGAAATTGGTCATCGGAAATTGTTGGGTGATTTCTTTCACCCCAGCCTTGACTTTTTCCTTGGTCTTTTCGTCGTCCGGATTGTCCAAGAAATCGCAGATCAAATTTCCTACTTTTTCTATATCGGAAGGTTTGAGTCCCCTTGTAGTAAGTGCAGGAGTTCCTAAACGAATTCCGGAAGCAACCGCAGGAGGGTTTTTGTCGAATGGGATGGCGTTTTTGTTTACTGTAACTCCAACTTCGTCCAGTCCATCCGCCGCTTTTGCACCAGTCAGACCTTTTACGGAAACGTCCAGTAAAACCAGATGGTTGTCCGTTCCACCACTCACTACTCTGAATCCTCTTTTTACAAAAACCTCTGCCAAAACTTTCGCGTTTGCGAGTACTGTTTCGATATACTTTTTATAATCGGGAGTTAAAGCTTCTCCGAATGCTACCGCTTTTGCAGCGATTACGTGCATCAGAGGTCCGCCTTGAATACCAGGAAACACTCTAGAGTTTAATACTTTCTCGTTTTCTAATTTAGAAAGAATTAATCCACCTCTTGGTCCTCTTAGAGTTTTGTGAGTAGTAGTAGTAACATAATCAAAACTATCGATCGGAGAAGGATGATATCCTGTAGCAACTAACCCGGAGATATGCGCGATATCCGCCATCAGTTTTGCGCCCACGGATTTTGCGATCTCTGCAAACTTATCAAAATCGATCGTTCTGGAATATGCAGAAGCACCTGCAACAATCAATTTAGGCTTATGTTCTTTTGCGAGAGAAGCAAGAGCATCATAATCGATTGTTTCCGTTTTAGGATCCACACCGTAAGGGATCGGTTTGTAATATTTTCCGCTGATGTTTACAGGAGAACCGTGGGTCAAATGTCCTCCATGGGCCAGGTTCATTCCTAAAAAAGAATCTCCCGGTTCCATAGTAGCTAAGAACACAGCCATATTTGCCTGCGCCCCGGAGTGAGGCTGAACGTTTGCATATTCTGCTTTGAAGATCTTTTTGGCTCTTTCGATCGCCAGAGACTCCACGGCGTCTGCGTTCACGCATCCATTATAATATCTTTTTCCAGGATATCCTTCCGCATATTTATTGGTAAGCGTGGAAGTATAAGCCTCCAGAACTGGTCTGGACACGAAGTTTTCGGAAGCGATCATTTCCAGGTTTTGTTCCTGTCTTTGGTCTTCCGCTTGTAAGGCTTTAAAAACTTCGGGGTCTTGTTGGGGAAGGTATTTCATTTTTTCCTCTGTGGTGCTGCGAGAATCATTCTCCCAGAATATAGCCTAGATCTGAATATTTTTCCTGGAACAGCCGATCTGCCGCCTTGCGAACGTTTCGAAAGAAGGAAGGATCCGCTTCGGTACCTAGGATTTCAACCCCCAGATAATCCGCAAATAAAAGGGAAAGGTCTTGTTTGAATTTTCCTGGTGAAAAAGAGGCAGGTAGGGAGGTCACAAATTCTTCATGAGCTCTGCCTTTTCTGTATTCGGGTTCTTCCGGAGGATGGGGTAGGAGGTCCGACACTAGTGGAATTAGTCTAGGATCCAAGATTAGGGTCCCATGTTGCACAATACAGTTCTTCTTTCTGAACTGAGCGTTACCGGATATTTTTTTCCATACATCCGGAGAAAGTTCCAGGGCAAGATCGGACTTCCCCTTACATTTCGTTTTGAGTCCTTGTTTGTTTAAGGCAGAAGATATCAGGCCTAAAAATATATTATAAGAATTAGAGACGGGATATAGTTCAGGTTTTGCTTCTAAAGAAACAAAAAGACTAAAGTTCAGGTTCCAGCCAGGTTCGTGAACAACTGTCCCGCCTCCGCTTGCTCTTCTAGCTAAATATACAGGATCTGTTGGAGAAGGTTTTTTAGGAGCTTGTCTTTTTTGGAATGTCGCCAGGAAACTTTCTATATTTTCTTTTCCTGCACTTAGTTCCGGTTTCTCGGAGAGACCCATTATGATGGACCTGGGTCCCTCCCAAAATCGGACCCCTCCGGAATATCCTCCGACTATTAATTGGACTGCGAGAGCCTCTTCCAAAGCTAAATTATAATAAGGTGTCCTGATGGATTTTTGGTCTAGTATAAAAGTCCGCACTTCGAGACCAGAGTCTATCGGACTATAGTTTTCGTCCATGGGTTTTACTACGGACTGTAGTCTTAATTGATCCATTTGATCGTTAGTCCTAACCTTACACTCTCTTCTCTCACTCAGGGAATGATTTTAAACACTTTGTTTTAATAAAAATGAACCGCGTTCCATATATATTATAAAAATATAATATTAAAGTGTGCTTTAAGTTTAGTTGAACTTCGGTCAGCGTTATTCTATTTTTAGTAAAATTGGAACATTATTCTTTCTTCTCTTGTCCTAATTTATAGAGCATTATGAAAAATGAATATAATTTATTTCTTAGAGAAGTTGAGACTTCTTTCTCGCCCTTTGAAAACCAAGGGAGTTTTTAATCGGTTTTCAGTTTTTGTTTTGGCCATGTCCCTTTTGTTGGGGGCATGCGTTCTGGATCAGGATACTCAGTCCAAAAAATCCAAAATATACAAACCTAGTTTTGCACTTTTTGGGGATAGTATCTCCGCTTTCTGGCCTGTAGAAGAGCAGTTTCCTGAATTCGAGACTTATAAGAAGGCATTTCCGGGCAGAAGGACCTACGAGATCCAAGAGGCCGCTAAAAATGAAACAGGAAGATATAGATCCTGTATGTTGAACGGCGGTGTAAATGATTTCCTCAATCAGCCAGAACCTAGTTGGGAAGAGGTCGATGCCACTGTGCAACGTCAACTTAAGACCTTGGAAATACTGAACGACCATTGTGATTACATCATCGTTCTGAATGTGTGGACCGTGCAAGTTCCTTGGCCTGTGAAAGCAGCGTCCATGATCAATTTGGAAATGAAAGAAAAGGTCACCTTCTTACCTAGGATCGATCCTGAAGATATGATCCATAGCGAGATGTTACTAGACGGCGGTCACTTGACTGATGAAGGTTATGGCATCCTTTCCCAAAGAGTAAGAGAATATCTTAAGGCTACTTTGCCTGAGTTTTGGTTGGAGTTCCTATTATGAAATATAGGTTCTTACTCCTTCTGTTATTCTTTAGTCCACTTGCGGAAATTTTCGGGTCGGATAAAACAGTGATCCCATATCCTGTATGGGGACAATCAATCGGAGTATATAATATTTTCGTAATTAGCGAGGATGCAAAAGAATATAGAAATTCTAAAGATTATGATCGGAATCGTAACATTTCTTTGGATGGAGAATTGAAATTAGGAGATCATTTTGCGGTTTCTGCAGGTTACGGATATGTAGATCAATATGCTACTCAGGCTACGCCTTGGAGTGGTTGGGATAGATGGAAAGCGGGTCTGAAAACATTTTTTACCTTCGGGGTATTTTCGATAGGAGGAGGTGTTAACGTTTACGGACCTTCTGCATCCGAACCTTGGATCGGAGAAAGAAATCCTGATCTACTGTTGGTTCGCCCTCATTTGGGTTTTGTATTAGATTTTGGTAGAACTAAATTCCAAGCATTCGGCTTATACGAAAGAGAAACAGATTCTAAGTTCAGAGATCCTATCCAAGACAAATATTATCGTTATATGGAAGCGGGAGCCACTCTTTCTTACGAAACGAATTCGAATTGGATACTTCTTCTGGAGACCACTTATCGTATGGCAGTGGAAGATACAATATCCACTCCTCGTTCTGATTCATTTAATCTGCATCCTGGAGTTCAGTATAAGATAGGAGATGGAGGAAGAGTTTTCTTTAGCGGTCTATATGGGATGAGAAAAGATAATACCTATGACCAAGGATTTAAGATGGGTTATCAGCAGATGTTTTCTTTTGAGTAAACGCGGCCAATCTTAATCTTCCGCCTTATAATACTTACTAGAAGCTTCTTTCAGAAATTTTTTCTCCTTTTTATTCAGAGAATTCATTCCTTCTTTGGAAATTTTTTCTAAGAGACGATCTACTTCTTCCTTTGCTTCTTCTCTGGTTTTCATCTCTTCCTGCCAGCGGACCATTTTTCTTTTTTGTCTCCATCTGGAAAAAGAGAAGCTGGGGAATTTGATCCCAAATCTATATTTTACTTTCGTGTAATATAAAAAGTAAAGTCCGCCTGCAGCGAAGCCGCCCAGTCCGTTGGCGATCGGAGTTCCTGCTTGTAGTCCTAAAATTATCAAAACCGCTAGGATGATGATGGCCAAATACTTTGCTTTGATCGGAAATATTCCCCAAAACAAAAGTTCTCTATTCGGCCAGATCAATGCATAAGCTGTGATTAGCCCGTATAGGACTGCAGAAATACCGAGCACCGTCCCTTGCTGGAATCCCAAAAGAGAAGCGAGCACGGTAGCGACCCCGCCTCCGAAGATACAGAACATAAAATAACGTAAAAAATTCCTGGTTCCCCAATGAGACTCTAACGCGGACCCGAACATCCAAAATGCGAACATTTCGAATAAGAATCCGATCAACATATTAGGGGAATGAAAGAAGCTGTAAGTGAGTAACTGCCAGCCGAAAAACTTTTCTAGGACTAGGCCGGGAGTCAGGCCGAATAACCCGAGGATGGCCAAAAGAACGGAAGGCGCTGTCAGGCTTAGAATAAACTCTATCCCGAAAATCGCTATATTTAAGATCAAAAGTTTCCGAACGAGTGGAGAGGTTGAGACACCGAATCCGCTAGAGAAAGACGCCATTGCCTTCCTAGTTTTCTTTTTTCCTTTCGAACGACAACCTAAATCCGGATTTTGTTTCCTTTGACAGTTTGGGCCAAATATAGTAATTGTTCCTAAGATGGAAATCTTCTTGTACGGAGTCCGGGGATCTATTCCTGCCCCCTTATCGAATCAGGAATACAGGGAGAAAGTAATTTCCATATTGAGGCTTGTCGCCAAGTCGGAGGGAAAAGCTTTCTCTTCTCCCGAAGAATGGTTCGATCAGTTGCCAGAACCTCTGAATTATGTGGTCGGTGGAAATACTACCTGTGTTCGGATCATTGGTTCTTCCGGGGTTGAGCTGGTTGTGGATCTTGGAACTGGAGCGAGAGTCCTGGGAGAAGACTTAGTCCGAGAAAAATTCGGCCAAGGAAAGGGAGAAGCTTCCGTATTTTTCACTCATACCCATTGGGATCATATCCATGGGATCCCGTTTTTCAAACCGATGTATATTCCCGGAAATAAGTTTACCTTCTATTCCCCTTTAGAGGATCTTCCGGAAAGATTAAAATACCAACAAGAGCCCAGATTTTTCCCAATCCATTTCGATCATTTCGGTTCAGAAAGAAATTTCCGGAGGCTCCAAAAGGGAGAAGTCCTGGAAATTGGCGGTGTCAAAGTGGAATGGCTTCCTCTCAAACATCCGGGAGGCTCCATCGCCTACAAATTCACCGAAAATGGGAAAAGTTTTATTTTTGCCACCGATGCCGAGTATAATGGTGAGGATTTTCCTTTGATCCAGGAGCAAAAACCATTCTTCAAAGGGGCAGATCTTTTGGTTTTGGACGCTCAATACACTTTGGACGAATCCTTCCAAAAATTCGATTGGGGTCATACTTCTTACACTATGGCAGTCAATTGTGCTTCTTCTTGGGAGGTCAAAAAACTGGCTTTGACCCACCATGAACCCGCCTATTCGGACGAAATTTTAGCAATCATCTTGGATGACGCCAGAACCCATGCTGAAAATCTTGGAGCTAAGGACCTATCCATTGTACTGGCTAGAGAAGGAATGAAATTCAAACTCGTATGAATCTATTTAGCGAAGGAATTCACAGAGCTACAAAAACACTTTTGGTCTTAGCCTTATTGGGCGGTCTATTTTTCGGATATATTATCGCAGAAGTGGATGAGGGGGGAGAGCTTGCAATTCTTGCTTCTTACCAACCTACCACTCCAACTCGTTTGTATGATATCAACGGTGTGGTGTATGCTGAATTGTATCGCCATAAGCAGCAACTTCTAAAATACCAAGATATTCCTCCTCATGTTGTCCAAGCTTTCCTTTCGGTGGAAGATAATAACTTTTTCAATCACTTCGGGATAGATTTCTCCGCAATCCTTCGCGCGGCGGCAGTCAATGTGATCTCAGGTAGGATCAAACAGGGTGGGTCCACTTTAACTCAGCAGCTTGCTAAAACAGTTTTGAATAACAGGAAAAAATCCTTTATTCGTAAATTCGTAGAAGCTCTGTTTACTCTTCAGATAGAACAAGAATATTCTAAAGAAGAAATATTAGAAATTTATTTTAACTTAATATACTTAGGTCACGGAACGACCGGTCTTGCTTCTGCAGCGGATGTGTATTTCCATAAGGACGTTTCGGATCTGGATGTGGCAGAAGCCGCACTTCTTGCAAGACTTCCTAAGGCGCCTGTGGATTATTCTCCTTATAAAAATCCTGCGGCTTCTAAAAGAGCACATTTGGAAGTTTTGAAACTCATGGCTTCCCAAGGATTTGTTCCAAGCGATAAGGTTCAGACAATCCATGACGAATTCTGGGAAAAATACTGGCCCATCGTAATCACTCAATCTCCTTCTCAATCTACCTGGGGAACCAAACTAAACAGAGCTCCCCATTTTACTGAATTTGTAAGACAGAGATTATTAAAAGAATTGGGAGAAGATCGGATCTATAGCGGTGGTCTCAAAATTTACACCACACTGGATATCCGCAAGCAGGAGATCGCCCAAGACGAACTTCGCAAGGCTCTCAAAAAACACGATGATCTTGTTTCAGGCGTTACCGTAAATTATGCTGGCGGTGCAGATCGAGGTCTCGTAGGACTTTATAATTTTATAGGTTCCTTATTTCCTGTGGCTCCTCCTTTTGTGAGCCGCTTAGACGATAAGGCGAATTTCAGAGTAGCGCTCGAAAAAGAACTGATCGATTCGGCAGATGTTCTCAGTTTACTTCTTCCTGCTGATAATGAGTCCGCTGCATTCACTGAATTCCAAAAAAGATCCGCAGTATTCGGCAAAAACCTTCACGTAGAAGGTGCTGCTATCACAATAGATCATACCAACGGCTATATAGAAACTATGGTTGGAGGATATGAGTTCACTCCTAAAAACCAATTCAATCGCGCGGTCCAGGCGAGAAGGCAGACAGGTTCTTCTTTCAAACCTTTTGTGTATGGAGCTGCGATTGCTGAGCGTATCGTAGGTTCCGGAACCGGGATCATGGACGCACCTTTGACCACGCTTACGGAAGAAGGAGAAGGTTGGTCTCCTCAGGATTTTGACGGAGATTTCCAAGGAATGGTTCCTCTTTCCAGAGCGCTTTCCATGTCTTTGAATATTGTTTCTGTGCAGGTGTTCCTTCGCACAGGCGCGGATGCTGTTATAGATTTTGCTTCTCGCTTAACAAAGGCTGATAAGAGTAGATTTATGCCGAGTCCTGCTCTTGCCTTGGGAATTGCGGAGTTGAGCCCTTATGAAATGGCGGTGGGATATTCTATCATCGCAAATAAGGGAAGAAATGTGATCCCACTTTCCGTTCGATATGTGATCGATCAGTCAGGAAACGTAATTTATAATGAAGAGTTAAAAGTCAGAGAAGAATTGGATAAGGAAGCGGAGGACGGTTCCATTCAGATCATCAGCGAAGGAACAGCCTATATTCTTCGCAAAATGCTGACCATGGTTGCCATGGGAGGAACTGCAGCGAATGGTCTTCATTCTCCTGACCAGGGAAATTACAAAGGGATCGCTGCCGGAAAAACCGGATCCACTTCTTCTTTTACAAATGCTTGGTACTGCGGATTCGATCCTAAATTGACCACTGTCATTTGGCTTGGATTTGATAAGAGTTCAATCTCACTTGGAAGGGGCCAGGCTGCAGGAGTTCTTGCAGTTCCTATTTGGGGAAAAATGTATCGTCGTTTCTATAACGGTGAAAATTATCCGACTTTCGAGAATGAGCACGGCCTGGATCCACAACCGGAAGAAGTGCAAAGTGGGGGAACCTGTGCGTATAATGGATTGTCTCCTAAACCTGGAGTATGTCCTGTTACCCAGAACTTGACCTTAAAGCCGATTACTGTAGCAGGCGTGACAAAATCTGTCCAGGCAAACCGTCAATGCGACGGAGATCGGGACCATCATAAGTCAATAGATTTCAGAGAATTCCTGCAATTGGAATACCAGATCAGCGATGAAGAGATCGGAAAAACGGAACGTAAGTTTAAACCGCAAGCGGACTAAAAAATCGAGTGTGATTTCGGGAAAATTCATTCAAAACACCGATTTGACAAGAACGACTTTACAGAATTTTTCCGCTTTCCGAAAGTGAAATGGAGGCGGTCCCGGAACGGGACGTATACACCGACCTCCGTAGGATCAAGATGTCGATAGAGATCAAGGTTCCCGAAATGGGTGAATCCATTACGGAAGCAACAATAGCAAACTGGGTAAAAAAAGAAGGCGAACGAGTAGAACAGGACGAGGTCCTGGTGGAATTGGAAACCGACAAGGTGACCATGGAGGTACCGGCCCCCTCGGCAGGAGTTCTCCAAAAAATTAACAAGAAGCCGGGGGAGACGGTCAAGATCAAAGAAGTGATCGGAATCATTGACCCTTCTGCCTCCGCAAAAAGCACTCCTACTCCAAGCACTCCTTCAACAACAAATACAGCACAAACTAACACGACTAACGCAGCGCAGAACGATACACTTCCTCCTGCTGTTCGCAAACTGATAGATGATAATGGATTAAATCCTGCTTCTATCTCTGGTTCCGGTAAGAACGGACAGATTACAAAAGAAGACGTGTTAAACGCAATTGCAAATAAACAGTCCACTCCTGCTGTTGCGGTTTCCGCAGCACCTGCGGTAGCAAAGTCTGCTCCTTCTCCTGAAATTCCTAAAGCGGTTCCTGCTGCTTCTCGTAGCAACCTGCCGAGAGAGAACGTTGTTCCAATGACTAAGCTTCGCCAAACGATTGCAAATCGTTTAGTTGCAGCTCAACATAACGCAGCTCTTCTTACTACTTTTAACGAAGTGGATATGAGCGCTGTGATGGATCTTCGTACCAAATACAAGGACAAGTTCAAAGACGCACATAATATCAATTTAGGATTTATGAGTTTCTTTACTAAGGCAGTGATCGGAGCTTTAAAATTTGTTCCTGCAATCAACGCAGAAATTCGCGGTACGGATCTAGTTTATAAAAACTATTTCGATATCGGTGTGGCTGTTGGAGGTCCAAAAGGTCTAGTGGTTCCGATTGTTCGTGACGCAGATCTTTTAAGTTTCGCTCAAGTAGAATCCGAAATTGCTCGCCTCGCCAATAAGGTGAAGGATGGAAAAATCGATCTTTCCGATATGGAAGGTGGAACATTCACCATCTCCAACGGAGGGATCTACGGTTCCATGATGTCCACTCCTATTCTAAATCCTCCTCAAAGCGGAATTTTAGGACTTCATAATATTGTAAAACGTGCAGTAGTAGTTAACGATCAAATCGTGATCCGACCTATGATGTATGTCGCTCTTTCTTATGACCATAGAGTTGTAGATGGAAAAGAGGCGGTAACTTTCCTCGTAAAAGTAAAAGAAGCGATCGAAGATCCGACCCGCCTTCTTTTAGAAGTCTAAGGAATAGAAGGAATCATGGCGGAACAATACGACGTATTAGTGATCGGATCGGGACCCGGAGGTTATGTGGGCGCGATCCGAGCGGCCCAACTCGGGTTCAAAACAGGGATCATCGAAAAAAGAAAAACTTTGGGAGGGACCTGTTTGAACGTGGGTTGTATCCCTTCCAAGGCACTTTTGGATTCTTCTGAAGAATATCACAAAGTTTTACATAAAACGGATGTCCATGGGATCGGAGTCGGAAAAGTCACTCTCGACCTAAACAAACTCATGGAGCGCAAGAATACAATCGTCAAAGAAGTCACAGATGGTGTAGACTACTTGATGAAAAAGAACAAGATCACTCGTTACGAGGGTTTTGGGAAATTGCTCGGAGGAGGCCAGGTAGAAGTTGCCTTAGCTGACGGCAAAAAAGAAGTCTTAAGTGCAAAGCATATCGTTTTGGCAACAGGTTCTGTTCCAATCGATATTCCTGGCCTACCTGTGGACGGAAAGTCCATCATTACTTCCGATCATGCAATCGATCTAAGATCGATTCCTAAAAAATTGGTAGTGATCGGTGCGGGAGTCATCGGCTTGGAACTTGGTTCCGTTTGGGGAAGACTCGGGGCAGAAGTCACAGTGGTGGAACTCCTACCAGGACTTCTTCCTACAGTAGACAGATCTTTCGGTAGCTTGCTCCAAAGAAGTTTAGAGTCCCAAGGTTTTAATTTCTTATTCGAACATAAAGTATTAGGAGCGACTGCTTCTAAATCCGGTGCTAAAGTAAAGATTGCGGCACCTGACGGAAAAGAATCCGAATTGGATGCGGACGTTGTGCTTGTAGCAGTTGGCCGTAGACCATTTATCGAAGGGATCGGATTAGAAGCTGCCGGGGTCCAATTAACAGAGAGAAAAAGGATCAAAGTAGATTCTCATTTTCAAACGAGCGCTGCAGGTATCTACGCGATTGGTGACGTGATCGACGGACCTATGCTTGCTCATAAGGCGGAAGAAGAAGGTGTTGCACTTGCGGAATTACTCGCGGGTCAATCCGGACACGTTAATTACGCTGCAGTTCCAAGCATCATCTATACCTGGCCTGAAATGGCTTGGGTAGGAAAAGGTGAAGAAGAACTAAAAGCTGCCGGTGTAGAATACAAAGTCGGTAAGTCATTATTCAAGCCAAACGCGAGAGCTAAGGCTATGAACGAAGCGGAAGGCCAAGTCAAAATTTTAGCAGATAAAAAAACGGATAAGGTATTGGGAGCGTTTGTGTTCGGACCTAGAGCTTCGGATATGATCGCTGAGCTTGCGGTTGCGGTAGAGTTCGGTGCTTCTTCGGAAGATATAGCACGCTCTTTCCACGCGCATCCTACATTGTCCGAAGTCGTAAAAGAGGC
The DNA here is from genome assembly GCF_002811475.1 of Leptospira hartskeerlii. Lineage (NCBI taxonomy): Bacteria > Pseudomonadati > Spirochaetota > Leptospiria > Leptospirales > Leptospiraceae > Leptospira > Leptospira hartskeerlii. The sequence goes on from NZ_NPDL01000012.1 coordinate 28,320, forward strand.
CGCCATGGCCGTAGACAAGTGGGCAATTCACGCTTAGGGGAGAATCCGATCATGAAAATCGAACAATTGATGGCATTATACGGAGAGAACGGAGCATTACTCGAAGAACTTTACGAAAAGTTTAAGAAGGATCCGAACTCTCTGGACAAAGAATGGTCTCTGTTCTTTCAAGAAGTAGAGACTAACGGAGTATATTCTCAGAACGGATCCAACGGGAACGGGAATGGCAACGGAAAATCAGCCGTTGCTACTTCTTTTACGGATGCTCAGGCTGGATCCATTCGAGAGATGGGGATTATCAACCTGTTAAACGCTTATCGTAGACAGGGGCACTTGGCTGCTAAGGTAGATCCTCTTGAAATTTCTCAACCGAACAGAAAGTTCATCGAATCTAAATTGAGCAATCTGACTGCTGCGGATTTGGATTCGGTAGTCGACACACAGAATCCTTCTCTGGGTCGTGCAAAACTAAAAGATGTTATAGCTTGGTTTGAAAAAGCATACTGTAGCACTGTAGGTTACGAGCAATATTATCTAGTAAACGACGAAGAAAGAGAATGGCTCCAAAATCAAATCGAGTCAGCTGAATATCACGCTCCTCTTCCTAAAAGTATACGTCTTAGATTGTTTGAAAAATTATTCCAAGCGGATCATTTGGAAACATTCTTAGCTAAGAAATACGTAGGTAAAAAACGTTTCTCCTTAGAAGGAGGAGAAAGTATGATCCCTATGCTCGACACGATTATTGAAGAAGCCGGACGTTTTAAAATGGACGGACTCGTGATCGGTATGGCGCATAGAGGGCGTTTGAACGTGCTCGTAAATGTGATCGAAAAACCTGCTTCTTTAGTATTTGCTGAATTCGAAGAGAAGGCAGATGCAAAAGCTCAAAATTATGCGGACGTTAAGTATCACTTAGGATATTCTAATAGCAAAATGACTTCGAGCGGAAAGGAAGTTAAACTTTCTCTCGCGTTCAACCCAAGTCACTTGGAAGCAGTGAACCCGGTTGTTACCGGTTCCGTTCGCGCTCGCCAAGAACAATATGGAGATGAGGATCGTTCTAAATTTATGCCGATCACCATCCACGGAGATGCGGCGTTTGCAGGACAGGGCGTAGTAGCAGAAACTATCAACTTGATGAACCTAGACGGTTATACCACTGGTGGAACTTTCCATATAGTGATCAATAACCAGATCGGATTCACCACTTTACCGAATGAATCCAGATCCACATTATATGCAACTGATCTTGCAAAGGGTTATCAAATTCCTATCGTTCACGTAAACGGAGACGATCCGGAAGCAGTATACCGAGTGACCAAGCTCGGAATGGAATACCGCCAAAAGTTCAAAAAAGACTTTATCATAGATCTGATATGTTATCGCAGATTAGGTCACAACGAAACGGATGAGCCTGCATTCACTCAGCCTAAGATGTATTCCATTATCAAAAATCATCTTCCTACCGCTCAATTATATGAGAAAAAATTAATAAACGACGGTGATGTAACCGGAGAAGAGTTGGACTTCATCAAAAATGGCTCCGCTCAAGGTTTAGAAGATTCTTTCCAAAGAGCAAAAGAGCAAGACATCAAGATGAAAGTAGATACTATGCAAGGTGTTTGGGCGAAATATTCCAAAGAGCCTCTAGATAGTGGTACTGCTACTTCCTTGCTCGCGGAACAAATCGATCGTATCGTAAAAGCGATCACCACAGTTCCGGATGGTTTCACCCCAAATCCTAAATTAGTAAAACTTCTTCAAAGCCGTAAAGAAATGGCGGAAGGAAAAGTTTCTCTGGATTACGGAATGGCGGAAGCTCTTTCTTTCGGTTCGATTTTGGAAAACGGATTTAGAGTTCGTCTTTCCGGTCAGGATAGCCAACGTGGAACATTCTCCCATAGACATGCAGTTCTTGTGGATATCAATTCGGGAGCAAAATACGTAGGTCTAAATCATATTTCTGAAAAACAAGCCAAGGCTGAAGTAGTGAACTCTTCCTTGTCCGAGTTTTCCGTTTTAGGTTTTGAATACGGTTATTCTCTTTCTGATCCGAGTGCGTTAGTCCTTTGGGAAGCTCAGTTCGGCGACTTTGCAAACAATACTCAGGTGATCTTTGACCAATTCCTTTCCAGCTCGGAAGTGAAATGGCAGAGGATGTCCGGTCTTGTGGTACTTCTTCCTCATGGATATGAAGGGCAAGGCCCAGAACATAGTTCCGGTAGGGTAGAAAGATTCCTGCAACTATGTGCAGACAATAATATGCAAGTTGCAAACTGTACAAATGCGGCTCAGTATTTCCATTTGCTCCGTAGGCAGATCTTGCGCAATTTCCGCAAACCTCTGATCATCTTTACTCCTAAGTCTTTGTTACGTTTTCCTGGTGCGCTTTCTCCGATAGACGATCTATTAAAAGGCGCGTTTAGAGAAGTTCTTCCGGACCAAGCCGAGATCAAAGCGGATAAAGTAGAGAAGATAGTCTTCAGCTTCGGAAAAGTATATTATGATCTTCTAAAATATAGGGAAGAGAATAAGGTGCAGAACACTGCTCTGATCCGAGTTGAACAAGTTTATCCTTTCCCTGCGAAAGAGATCCAAGAAGTCCTGAAAACTTATAAGAACGCTAAAACTTTCGTTTGGTGCCAAGAGGAACCTAAGAACCAAGGTGCTTGGACTTTTGTAAGAGATCGATTCGAAGATCTTCTTCCTAATGGAACAAAACTCAAATACGCAGGAAGAAAAGAATCTGCGAGCCCTGCTGCCGGACATATGAAAGTCCATACAAAAGAGCAGGAACAACTAGTTTCAGACGCTTACTCGGTCTGAGACTTAGGTGTCGAGTAACGTGGGAGAACCCGTCCTATTAGCATTAGTCTTTGCGGACCGGGTGATCTCGGAAGACAACGGGAAAAAAGGTATCATAGGGACTTTTACAAAGTTTTTTACCGGACAATTTCCCGTAGTCTTTCCTCCCTGGGGAATATACGTATGTGTCACAAATCTTTCCCCAGGTGACCATGAATTTTCTTTAGAATTAGAACACGCCGATTCTGGCGAAAAAGTAATAGGAGTCGGGGGAAATATCCGGGTAAATAACGGCTCCGAACCTGTTGAAATTGGGATACCGATCCCCCACGCAGTTTTCCCAAAAGAAGGAAGGTATATTCTACTTTTTAAAGTAGGTGCCGAGATCGTGGGAAGTCGCCCTCTTTGGGTGGATAAGTTAAATCCTGCTTAATCCGATCCTTTAGAAAATCCTAAACTTCTTACCGAGTCCTTCGTTTTCTTGTACGAGCGAAGAATAATTTCTTTCCAATATTAATCTACGCTTGCCTTGGGAAATTTTTCCAAGTATTCTGCCTATCTCTAATATACGAATTTATTATATATTATGGCAACCCCTACGGAAAAAAATATCACCTTAGATAAGGCCTTAAAGGATGCGAAGCTGATAGAGGCCAAATTCAAAGGGCTTCTGGAGTCTTTACCTGATTCTATTATAATGGTAAACGATTCCGGAAGTATCGTATTTGTGAACGAACAGGCTCTTAAAATGTTCGATTACAAAAAAGATGAACTTTTGGGACAGCCTATAGAGGTCCTTCTTCCTGATCGGTTCAGAAAAAACCACATTTCTCATCGTGATAAATATTTCACTCAACCAAGGACAAGATCCATGGGTGTAGGTTTGGAACTTTTCGGTAGGAAATCTAGCGGTGCAGAATTTCCGGTAGAGGTGAGTTTAAGTCCTTATCACACTGAGGACGCAACGTTGGTGCTAAGTGCCATCCGAGATATTAGAGAAAGGATCAAAGCAGAGGCAAAGTTCAGAGGACTTTTAGAATCCGCACCCGATGCAGTTGTGATCGTAAATCGAGAGGGGAATATAGTTCTTATCAATTCCCAGGCAGAAAAATTATTCGGATATCCAAGAGAAGAATTATTACACAAGCCCGTAGAAGTTTTAGTACCCGAAAGATTCAGAGCAAATCATCCGCAAAATAGGATCGGTTTTTTCAAAGATCCAAAAGTGAGAGGAATGGGAAGCGGGCTTGAGTTATATGGACTAAAAAAAAACGGATTGGAATTCCCGGTCGAGATCAGCTTAAGCCCCTTGGAAACGGAAGAAGGAATGCTGGTTTCCAGTTCTATTCGTGATATCACGGAAAGAAAACAACAAGAAGAATTTAGAAGAGCCGCATTAGAAGAACAGAACGAAAGAATGAAGGAAACAGCCAGATTAAAAAGTGAATTCTTAGCGAACATGTCCCATGAGTTACGGACACCTTTGAACGGTATCATAGGTTTTTCCGAATTACTTTCCGACGAAAGACCTGGGCCCTTAAACGAAAAACAAAAAGAATACTTAACGGATATATTAAATAGTGCGAACCATCTTTTGAAATTGATCAATGATGTTCTAGATCTTGCTAAAGTAGAATCCGGAAAGATGGAATTGTTTTTGGAAACATTCTCCTTATCTTCTGCGATAAAAGAAGTTTCTTCTGTCCTTCGTCCCTTATTAAGGAAGAAGAAGATCAATTTTTCTATAAATATAGAAGATTCTATAGATGAGGTAACATTGGACCCTCAAAAGATAAAACAGATCTTATACAATCTCTTGTCTAACGCGGTCAAGTTTAGTCACGAGGGTGGAAATATTAGAGTGAATATGAAAGCGGAAGGCAAAGAATTTATTAAGATGAAATTCGAGGATGAAGGGATCGGCATAGAGGAAAAAGACCTAACTCGGATTTTTGAAGAATTCCAACAAATAGACAGCGGAGCTAATAGGCAATTCCAAGGAACAGGGCTCGGGCTTGCTTTGACTAAAAGGATCGTGGGGTTGATGAACGGAACAATAAACGTAAAAAGTGAGTTGGGAAAAGGATCTGTTTTTACTATAATACTTCCAGTAAAGATATCGAACGGTAAATAGATATGGCTCCTAAGGTTTTGGTAGTAGATGATAATATCGTAAATCTCAAATTAATTTGCGAATTATTAGAGTTGGATGCATACGAAGTTTTAAAAGCGGGAAATGCGGAAGAAGCACTTCAGGTCATAGAAAATTTTTCTTTGGATCTGATTTTGATGGATATAGAATTGCCTGGGGTGGACGGACTTACTCTTACTAGACAATTAAAAGAAAGAGAGAATACAAAAAATATACCGATCATAGCCGTTACCGCTTTTGCAATGAAAGGTGACGCGCAGAAGGCATACGGAGCGGGTTGCGACGGTTACATTACAAAACCGATCGATACTAGGAAATTTACCGAACAAATTAATGGTTTTATCAAGGGGCTGAACCAATGATCCAAGAGATTTTTTTCGTCCCTTATCAATACACAGTCCATTTTTGGACTGAACTTTTATGCTCATTCTAGTTGTAGATGACAGTTACCAAAACAGGAAACTAATTTCTGCCCAGTTGGAAAATGGTCACAGAAAAATTTATACTGCTTCAAACGGTGTAGAAGCTTTGGAAATCCTGGCAAATACTGAAGTGGATCTGATCATTTCGGACATCCTAATGCCTCAAATGGACGGATACCAGTTCTGTTCTCAGGTAAGACAGAATGATAAATTTAAACATATTCCAATTATTATATATACCGCCACTTATACTTCCGATTCTGATGAAAAACTTTCTTTTGATCTTGGGGCGGACGCATTCTTAAAAAAACCGGCCGGTCTGAAGTTGTTGGAAGAAACAGTAACTAAACTACTCCAAAATCCTAGATCAAAACGGAACGTAAAAGGGTTGGTAATGGATTCAGCACCTCTTCGCCAATATAATCATAGACTTGTTGAGAAGTTGGAAGAGAAAAATTTCGAACTTCGGAGGAGAAGTGAAGAGTTAGGTTACGAAATAGAGGAAAGAAGAAGGGCAGAAAGACTAAATCGTGAAGGCGAGGAATTATTCAAAGAACTGACCGATGCGATCCATGAAGTGTTTTGGATGACTAGTCTTTCTAAAAATGAGATCGTTTATATAAGCCAAGGATATGAACAGATCTGGGGAAGGTCCACGCAAAGTCTTTTGGAAAATCCGATTTCTTGGATTGAATGTATACATCCTGATGATCGGGACAGAGTGTTTGATAGCGCAAGGACCAAACAAGTAACCGGTGAATATAGAGAAGAATATAGGATCATTCGTCCGGATGGTGAGATTAGATGGATAAGAGATAAGGCATTTCCCGTTAAGAACGAAAAGGGAGATACTATCCGAGTTGCGGGGATCGCGGAAGATATTACTGAATATAAATTGAAAGAGGCTCAGTTAAAAGAGGTAGAGAAAAGAAGAGCGGAACTAGAAGAACAACTTATCCAAGCTCAAAAACTGGAAAGTTTAGGTACCTTGGCAAGCGGTATAGCTCACGATTTTAATAATATACTTTCTATCATTATGGGCCATACGTCGGTGATCGAGAATAACAGAAATAATCCTGAAAAATTCTCCCAACATGTTTCCGCATTGCATATGGCTACCCAAAGAGGAGCTTCCTTGGTCAGGCAACTCCTTACATTTGCCAGAAAAACGGAATTCAATCTGGAGCTTGCGCAAATAAACGATATTATATTAGAAATTAGTAAATTGATTTCTCAAACGTTTCCCAAAAATATCCGACTTTTTACGAATTTTCAGGAAGATCTTCCTTTGGTTAAAGTTGATACCAATCAAATCCATCAGGTTTTGCTAAACTTATGTGTGAATGCTCGAGATGCTATGCAAGAGGGTGGGATACTAAGTATAGAGACTTTTTTAGCTGATATAGAAAATCTAAAAACAGGCCATTCTAAAAGTTTGGCCGAAAAATACGTTGTACTTCGGATCTCCGATTCGGGAAGCGGGATGAGCGAAAAAACAAAACAAAGGATTTTTGAACCATTCTTCACTACCAAGGATATAGGCAAGGGAACGGGGCTTGGGCTAGCATTGGCATATAGTGTGATCGACAATCACAAAGGCTGGATAGAAGTAGATTCTGAATTGGGAAGGGGAACGACATTCTTCGTGTATCTACCGGTTCCTAAAGAAAAATCAGAAATAAATCTAAAGCCTATTTATTTAGAACCTGAATCTCTAGGCGGCCAGGAAAGTATCCTGGTCATCGAGGATGAAGAACTTCTTAGAGATATGTTAAAAGACCTTTTGGAATCGAAAGGATACAAAGTGTATTTGGCTGTAGATGGAGAAGATGGTGTAGAACAATTTCTTCTTAGGCATTCCCAAATTAAATTAGTAATGACTGACCTTGGTTTGCCAAAGTTTGGAGGAAGTGAAGTTATAAAACGGATCAGGGCAATTCATAGCTCCGTAAAAATAGTTTTAGCAAGCGGGTTTATGGAGCCTGAGCTAAAACTTTCTTTAAAAGATTATGATGTGAGTTATTTTATTCAAAAACCGTATTTAGGTACTGAAATTCTTTCCTGCATTCGTTCAGCATTAGACCAAGAGTAGAAGACCTTTCACACCAAGACCTATCTCAATTTCATCTTATATATTTCTTCCGCGACCGGAATGCTTTTATATTCGATCCTTTCTTTTCCGTAATAGAGCAATGCTTCTATTGAATTTGTCTTTGGAAAGAATTTTCGGATCTCAGTGAGTGGGATGGTGATCGTATCTGAGTTCGGACTTTTGTTAAAAAACTCGGTGTTCTCCGCTCTTAATATGAGTTGGAGTTCCTTTGGCTCGAAAGTTTTGGTCCTTTCTGATTTTATAATATTCTCAGAGAGCGTTTCTTCTTCCTTTTTCCTGGAAATTGTGCGGAAGGGGACCGTAATCCATTCGAAGAGTGCTCCTATATCTGCAAACATTCCGAGGATGTACCTATTCCAAGGTTTTTCATCGTTATCCAGTTGCCTATATCCGTCTGTTTTCTTATAATCGTAATGTACGATCTTAGTTTCTAAAGTTTTCCTTTTTTCTAACGTTTCTCGGAAGCTAGCGCCTTCTATTTTTAGGACCAGTTCGAAGTTTTGGAATTCGTAATCTATTCTTCCCTTATTTATTAGGATCTCTTCTTCCTTTTTATCCAATAAACGGGACTCTACAGTTTCCTGCTTGTAGGGAAAGACCGTAAAACAGTTTAGAAAAGTTGAATGAACTAAAAATACGACGGTAAAATACCAAAAAGATCGAAATTGATTCACTGAAATAAAGGCACCATTCCATAAGCGGATTCGAATGCATCTGCTTGTTCTTCACAAGCCCAAAGTTCCAGGCTTTTATCGTAGCTCTGGTTTGTAACCAAGGTGAAGATTGCCTGATTTTTTCGGATCTGACATTTGACTGTCTCGATCAATCCTTGTCTGTTTCGATTGCATGCACTCGCAATTCTTAAAATCGCGGAAAGTTTTTCGACAGTTTCCTGTTCTCTCGGACCGACTCTTTGGAACTCTCTATGTTTGGATTTAGGAGAACTTTTACGATGGTATCTCGCGGTGAGTGCGATGATCTCTATTTCTCCCCAAGTAAAACCAAGCATTGCTTCCGAGTTTCGGATCAGATAATAACTATGTTTATGATAGGCAGAATGTGAAATGAATAGCCCTACTTCATGGAGTAAAGAAGAAGCTTCCAAATATTCTCTTTCTTCTTTTCCTAACCGATGTACTGACTGCAGTTGATCGAAAATATCCAACGCAAGTTTGGAAACATGGCGGGCGTATTCTTGGTCCCTTGTATAAGAAACTAAAAGATTCAAGATCGACTTTTGGCGGATATCATCCAGATGTTTGGAATGTTCCAAGTCCTGGAAGTGCTCCCATTTTCGGATGGTATCGTAGATAATCCCTTCTCTTAGTGCAAACTCTGAAACTGTCATATCCGGGAGGTCCAATAATTGGAATAATTCATCTAAGATGAGCATTCCTCCTACGATGATATCGGAACGTTTGGAATCGAAGCCCGGGACCTTACTTCTCTTTTTAGAAGTGTCCGCTTCTAAGATCATATTCCTTGCTTTTTTAAATTCGGAAGACTGGAATGTGTAATGGTTGAGTGGCCTTTCTTCAGTTTCTTCTCCCTCAAAGGCACGGATGATACCGGCGGTTGCCTGGACTGTTCCGGATGAACCGATGATCATTTCCGGTTTTAGATCTCGGATGATCTTTCGGAAAGGAAGAATGATCTCTTCCACGTACAATTTACATTTTCGTATCTGTGAAGAATCTAAGGTTTCGGATTTCAGAAATTTTTCGGTGAGTCGGATCGCTCCCAATTTGAAACTTTTGGAGAATAGAATGTCCCCTCTATAGCCCACTAAAACTTCCGTGCTTCCTCCGCCTATATCCACAAGCAGAACCTTTTTATCAAATACAGGAAGTCCTTGCAGAACCCCGAAATAGATGAGTCGGGCTTCTTCATATCCGCTGATCACATCAATTTTGATACCTGCTTCCTTTAATGCGGCCGCCTGGAATTCGGCTCGATTGGAAGCTTCTCTCATTGCAGATGTAGCGACCGCTCTGATCTCTGCCTTTGAGTTATCTGCAAGCATCTTAAAACGCTTTAAACACTCGATTGCGCGCCTAAATGCGGGAGGATCGATCTCTCCTCCTTCTTCCAAACCGCTTCCGAGACGTACGTTCTCCTTCTCTCTGGCGATTGCTTCAAAGGTCCCGTTTTCTCGGACCCGGACGATGATCATGTGAAAGGAGTTTGTGCCTAGATCGATGGCAGCTAGGGTGTTTTCCCGGACCATAAGTTCCCCAATATTATGGAGGTAGCAATGGGTTCCAATTTGTTTTTCGTTTTTTTTGTTTTGGAATTGCCCGTAAGGATCGGGCAGGAAATATTGAATTGGATCGCGCCCGTAAAATCCTAGAGATTTTCACCGATTCTGCAGATAATAAATAAGATCAACCAGCCTTCTGGCAGCAAAGGATAGAAATGATATTCGATAAGCTATACGGATTATTTTCCAACGATATGGGAATCGACCTCGGAACCGCAAACACTCTCGTCCATGTAAAAGGGCAAGGTATCGTTCTTTCCGAGCCTTCCGTAGTAGCGGTCCACGCAGCTACGGGCAAAGTGCTTGCAGTAGGCCAGGAAGCTAAGAGAATGTTGGGACGTACTCCTGGCGAGATCGTAGCTATCCGTCCTATGAAAGACGGGGTGATCGCAGACTTCGAAACTGTCGAAAAAATGATCCGCTACTTCATTGCAAAAGTCCATAACAGAACTACTTTCGTAAAACCTAGGATCGTGATCGGAGTTCCTTCCGGGATCACCGAGGTGGAAAGACGTGCGGTCCGTGAATCTGCGGAACAAGCAGGTGCTCGTGAGATCTTCTTGATCGACGAAGCATTGGCTGCCGCGATCGGTGCAAATATTCCGATCAACGAACCTGCTGGTAATATGATCGTGGATATCGGTGGTGGAACTACCGAGATCGCTGTGATCTCTCTTGGCGGTATGGTTATCGCCGAGTCAATCAGAACCGGTGGTGACGAGTTCGACGATGCAATCATCAAATATTTAAGAAACCAATACAATCTGGTTGTTGGGGAAAGAACTGCAGAAGATATCAAGCTGACTATCGGTAACGCTTACCCTGAAAAGAAAACCGAGACCATGGAAGTAAAAGGTAGAGATGCAATTTCCGGATTACCTCGTACTCTTGAATTAGAATCGAATGAGATCCGTAAGGCTCTTAAAGAACCAACCGACGAAATTTTAGACGGGATCAAAAGAGTTTTGGAAAGAACTCCTCCTGAACTTGCTTCGGATATCGTAGAAAGAGGGATCGTTCTTACTGGTGGAGGATGTCTTCTTCGCGGATTAGAAACCTATCTTTCTAAAGAAACCGGTGTGCCTGTGTTTAGAGCGGAAAACCCTCTGACTTGTGTGGTGCTTGGAACCGGAAAATTCTTAGACGAAGTTAAGTATCTGAAACCAGGGATCCGTTAATTCGGATCTCGGCCTCTGGTTTGATCCCCAGAGTCTGATACGGAATTTTTTATGCTTTGGCTTCAAGTTAATAAAAGTAAGGAAACTGTTTCCCTTTTATTCTGTATTGTATTCTCTCTTCTGTCCCTGACCTTTAAGAGTAATGTTTTAGTCAGAGGGATTGCAAGTTTCCAGAGAGTAGGGGATTCCGTTTCCGGTTCGATCGATGGGGTCGGTTCCTTTTTTAAAGGAGCCTATACTAAATTAGAATCTTTTGAAGCGGTTCGCCAGGAAAGAGATGCCTGCGTTGCTGCAATAGATGATTATAAACTTCTGCCCCAAGATCTGGAAAGAGTAAGCAGAGAAAACGAAAGTCTCAGAAGAGAATTACGTTTTAATACTAAACAAAAATATTCTACAGTCAAAGCTGAAGTTCTTTCCGTTCGCTTAAATTCAATCTATCGTACTATCATTATAGACAAAGGTTCCGAAGCAGGGATCAAACCTTATATGCCTGTCACTGCAAGAGCGGTGAATCAAAAAGGTGAAATTATAGAAGCTCTAGTAGGAAAGGTGATCGCAGTCACCGGAGGATCTTCAGTGGTCCAACCTATTATCAATTCCAATTATAATATGGGTGTTTCCATTCCGGAAAGTAACCTTTGGGCAACTCTATCCGGAAACTCTGGAAGAGGTATGGAAGCATTGATGAATTATATAGATAGCGGTATCATCATTGATCCAAGGATTTTCGGAGATTATCCGATGGGTCCAAGTGAGATGATCCAATACACCGAGTCTTTGAGTAAGATCGGAAAACCTGTATATAGCTCTGGTTCTTCCGGAATGTTCCCGCCTGGAATTCCTGTGGGTATAATTACTGAAGAAGGTCCGCGCAACGGAAGTTTTAAAACTGCATTCTTAAAACCTTTTGTTCGTTTTGATATGTTGGAGTCAGTTACTATCCTAATGAAACTTCCTGAAAAATGGGCAGAGACCTGGCCGGAAGGACAGAATATTAATATCGAAAATCCGTATTTTGGTGAATTAAATTATCCTAAAGAAGAAAGAGAACCTAAGGTTCCAACTCCTGTAGGAAACAAACCTGTAGAAACTCCTAAACCTCAAAAACCGGAAGGGAATGGATCCGGATTCTCCGAAGAGGAAACGAACTGATGATCTTAGAATATATAGTCATCGGTGCAGGGATATTGATCTCACACTTCTTAAACGGAACAAACTTGTTTGAGATTTCCGGATTTAAACCTGACTTTATGGTGATCTTTGTGCTATTCTTCGCTCTTAGAAGAGGGACAATGGCAGGGATTTGGATCGGATTTTTCGGAGGATTACTTTCCGATTCAGGTTTAGGCGGAGAAATTGTAGGAAACGTTGTTACCTATAAGATAGGTCTTCACTCTCTCACATTCTGTATCATGGGATATATCGTAGGAAAATTCGCAAGACCTGCCTATCATGAAAATCAGATTTCCATAATGTTGTATTCTCTTGTGGTGACTTTGATCTCCAGGATTGCGTCTTATTTCTTATTCTCCTTATTCTTTCATGAAAATTTAAACTACTCCATCATCAGTACCTCGATATTTAACGGAGCGATCGCTCCTATATTCTTTTGGGTACTTGGAAAATTGTACAGATTGGAGCAGGCGGAAGGCTAAAATGTTGGGGGGAGGAGGATCTTCTTCAGCCACAGAGTTTAGACTGGAGCGCAGTTTCAGGCTAAGACTTTACATGTTCTCCGGACTTGTTGCGTTTGCATTAATCGCATTCGTAATTCAGCTATTCAATCTTCAGATCGTACAAGGAACGGATAACTCTTTAAAAGCGGAGAAGTTCGTTCGAAAAAGCGAAACGATCCCTGCCGCTAGGGGAGAAATGTTCGATAGAAACTTTCTCACTCCTGAAACATCTATGGCACTTGTTTCCAATTATTCCAGTTTGGATGCGGTTCTAAACACTTCCATACTCAAATACGATCCGGTTAAGGTTAAAAATTTTCTACAAGAATTCGCAAGAACTCTTTCTATCCCGATGTCTTATTATGAAGAGGATCTGCTTGAGCCTAAATTTTCCAAAAAGATCAAAACTAAAAAACCATTCGTACTTTTAGAAGCGATCTCTAAGGCTCAGCAGGAGCGTATATCAGTTTTTGATAATATATCTAAATATGTGATCTTGGTTCCTTCTCCCAGAAGGATCTATAAGATGGGTCCCGCACTTGCTCACGTTACGGGATATATAGGTAAGCCAAGTAAAACGGATCTTCTTACCCGTGAGATCAAGTCTTATCAATGGCTCGGAAAAGATGGGTTGGAGCTCCAATACGATTCAAGACTTCGAGGAACTGACGGATTCAGGATCCAAAAACGAAGTTCCGAAGGAAATATTGAAGAAGAAAGAGTAGTGGAACATTCTACTCCAGGTAACAACCTCGTTCTTACAATAGACAAGGATATTCAACTTGCTGCATATAAGGCGCTAAAAGGAGCCAGAGGAACTGCGATCGCGATGCGTCCTTCTACCGGAGAGATTTTGGCAATGGCTTCTAATCCGAGCTATGATCCCAATGTTCTTTCCGGAAAAAGTAGATCTGAAAGAACTGCGCATTATAAGAGAGTCGATGCAAACGGCGGATTTTTAAATCTTGCGATCCAATCTAAATTCCCTCCTGCTTCTACCTATAAAACGTTAGTTGCACTTGCCGCATTAGAAAGCGGGCATAAGGTGGATTATACTCCTGAAACCAGCTACCAATGTAATGGTAGTTATACTTTAAAATCCACATTCGCTGGAGTTCCTGACCAAGTGTTTTATTGTTGGGAGAAGGGAGGGCATGGCACGAATGATTTGGCCCATGCTCTTCAAAAGTCATGTTCCGTTTATTTTTATAACCTAGGATATAAACTCGGTTCAGATCCTATCTTGACTTATTCTCGTTTATTCTTGCTGGATCAAAAATCCAAAGTGGATCTTCCTGGAGAAATTGCAGGTCAGGTCCCTTCTCCTGCTTGGAAGAAAAGAATTTATGGAACCAGATGGTTTGATGGAGATACGATCAACCTTTCTATCGGACAAGGATTCATGTCCGTCACTCCTCTTGCCATGACTTTGTTCTATGCGGGACTATTGAACAGAGGCCAGATCTACCAACCTTATATAGTGAACGAGATCAGAGATCCTTTAGACAACTCCATTATCAATCGAACAGATCCACAAAGGCTGAGCGATATTCCGATCCAATCCTCTACAGTAGAAGCGATTAAAACTGGACTTAGATTGGTAGTGAAGAATGGAACTGCTGCATTCGTATTAAATAAACCTGGGCTTCCAGATATCGCGGGAAAAACGGGAACCGCCCAAACAAGAAGAAGGGGATCTTCCGGATCCAACCACGCTTGGTTCATAGGATATGCACCCGCAAATGCACCTGTCAGCGAACAAGTGTTAGTCGCTGTGTTCGTAGAATACGGAGTGGGTGGAGCGGCGGGAGCGGCACCTGTTGCGAGAGAAATGTTTAGGGCCGCTTTCCCTCCAGGAAGTTTCAAAAGAACAGCGGAGATACCTGAAGCGGTTCCTGCAGCATCGGAGAATGTACAATGATGTCGGATCGTTCCATAGACAGGATTGACTACTTTTTGGTAGGCTCGGTCATCATAGTTGTGATCTGCAGTGTTCTCACTTTATATTCGCAAGAATATAATTTTGATGATCCGAGTGCGGGGTTGATGAGCCATAAATGGTTCAAACAGTTATTATTCTTCCTTGGCGGACTCGTGATTATGTGGTTCGTGTCTCGGATCAATTACCAATTGATCGGGGCTTATGCGTTATTTATCTACGGGTTCGCAATTCTATTGCTCGCGCTCACTTTAGTCAAATGGATCGGTTACCTTCCTTCCAGTAGGGGTGCAAGATCGTGGATTAAGATAGGACCATTTCTTTTGCAGGCATCTGAATTTGCAAAACTCGCTACTGTGATCTTACTCGGTCAGTATCTTGTATTGAAAGAAAAAGAAATGAAGAAGCTCGTAGTACTCGTGATCCCGTTCGGGATCGTACTTCTTCCCATGGCTTTGATACTTTTGCAGCCTGACTTTGGAACAGCGGTTTCCTTCTTACCAATCTTATTCACCATGTTGTTCTTGGGAGGAGCCGACTATTTCCATATTGGTTCCTTCATTACATTCGGGGGAATTTCACTAGTTCTTCCGATGTATGTGGAATATTCCAAACTTACATTGCTAAACGATATTCTTGCTTTCCTGCAAAGAACCGGAAAAACGGACCTTCTTTCCGTAGTAAACCGATTAGGTGGAAAAACCTGGCAAGTATTGGATGGGAAAGAAGTAGCCGGGGCCAATCTGACTCCTAAAACGATCGCAGCATTGAGAGAAGTATTCGATCAGGTAATCGACCTGGAAGGAAGTTTTATATTTAAGTTGCTTTCTAACCAAGGACTATTGATCGGCTTGGGTGCAACACTTATCATATTCAGTATTATCATGATTTTACTTAGGATCGCTCGAGGAAGTAAAACATTACGTTCTTATTATATTCCTTTGGGGATCTTAGGGATCAGTTTGATCTCAGCGGTAGTCGTAATGAAAACCGTTCCTTTCCGAGAAAACCAGGTAATCCGATTGACTGCATTTTTAAATCCCGACGAGTTCAAACAGGATGCGGGATACCAGCTCAGAGCTTCTAAGCCTGCAGTGGGTTCCGGAAAATTAGTCGGAAAAGGATTTTTAAACGCGGAAATGACGGAAGGAAAAATCCCTCACGTTCCTGAATCCAGCACAGACTTTATATTCGCTTCTTGGGCAGAACAAACCGGATTTATAGGTTCGGTGTTTTTGCTCTTCTTCTTATTCTCTATTCCACTTAGAGGACTGCAGATCAGTTACGAAAGTAAGGACAGATTCGGCTCGCTCCTCGCGTCTGGGATCGTAGCGATGTTATTTTATCACATGGCGATCAATATTGGGATCGTACTCGGACTATTGCCTGTAACAGGGATCCCACTTTCATTTATGAGTTACGGTGGTTCTCACTTACTTATGTCCATGGCTGCAGTCGGGATTATTCTCTCGATCAAGATGAGAAAACACGCAAACTGAAATTCGGACCGGTAAAATGGCTGACTTTGCAAAAAAGACTGCCGATATTATAACAAAGCCGGCATGGAAAGAGTAAAAGACTCCAGATTTCTATTCGATCTGAAAAGAAAATTCCGTTATATCTTGGAAGAGGTGGAGAAGAATACCTACGACCAAGATTCGGAAGTAAGAGAATTAGAAACAGTCTGGGAAGAAATGTTCGATGTCGCTTCCCGTAACGATACCCCTTATTTCAAAGCGAGACTTTCCAATCTAAAAAGACAGTTAGATGGTTTTGTTAGGAACAAAGCTTATGAAAAACAAGAGTTCGATCGTATCTACAGACAATTAGAAAAAATACGTAAAGACGATACTGTAGAATTTTTAGATGAATCTATGCGTTCCACTTTGGGAAGGATCTCCGAAAACACAAATCGAGTTACAGCTAACGTATCAGGTTCCGGGTTAGAGCCTGGCTCTTTGGGTGGTATACCTCTACTTCTCACATTCAGATGTGGAACTGTTCATTTTATAGTAAAATCCGGACCAAAAAAGATATTCAAAAACGTACATAGAAACAAGGACAAAGTCCTCTACGAAGGAAAAAAATATCCTATCTTCCCGAGTAGATCCATTTATTTTTCTTGGGAAGGAGAAGGTAGAGCCTGGGAAACTGAACCCGGGACCTTACTCATGATCCGTTATCCGGAAGGGAACAGATTTTTTAGATGCGACGCATTAGGTGACACATTCCGTATTCCTGAAGATACTTTTAAAAGAAGATTACAACCGACCGACAAACAGTCCTCCGAGATCCGTTATTATTTCCGCAAAGCGGGTATTCGTTACTATTATATTCCCCAAAAAGGGGAGTGAATATCGGATTCTATGATATTAAAGGAAGTAGATACGGAAAAAGGTCCGATCTCATTTCTGTCGGAAAACGACTATATCATTCGGGATAATGATTCCTTCTTCAATTTGATATATTCTGCAAATAGTGATACGATCGCGATTTATTCTTCAAATCTTCCCGAAAGATTTTTCGATCTGACAACCGGATTTGCTGGAGAGATCTTTCAAAAAATCACCAATTACCAAAAACGTTTTATCATCATTGGCGATTATTCTAATATTACTTCAAAAAGTTTTAAAGATTTAATTTACGAAAGTAACAAAAACGGCAAAGTGATATTTACGGAGACTTTAGAAGAGGGAATATCGCTGCTTAAGTAACTGTTCTAAAAATTTTAAAGAGGAATTATGAAATATTCGAAAATTGCTATATTGATAGTTTTTATAAATCTATTAGGATGTCTTCCTTCGATCTCTGTCGGAGAGGGTTTTCAGGTAAAGGGGAAAAGATATTCAGACGTTTCGGAATTTAAGTCTAAAAAAGTTTATTTAGATCTTACCTATGAATATGGGATTATTAAGGAAGAAACAAAAACAAAGTCAGGCAAAATAGAAAAGAAAACGGATAGAGCAACTCCCGAGGTATATCTACAATTTAGAGATGCTCTCTTTTATGAATTAAAGGGAAAGTATAAGTTGGATGTTGAATTTGGGCTACCTAAGACAAAGGATTCTCTATTCATTTCCGTAACACCGAGAATGGATAGAGAATATACAACGGTAGAAAAGGCTAGTATCATCCTGAACAAAGGACAGGATCCTTTGTATAAATTAGACATCGTAAATGCACCTAGGGTCCAAACCTTGAAGATTGAATACGCGAAGACGGTAGAGCAGCTTGCCGAAATTTCAGCCGAAAAGATCTTCGATGCTATTTTAGGAAAATCAGAAGAATAATAATAAATTTCCTTGAGTCGTAAAAGATATGTTTTGGGTTTCTTAAATTTTCCAAGAGACCTTCTTTTCTTTGCGGCTTTGCGTGAAACGCCTATAAAATCCACCTAACATAAAATTATTGTAATTTAGGTTGCAATTTTCCGCCTCAGTGAGAAAATCCGAGACCTTTACGATGCAGTACAATACTTCTTTCTGGGACAATTGGACATTCGAAAGCCTTTTCGATCTATATGCAAAGGGACCTGATTTTTCGAGTTCCAAAGAATTAAAAATAAATAAAGAGACAAATTCCTATGATTGGATGGAGATCTGCACCGCATGTGTTCAGATAGAAAGTCTATTTCATCTGATCAACGAACTCATACTGAGAGAAAAAATATTCTATGACCAAAAGTTCTCCGCTGGTTGGAATTCCTTCGAAAGTCTGGATTCATTGGACGGAAGTCTTTTAGTTTCGGTGGACATTCCCACTGACGAACCGGAAGTAAAAGACTCTAGAAACGAAGCCTTAAAACTATTATGTGCCACGGATCTGATGAAAAAACATCAGGAAGAAAATCTAAAAGGTTATCGGGAGAATAAACAATCTCCTCACGAGTATTTCAGTCAGGTGGTTTGGGGAGCCGCAGGCAATTTAGGAAGAAGCGCATTTTTAGGAGCACATTACGTGGCTCATCCGATCCGAGCTTCTCTTTTGGAGCAAGTACCTTTATTCAAGCCAAGCGCGGATATCAATTCGGAAATTAAAGAATGGATAGACGAAGAAAGAGTGAAAGTATTCACAAGTCTTACTCCTGTTGGAAGAATGAATAATTTTCAGCTCATTCTTCCTCCTTTGGTGACTGAGGTAATAGAATCTTCTTCTTCCCTTTCTGAGATCATACCCGCAACGATTGAAACCAGGGCGAAATACAAAAAGATCCGAGAATGGATCGGAGAATACCAGGCGGCCTTGGAGAACGAGGGCCCTTCCCAGATCTCTAAGTTTAGAAAAACATTATATAATGTAAGTCAGGATTTGGAAAGGATGAGAAAGCCAGGAGAATTGGGAGATACTAAAGTAGGGATGTCTTATATCGGTTTGAATCTTCCGACTCCTAAAATCCCGGATCTTAGGAAGTTTTTCGGGATCAGAAGTGCTCTCAACAAACTTCTGCTTAATCCAAAAGGAGAGAAGGCATTACTAAAATTACTGAAATGGTTTGGATGCGAGAAGGGAGAAGAACTCGGGAAAATTCGAAAATATTTTCTATTATAAAATCGGAACGAAGGCGGAGAGATTACTCTCCGTCCTCGAGTAGATTGTTCAAACTATCCAGAAGAACATCCACTTCCACACCGTAGCCCATACAAACTTGCTCAATAGTTTCGAGTTCGTTGATGGAACAATGAGAGCATCCGCCCAAATGATAGCTGGAGAATACCAATCCTGCTTCAGGATGAAGACCGATCGCTTCGCCTACCGTCATTTCTTTAAAAAATCTTGGCTTGACCGCTTCCGACATGGGGAAAATCTCCTAAGTACTGGTTTAAGTTCCAGTATATAGACTCCCTAGGCCAAAGTCAATTCCATGTTTTTTCAAGAAACCGGCAAATTCTATATTCGTATCGAGGAACGGTTCGAATCTTCTCATTATCTCTATAAATACTTCCCTGATGGCTCGGATGAGCCGATCCATGGCCATTCCTTTAAGGTAGAAGTTTATCTCTCCGGCCAAAAGAACATTGGAGAAGACGGGATCAGTTTCGACTTTTTAACCTCTAAACGTAAGCTGAAAGAGTTAGTAGCCGAGTTAGACCATATTCTGATTAACGATCATGCTGATTTTAAGAAGACAAATCCAACTTCTGAAAACATGGCTCGTTGGTTTTACCATGGCTTAAAGGATAGTGTGGCCGAGGCGAAAGGAAAAGTAGATCGGATCGTGATCCACGAAGGCCCAGAGAACTTAGCATACTATGAGCCGGCTTAATCAGATTTTTCCGTAAGTAAAAAGAAAAACTAGATTTGCTACCGCATAAGAGATCGTAAAATAAAAGCCGACCCGCAAAGGCCTGGGAAGTTTCATCACTCCGCAAAGAACAAAATGGACCGCTAAAAAACAAAGTGCTAATGTGTTGGTCCAAAGAACTGCCTTCACCGGTTCCGAATCTGCTCCATACAAAAGAAGAAGGACCGTAGGCAATAACCCCAGAAAACTCATGAATCCGCCTGTGGCAATCCAGACCATTAGGATCATTCTGGATTGTCTTTCGTCAGGATGTTGGAAGACCGAGATGGCGCCCCCCACTACTAACTGGTGCAGAAAACCGTGGAATGCGTATACCAAACTTACGCATAAAAATAGGATCGTAGGCAGGTTGAGATGATTTAGATCTGACAACTGGAAAACTCCGGACTTCTTCTCGACTCACAAATCTTACGGAATGGCTTTCGCTTCACAACTAATTTACTGTTGACCTTCGATTGAAAAAAACGAAGATAACAGGCCTGACATGAATCAAACCCTTTGGACTCCCAGTCCCGAACTCATTCAAAACTCAAGACTCACTGAATTCCAAAATTATGCCGAACAAAAGGTCGGTAAAAAATTCCAGAACTATAAAGAGCTACATTCTTGGTCAGTGGAATTCCCTGAAAAATTTTGGGGACTCATTTGGGAATTTGCTCCAGTCATCCATTCTAAAGCGTACGAAGAAGTCATTCGGCCAGGAAAAACTTTTAGAGAAGCCCAATTTTTTCCGGGAGCAAAACTAAACTTCGCTCAGAACTTACTCCGAAAAAAAGATGATACAATCGCGATCTTTTATAGGGGAGAAAGTGGGGCGGAGAAGAGTCTGACTTATTCTGAACTTTATAAAAAAGTCGGAGCACTTGCTGCCTATTTTAGATCGGAAGGTGTGGTGCCTGGAGACAGGGTTGCGGGATTAATGCCGAACGTTCCGGATACGGTTCTTGCGATGTTGGCCGCTACTAGCATAGGAGCAGTCTGGACATCTTGTTCTCCTGACTTCGGAGTTAAAGGAGTGTTGGATCGATTCGGTCAGATTAAACCTAAAATTTTGATTACGACGGACCTGTACGAATTCAAGGGGAAGTCGCTTCCACTTGCAAATACCATCCAAGAGATTTCTTCCCAACTTCCTGACCTGAAAAAGATCTTAGTTTCTGAATATCCTAGTTTAGGGTCAAACGAACGGAAGAATGTCACGGATGGTTTTCCTGAAAAAGCTCTTCCACTAGAAGAATCTTATGGATCGTTTCTGGGACAAGACCCTGAATTCTACCAAACATCTTTCGATCATCCTGTTTATATTATGTATTCTTCCGGAACAACTGGGCTTCCTAAATGCATGGTCCAAGGTTCAGGAGTTTTCTTAAATCACTGGAAAGAACTTGCATTACATACGGATCTGAAAGAAGGAGATGGGATCTTCTATTATACCACCTGCGGATGGATGATGTGGAATTGGCTTGTGAGTTCTCTTTCAATCGGGGCTACGATACACCTGTTCGATGGAAATCCATTCCATCCTGATCCTGGAGTTTTATTTAGATATGTTTCAGATCGTAAGGTAAAGGTATTCGGAGTAGGAGCTAAATACATTCTCAGCTTGGAAAAGGAAAAATACAAACCAAGCGTCGATTTATCTTCCGTAAGGTCAGTATTGTCCACAGGGTCTCCGTTACCTGGATACGGATTTAATTATGTATACGAATCTTGGAAGAAGGATTTAAGGCTTTCTTCTATTTCGGGTGGAACTGATCTGAATGGATGTTTTGCATTAGGAAATCCTAATTTACCTGTTCATTCCGGAGAATTACAATCTTTAGGCCTTGGAATGGCAGTCCAAATTTTTGACGATTCAGGAAAGCCCGTGGAAGGACAGAAAGGCGAGTTGGTTTGCACAAAACCGTTTCCTTCAATGCCATTAGAATTCTGGAATGATCCAGATGGAAAAAAATACTCAGGCGCATATTTCGATACATATTCCGATATCTGGAGACACGGTGATTTTGCGGAAATTCTTCCTAACGGAGGAATGGTGGTTTATGGAAGATCCGATGCTACTTTAAATCCAGGAGGAGTTCGTATCGGTACTGCGGACTTATATAGCTTGCTCGAAACCATTTCCGAAATTGCAGACTCAGTAGTGATTGGCCAAGAATGGAAGGACGATGTGAGAGTGATCCTATTCTTAAAGATGGCACCAGGTGCAGTCTTGGATTCCGCATTCGAATCTAAGATCAAAAAAGAGATCAAGGACAAGGTTTCCCCTCGTCACGTTCCATCTAAGATCATCCAAGTTGCAGATATTCCTTATACTCGGAATATGAAGAAGGTGGAGATCGCGGTAAAAAAGACAGTACAAGGAGAGCCTGTCACAAATCAGGATGCTCTGATCAATCCAGAATCATTAGAATATTATAAAAATATTCCGCAGTTGCAGACTGATTGAATTCATTTTCGGGACATTTTTCTTAATTTACGGCGTAACGACAGAAGGTCCGCTTTTTTGGGCCTTCTATCTTTCTGAAAAAGAAGTCTCTATGATCAGATCTGTATCTTCCCAGATATATTCTGTCTCGATCGGAGAAGCAAGATATTCTGCTGAGTTCTGTGAATTGGAATAAGGATCTTCGGATTCTTTTAAGTTGCGAATATAAAAAGTAGCGAGTCCGGCCAGTCCTAAAAGTAGAATTGCAGCTAACGCATGCCATACGAACTTTTTGTTCGATGCTTCTTGGATTTCCGCCTTAGCGATAACTTTGCCTGCGATCCTTTTGGCAAGGTCCGGATCGTTGAGTAGGGATCCAATTTTTCGGTCTAGATCGGAATCGATATAAGGTTCTTTCATTTTTCTTCTCTTCCTTTCTGATTCGATGCGAATCTGGATAACCATTCTTTTGCTCTGGAGATCCTGGATTTAACGGTTCCTTCGGAGATATCCAGTTTTTTAGCGATCGATTCCATCTTCTCGCCACCTAACCTAAGTATCATAGTTTCTTTATATGGAGAAGGCAAGAGATTAATTTGCGACTCCATCCATTTACGCCGATCCGGATCAGGTTCGATTGCCGCAATATCCGCTTCTTTCTTTTCAGTAACTTTTATCTCAGCTTGTAGTTTGTAATAGGCTTTTCCTTCTCTATTCCATTTTCGGATAGCTCTTCTACATTCGTTTCTCGCAGCTACATATAACCAGCGATTTGCATCTTGTGGATCGAGAGAAGGTCTGTTCTTAAATTTAAGATAATATCTTAAATACGTATCTTGGACCAGGTCCTCAACTAAAGAAGCCATCCCAGGCAGAATATGCCTACGGATGGACTTGAGAACTGTTCCCTTACTGGATTCTATGATCCGGATTAATTCTGGTTCAGTCATTATATCTATCGACAGTCTCTATCTCCAGGAGGAGGTCCGGGAGGCGGACCATGGTGATGGGGCGGAAAGTCCCTTCTCTCTTTGATCCTATTTAATCTTTCCTTATGGAGTTGATTTAGTTTTTGTTTCTGCTCCGGAGTCAGAATGGACTCGAATTCCAATCTTCCTTTTATATGCAAAAATCTTAATTCGAGTTGTATATCGCTGATCTCTTTTAATTTAGATTTTACGGCGACTAAATCTACTTTAGGAGATTCTAATAGTTTGCGTAAGGATTCATGGAGTGCGGGTAATTTCTCACCCATGCTGCGGCTTAGATTCAGTCTTTTGTCGGTTGCCAATTTTGCTTTTTCGATCTGCTCGGGAGTGAGGGAAAGTTCTTTGGAGAATTTTTCGAAATTTCTATCTTCTCTATCTCTTGGGCCCGGGCCTCCCCCAGGTATGAAGAAGTCGAACGGTTCTGGCGGTGGAGGAGGGGGTTCTGCGAACAAGAAATTCCCTGATCCTAAAATCAGGAGAATGAGAACGAATAATTTAAGTTTATTAAAATCCAAAACGATCACCTACTATTTCTGACGAATTATTTTTATTGTGTACTAGTGCTAGAAGAACTTCCGGAAGAAACCGTACTGCTTGTACAGTTCACCTCTCCCTTAATGCTAACGGAAGGTCCTTCCACGCTCGAGGTATTATAACAGGTCTCTCCGTCTTCGGTATAACACATACTTGTAGAAGTCGCGGAAGTACAATTGATTAGGTCCGTAGTATAGCATTGAGTAAGGGAAAGTGCTGCAGTTCCACTTGTAAGTGCGGTTCCCACCAAATCCACGCTTACCGTTAAATAAGACAGTGCTTGTGAACTAGTTACGCTAGTGTCGATCGGGACTCCGCTTCCTCCCCAATAAATTTTTCCATAATTCGAAACGACTGCATAAGTTCCGATCCCTCCGGAATAGGAAAATCCTTGGGTTGAATCGATGGAGCCTTGGTTTTGGGTACTATCGTATAAAAACTTAAGGTATAGATATTCGCCCGTTTTAAAATATAATCTGCTGATAACGGTATATAAACTATTCGTAGAAGACGTGGTCGTAGTTGTAGTAGTGCTCGTGCTCGACGAACTATAAACGGTTGCAGTTCCGCAACTTGCGGTCTTATCCTGGTCTATCTCTCCGGAAATATTAAAAGCCACTCCGTCTCCATAAACCGTTAAACCTACTTTATCGGAGGCAGTGTTCGTACAGGATAAAAAGCAAAATGTGAAGAATACAAAATATGTAGGGTAATAATAGCTTTGTGAAGTGAAAGTATACAAGCGGGTTCTCGGATCCTCTTTCTATATAAGTAAACCCGGAGAGGGGAAAACGTTCCCTGATATTCACAAAAAATTCACACATCCGATCGACTCAGGGTAGATAGGTCTTTGTTTTTCCCTTGATCCATAAGGGCTAAGAAAATATAAAAGAATGGTGTTTCGAAAGTTCGGACTTCTATTTTCGTTTTTGATCCTTTATCCGATATTCTCTCAAAACATCTCAGGCTCTCGTTTGGAAGAAATCCAAAAAAGGGGAGAATTGAGAGTCACTGGAAATCGTAACTTCGACCCATTCTATATCTCGGATCCTAAAGACGGTTTTCCCGGATTCGATGCGGAGCTTGGAAAAAAATACGCCGAGTTTTTGGGAGTAAAATACACATTCACAAACCGTCCGGAATTCGAGGATTATGCGGAAGCGATCAAAAGTGGAGAAGCGGATATCGCATTTTCCGGCTTAAGTTCTACATTAGAAAGATCTAAAAAAGGAAGTTTCAGTTCTCCTTATTTGGTTTCCACACCGGGTGCATTGGTAAATAAGAATGCACTTCCTCCTCCTCCGGAAGGAAATATTATCTCTACAGTATATTTTAGAAGTGTAAAGGACTTGGAAAATGTGAGCGGGCTTAGTTTTTCAGTCAGAGCATTTTCTGCCAGTCATGAATATCTATTGAGTATTTTTCCGAATTCAAGGGTATTCACCTACGGTTCCATGGAAAGCGCTTGGAATTCAGTGAAAGAAGGACAGGCAAATTGTTTTGTGGGAGATTCTCTTTATATCAAGGGTCTTCTGCTCAAACAAAGAAGTATTTTGTCCAATTTTAGAGCGCTTATCGAACCGGTTCAGGAAAATCATGTGAGTGCTTTGCTTCCTAAAGGAGACATTTACTTCTCCCGTAATTTCGAATTTTTTCTGTCGGAACTCAAACGTACAGGCGAATTAAAAAGTTTAGAGGACAAGTATTTTAACAGAAGCGACTGGGTGAAATAACGAAACAGTCTAATCCGTATGGCAACTTTGGCAAAAAGAAAGGCCCAAAATTCTCCCGGACAGATCTATGTGGATTCCAGTTGTATAGATTGCGAAACTTGTAGGATCTTGGCTGGCGATGTTTTTGGAGAAGATCAAACGGGTTCCTTCGTCAAAAAACAACCCGAGTCGGAATCCGAAAAATTCAAAGCCTTACAAGCATTAGTTGCTTGTCCTACTGCTTCCATCGGAACGGAAGATCGAATCGATCTTACTGATGCGAAAGCCTCTTTCCCGAGACAGATCCAGGACGAGGTCTATCATTGTGGTTTCCATTCAAAGGATTCATTCGGTGCCTTCTCCTATTTCATTGTTCGGGAAGAAGGTAACATACTTGTGGATTCTCCTCGATATATTCCGTCACTTTCCGAAAAAATAAAAAACTTGGGTGGGATCAAATATCATTTTCTAACTCATAGGGATGATATTGCGGACCATGAAAAATTCCATAATGATTTCGGGACCCAAAGGATCATCCACGAAGGAGATCTATCCGCCGTTCCAAATGCTGAGATCGTAGTCAAAGGAAGGGAGCCATTCTCACTTGGCGAAGATCTTTTAGTGATACCAGGGGCCGGTCATACAAGGGGACATTCTACTCTATTATATAAACGTAAATTTCTATTTTCGGGGGACCATCTTGCATTTGATCCTAAACGAGAAAGGCTGATCGCATTTAGAGGCGCTTGTTGGTATTCTTGGGAAGAACAAACCAAGTCCATGCAGGACTTGGAAAATTATGATTTTGAATGGCTTCTTCCAGGCCACGGGCACCCCGCTCATACGGATCGGAAGCGTATGAGCGAGATGCTTAGGTCCTGCGTTCTATGGATGCAAAAACGTTAGAATGATTCCCTGCTTCCTAAATATTCTTCCTGGCCTGAAAACACGCTCTCGGCGTAGGCAGGAACTCCTCCCCATTTTTTAACCGCTCCAGGTCCCGCGTTATAAGCGAGAAGTGCTGTTCGGATATTTCCCTCATGGGTTTCTAAAAGATGGTTCAGATAAGATACTCCTAGGTGGATATTTGTCTCCGGTTCGAGTAAGTCTTGCTTCTTGATTTGTTTTCCTTCCCAAGATGCGATCCAGGACCCTGTTCCTGGCATGATCTGCATGAGTCCGAGTGCATTCTTCTTGGATCTGGCTTTTCGGTAGAATTCGGACTCTGTTTTGATAATCCCAAGAAGGAGTCCAGCCTTCTCTCCTTTTTGGCAATAAACTCCGCAGGCGCTATTATTGATCCTTTCTGATTCCTTTTCTACAGTTAAGGAGAGAAGTTCTAGCTCCGGTTCGGTTAGGCTTGGTCTCTCGGAGCGAATGTATTCTTTGATTTGGGTGGATTCAGGTAAGGAGTTCCTACCTGGCGCGCTTTTTCCGATCAGGGAGCCCGCGATTGGGGCTACCAGTGATTGGTAGAGCAGGGGTAACGAGGCGATAAATATGTATCTTTTTCGGATTTTAGGCTGGAGCATTCTCCTTGCCTCCTCTTATGGTGCATTGCACCATCTGTGACCAGTCTTTTTGCGGCGCACTACAGGCAAAGCAAAAAAACGCCCGGTTTTCTAAGTTTTGAGAAAAAAGTCTGATTTTCAGAGACCGGTCTGGCCCTGAAGAAATCGAAAGTCGGAAGTTAAAGAAGCAAAGGAAACATTTTTCATTTTTGGAAAGAAATTTCCAAGAGAGGAGTAAATCTTTCGGTATAAAAAATTTCAAAATATAGATCCGAACGCTTAGAATAAGTTTGGAAATAAATTTACTAACCTAAAATGAGTATATGTATTTGCGTTCGTTTCTCAAAACGATTCTCGTAGTGAGATAAATATAACATTCGATTTATTTAATATAATTTTCTAAAAATAAAAATTTTGATGCAAATTTCTGTAACTGCTTCGTCATAATGTTAGAACCGGGGATTTGTTGAACAAACAAGTCTGAATAAAAAAGAAAAGACTTCCTCGCGATGATCGATCCCGCGATAGAGATAATTTAAAGATACATTACAAAAAGCTAAATCCGTATTCGTCGGATCCGTTTTCTAAAAACAAAAACTCTGAAATCGGATATTTTCTGGGGAAAAATAATGAGGGTATCTTTAGCTCTATCCGTACTATGCCTTATTACATTTTCACAATGTACCCAAATGGGAAATCCATCTAGCGATCTCACTTGGGAAGAAAAACAACTTCTCTGGATTGCATACGGAGAAGAAATGAAAGGCGGACTACAACTTACAAAATCCGCGGCCCAGAAATGGGGCCTTGGCATAGATGTCTATCCGGCTAAAACCAGAGTGGATAGAATGAGAAACACGATCGCTTTTACTGAATCAGGTAAATGTCATGTGGAAGGTATCTCTCAGAAGAATGTAAAAGACTGCCAACTGTTTTCTTCCAATCCTTTTTATCTTGCTGCTTGTTCCATCAGCGCAACTACTAACATTGAAAACAGCGTCATTTTTATTTTTAAGGATAGGATCAAAGCAACTGCAGATGCGATGAGGATGGAAGGAAGTACCATTGATGTAAAAGAATACATCATCGCAACTGTTTCCCATGAAGTAGGGCATTGTCTCGGATTACAACATTCTCAAGACCCTAAAGATCTGATGTTCCCTATGTTGACTGGAAGCGTATTCGAGCCTAGTAGAACTGAAATGCATGCCGCACAGGCGTTGTACGATACTTCTTTGCCGCCAGGTTCCATAGACGACTCGAATCTTTATACGAAACAATCGGACTTTACTTACTTAAAACAATACACCGTACCATCGTTTGCGGTATTCGGAAATATAAATATGGAAGAGGAAGACCGGTAACCCCAGAACGGTGAAAACCGATCGGTCTTCCTATGGTGCGGATCGAAGACTGCCGGGGATTAAACTCCCCGGTTTTTTTCTAATTTTTCGGCCAAGTCTACAAGTAGTCTCACACCGTATCCGCTCGGCCCGTTCCCGATTTGGGTTCCGGATGCCTTCTTTCTCCAAGCAGTTCCTGCGATATCAATATGAGCCCAGTCAATTCCTGAGTCCACAAAACGTTCCAAATATTTTGCCGCAGAAAGGCTTCCACCTGGGCGTCCTGCAATATTACGTAAATCTGCTATATCACTCTTTAAATCTTCGCCGTATTCTTCCCATAAAGGCAGATTCCAGGTCCTTTCATCTGAAGAAGCGGAAGCTTCGTCCAAGAGCCCACGAAGTTTATCAGAATTACTCATAACTCCTGCAGCCTCATGGCCCAAAGAAATGATGATTGCTCCCGTCAAGGTTGCGAGATCCACCATATAGTCCGGTTTGTATTTTTTTCCGATGTAAGAAAGAACATCGCCTAAAACGAGGCGGCCTTCTGCATCAGTGTTTTGGACTTCTACAGTAAGCCCATTATGAGCAGTGTAAACGTCTCCCGGCTTCAAAGCGGCAGCATCCGGCATATTCTCCGCAACTCCGATCGCTGCGATTACCGGAACAGAAATGCCTAATTCTGCAATCGCACCGATCGCATGGATCACCGCTGCGGCACCGCACATATCATATTTCATTTCATGCATGTCTTGTGCTGGCTTGATACTGATCCCGCCTGAATCGAATGTGAGGCCTTTTCCTATCAGAGCTAATTTCTTTTTGGATTTTGCTTTAGGAGGATTATATTCCAAAACGATCATCTTAGGTTTTTTGTCTGAACCTTGGGAAACTGCGAGTATTCCACCCATCTTTTCTTTTTTAAGTTGGGGTTCGTCCATCACTGTGATCTTTAGTCCTGCTTCCTTTGCGATCTCTTTGGAACGAGAGACAAATTCTTCCGGAGTGAAATGATTTGCAGGAAGGTGGGCGATATATCTGGCTCCGTTTACGTATTTGCTTACCGATCTGGATTTATCCAGACCGGCTTTCGCGGATTTTTCTGCATTAGAATCTTCTAATATAAAACTTACGTTCCCGAATTTGCCTTTTTTCTCCTTAAAATCTTTTGCCAAAACATTGATAGGGAATGCACCTAAATCGATAGAGTTCGCTATCTGGTATACTAAGGAAGAAGTAGAAAGTGTTTTGGTCAAAAATCTAGTGAGTTTGATCTCTAATCCCACAGAGTCCCATTTACGTAGTTTTTCTCCTACGCTTAAAAAGATCTGAGCTACGGAACGAATGCTAACCTTGTTGGAGTTCCCCAGGCCGAGGTAGATAATTCTTTCAGACTCATCTATAAAACTTTGTCCGGATTCTCCAGAAAATATTCCGGAACGTATCTGGTCTGAAAATTTGGTCTCTAATTCTTTTGGCAGATTATCTTTTACAACAGGAATTACTTTATAAATATTTTTAGAAGTGTTCTTCCCGATGCTAAAATTGATTTTCGATCTTTCTATCTTCATTTTTTGTCCAACGCCTTGATATCTCCGAGTATCTCATCCACGTGACCCTTCACGCTGACTTTCGGATAAACTTTCAAAATTTTTAGATCTGTTCCGATCAGGAAGGTGGTTCTGAGAATTCCCATAAATTCTCTTCCCATAAACTTTTTCAACTGCCAGACTCCGTATGCCTCGCAGATACTTCCGTCCTCGTCAGAGAGAAGAGTAAAATTGAGTTCTTGCTTTTCGATAAATTTTTGGTGGGATTTAACCGAATCCTTAGAGACACCGACTACGTTGTAGCCTTCTTTTTTCAACCTTGCGAAATTATCCCTAAAATCGCAGGCCTCAGTAGTGCAACCTGGGGTTTGGTCCTTAGGATAAAAATATAATACTAAACCTTTTTTTCCGGCCAGATCCTTGAGAGAGATCTTTTCCCCGTCTTGGTTCAGGGTCGTAAAACTGGGGGCCTTGGACCCCGCTTTTAAAGTACTCATACAAAGACAAATGATGGGGAACTAAGGCTACTATACAAGATTTTTTGTTTCGTTTCCGTTTTAGAGAGGGAAGAAGAAGGTAAAAAGCCTTGCGAAATCGTAAAACCTGACGATAGTAAAAGTATGGATCCTAAAGAAAGAATGGAACTGATCCGGCAGGGAAATCAGGCCTTCAACGAAGGTGATATCCGGAAGGCCAGGGAATGTTTTCTGAAAACGGAATACAAGGACGGGCTCATTCGTTTAGGAGACCATTTCATGTTCGAGAAAAAACTTCCGATCCTCGCTTACGGTTATTATAAAAAAGCGGGTTATCAGAGAAGGATAGACGAAATTTTCCAAAGA
This sequence comes from Leptospira hartskeerlii, assembly GCF_002811475.1. NCBI lineage: Bacteria > Pseudomonadati > Spirochaetota > Leptospiria > Leptospirales > Leptospiraceae > Leptospira > Leptospira hartskeerlii. The sequence continues at coordinate 59,085 of NZ_NPDL01000012.1, forward strand.
ATGTTATGGGCGCTTTCCCAATGGATCGGACCGGATAAGTTTAAAAATCCCGAACCGGAAAGAAAGGCTCCGGATCCCGAGGATTTTGTGGTTCATCCGATCTTAAGACAAACCGCCTTGGATATACTCAAAAAAAACGGAATGTCTATTTAAGACTGATCCATTCGTAACGATCAGCTTCTTCCTTTGAAATTTTCCATTGTTCCATAGACCCCGAAAATTTTATCCGCAATCCAATCAAAGATCGAAATCGGAAGTATTCCTCTGAGTGCGTTGGAAAGGTAAATTGTCCAAGGTAGAAGCAGCCTAGGTTTTCCTTCTTTCATAGCATTCCAAACTTTCGAAGTTACGTATTCAGGAGAAAGTATCGGAGTGAACAACATTCCTTTGACGCCCTCAAACATTCCTGTGGAAATATAGGCAGGATTTACTGTCGTTACTTTTATATGTCCGAAACCGGATTGGAGTAATTCCAATCGTAGGGAGTCGCTCCAGCCAGTCTCTGCCCACTTTGAGGCGCAATATACGCTCATTTTGGGATTCGAGATCAAACCCGCAGCAGAGGAAATATTTACGATCCTAAATTCTCCGGATCTGTCGGATATCATTTTAGGAAGTAGGAATCGAGTTAAATACATTGGACCTAACACGTTAACCGCCATTGTTTCTTCTATATCGGATTTAGGGTCGTGTTCCCAGAAATACTTTCCTCTCACGATGCCTGCGTTATTTATGATTATATCGATGCCGCCTAGTTGGGACTCGATCTTGACTGCGGCCTTTTTGATCTTTTCACGATCAGAAACATCCACAACTTCCGTAAAAATTTTCGTAGTATCCGATTTTAATTCCTTTTCGGTAAGACGCAAGGCTTCGGAATTTACGTCCCAGAGAACTAATGCGGACGCCTTTTCTTGAACGGAAAGTTCAGCGTAAATTTTCCCCATTCCCATCGCGGCGCCGGTGATTAATATTCTCTTTCCTTTTACGGTTTTCATATTATCTCCTTGGAAATCGTAAGTCTATAATGAATCGGCCTTTACCGATTCGTTTCGTCTTTACATTTTAAGAATATGGTATCTGAGAAATATCAACGATTATTAATATTTTCGAGCAGATTCGAATCATTGACAAAACAGTATTTGAGGTTCTTTCTTCGATACAGTGGTAGGTAGATTTATGAATTGGTCAATTCTTCCGTTTTTTATAATACTGTTTGGCGTTTCGGTTTACGCACAGGGAGGGGGTTCAGGCAAGTCTAGAATGGGTGGGCCAGGAAGTCCTTGTTTTGAAGATAGACAAAAATACTGCAGCGATATTCCGAAAGGGCAGGGAAGGATCAGAGACTGTTTGATGGAAAACTCGGAGAAACTATCCCCGGAATGTAAGGAACATCTGAATAAAAGATGGGGACAGAAAAAGTCCTAAATTAATACGAATAGAGGAGAAAAAGGCGAATCAAATTACTTTCCTTTCGGAAAGAATTCTTCTATCTCATTTCGGAGGATTCGAGATCTTGTCGTTAGAATCCTTCCGAAATGCTCTCTAATAAAATCATATATCCATTACTTCTCTCCTTAATTTCTATGATCCTTCCTACATGTTTTTTCTCCGGAAACGATAGGAAGAATGATCCAAGTGCCCAAACGCCTCCTCCGGTCGAAAGACTTTATGCATCTACTTGGTCCCAAGATTTCTATGCAATGATGAAGTATGTTCATCTTTACGATGAGATCCATCCATTTCTTTATAATTTGGAAGGTGGACGTAGTAACACTGGCCGAATACTTTCCGTTTGGAAGAAGGATGAGATAGACGAAAGGATCCGTTGGCTAAGGCTAATGTCTCCACGAACATTGATCATTCCGACAATTTTTCGCTGGGAAAATGATTTCGAAAAAGTTTCTGACGTGATCGGTTTGAATGGAAATACCAAGGTTAGAGATCTTCATATCCAAAATATACTCAAAGAAATAGATACATACGGATACGATGGAATAGACATAGATTACGAAGGAATGACTTGCGAAAAGAAGGAGGTATTTCAAGAATTTTTAATACTTCTAAGAGACGAACTCCATAAGAAAGGGAAAATCCTATCGGTAGCCATTCACCCTAAGACTGTCGCAGAAAAACCTTCAGTCTATCCTTGTAAAGGTTTGAAGTCTCCCATCCAAGTGGATTTTTACGAAGCGTACAGAGGACAGTTAACTCATGATTATGAGTTTTTGGGAAAAGTTGCAGACAAAGTCAAAATTATGGCTTACGAACTTCATCCGCGCAAGCAAGGTTTTCCCGGACCAGGACCTCAAGCTCCTGATTGGTGGATCGATAAAATTTTAGAATATGCAGTTGCTCGTATCCCTAACGAAAAACTTTATATGGCGATCCCAACTTACGGATATGATTGGGCATTACATTGCCAAGCCGAAACAAAATCAGTATATTACTCCAGAGCAAAATGGATTCGGGAAAGAATGGCTCCCAGGAAAGAGGAGCCTACAGACGTATTAGAAATTTTTAAAACACAGCCCAAGGCCGCAGATTGGACCTATCTTAGGCCTTACTTATACAGGCACCAAGGTCATGTGTATTCAGATCCTTCTCTCTGGTATAGAATGGGCGGTTGCGATCGAGTTGCATTTTATATGAATAGAAGCGCATTTGAGAAGAAAATGAAAATATTGGATAAATATAAGATCCGAGGATTTTCCTTCTGGCAATTAATTGAGGATAACGATCCTGAGATCCATAAATATCTGGAAGAAAAATTAGGACCTGAATTTTCGGAAGTACATTAAGAATCTTTCATAATGCTTCCGGAGATGATCAATTTCTGGATCTCACTTGTTCCTCCGCCTATCTCTCCCAATCGAGTGTCTCTGTATAAACGAGAAACTTTGTACTCGTCCATATAACCTGCTCCTCCGTGGATCTGGACCGCGAGATTTGTAACCTCTCTCGCTGCGGTGGTCGCGAATAATTTACATGCGGCGCATTTTCCGGAAAGACTCATACTTGGTTTGCCTTCCGATTCTATTTTTTCCATTTCCCAGGCAATATTGTAAGTAAGCCACTTTGCCGCCTCATACTTGGAATAAATTTCCGCGAGCATGAATGCAACTCCTTGGTGTTGGTAAATAGATTTGCCGAAACTTTTGCGGGAGGCTGAAAAGGATTTAGACTCATCTAAACAAGCCTTCATAACCCCCAAGGAATAAGCAGCCAAAGAAAGTCTTTCTGCATTGAAAGTCTGCATGGTTTGTCTAAAACCTTTTCCTAATTTACCTAAAATATTTTCTTCAGGAACTTCCACATCCTCGAAAAATAATGCTCCGGTAGGAGAGGCTTTCAATCCCATCTTGTCCATTGCGGCTGACCTGGAGATCCCTTTCGAATTCAGATCTACAATGAAATGAGTGAGGCCTTTTTCTTTTCCGGTTTCGTCTTGGGTCCTGGCGAGAACCAGACAATAGTTCGCATTAGGCGCATTCGTAATATATGTTTTTTGACCGGAGAGAAGATAACGTTCCTTCCCTGATTTTTTAGCGAGAGAAGAAAGTCCTGAAACGTCGGAACCTCCGTCAGGCTCGGTTACACCCAAGGAGCCGATTGTCTTACCCGTAATAATATCAGGCAGATATTTTTTCTTCTGCTCCTGGGTTCCGAAATGTTTGATAGGAAGCCCGAATAAGCCAGCGGATGCCCCTGCGCTGAAAAAAGTAGAACCACAATATTCCGAAACGATTTCCATTGCCAGGGTGCTCAAAAAAACTCCTGCTCCCTGTCCGCCGAATTCTTCCTCGTGTAAAAGACCTAAATAGCCTGCTTCTCCCAGTTTGAGATAATGAGATCTGGGAAGTTCTTTCGTTTTATCAGCTTCTTCCGCGAAAGGATGGATTTCCTTTTTGCAAAAATTGCGAAACGATTCTGTGAACTCTTGTTCATCTGTGCTTAGGCTAAAATCCATTTTTGATCCCTCGAATCCTGCTAAACTTGAAGAAAGATACACGAAGGCAAGTAGAATTCCCTGTATCCGAATATTGTTCGTTAGGAAAGCGAATTAAATACGGATTTTAGTTAAAGCCGATATATTCTAAAAATTTAAAATACTATTTTCCTTTGAAAACGGCGGTTCTTTTCTCTAATAAGGAACGGATCCCTTCTTGACCGTCTTCCGATTTTAAGCAATCGGTCACCAAAGGGACTAGATCGTCTATTGCTTCTAAATCTCCAACTTCTATTGCTTTTCTTGCGTTCGTTAAGACCGCATCTATCGCCTTTGGGGCCTGGGCGGAAATTCTTTCAGCAAGTTCGATTGCTCTTGTTAATAATTCTTTTTTAGGTAAAATTTCTTGCACGATTCCGATTCGATATGCTTCCGAAACATCGAAAGTATCTCCCGTTAGGATATATTTCATTGCATTTCCCCAACCCGAAGTTCTTACAAATCGGATGGTTGCTCCGCCGAAAGGCAAGATCCCTCTTTGCACTTCCATTTGAGCGAACACAGTTTTTTCTGCGGCAAGTGCGATGTCGGAAGCAAGCATTAATTCGATCCCTAAAGTTAGGCAAAACCCATGGACTGCCGTAATCAAAGGTTTTTTCCGAACTCTATCTGTTCCTCCCGTATCCCAAGGATTGATATTTCCTTTTTTGAAAAAATTTCTACCTTGCTCAAGGATCGATTTTGCAACATCTTCCAGTTCTAAACCGAAAGTGAAATGAAGGCCGTTCGCATATAGAACTGCACATCTGGAATTTGGATCATCTTCGTAAACAGTGAGAGCATCGCTTAGCTCCATGATCATTTGTGTATTCATTGCATTTCTGGCATCTGGACGATTGAGTGCGATACAAAACACAGGACCCTTCTTTTCGATCTGGATATAAGTATAAGATTTCATAAAATCTCCACGGGTGGATAGACCACATAGTCTACTCATTATATCCTATGTCTTTTGTTTTTCTAAATTTGATGTCAAACTTTTTGCATTTTAATAAGATCTAATTTCGTTTCCCAACTAAAGCCATCTGAGCCATACAGAAGGTTGACAACCCAGAAAGATGATAGATAAAGCCTTTGATGCCTAATATTCCGATTCCATTTCCGGATTCTCCGATTTTCTGGATTTTAGTTTCTTTTACGATCTTCGGAACGTATCTCGGAGCCTTATTATGTATAGGGCAGAATATTTTAGAAAGAAAAACCGCTCTCAATCGTTTGCTTTCTTTGTTGTTTGTGTGCTTGGGTTTGTTACAAGGCACCTGTTTATTTTATGTGTTCGGACTTTCTTCTTCTTTTCCTCGGCTCGTACTTCTACATATTCCCGTTTTGGGTTCCATAGGTCCGATCCTTTACGGCATCCATAAGATCATTCAAAATTCGGAATTCGAAAAATTTACATTGGGCTTAAGTCCTAAACATTCTATTCTACCAGCCATCATCTGGATTTTGTATTTTCTGAGTTATATGCCGGATTCGGATACGATTAGGGAAGGAATACGAATATTCTCCGAAACAAGAAGCATATTCGATCTAGTTTTTATGATCCCGCTACTTATACTCGCTGCATACATTGCGGGATTATTGAGAGGGAGCAGAATATTATTTAAACCGAATGTTCTGAGAGAAGAATGGACCGCAAGAGTTCTACTTTATATTATTCTCGCCACAATCGCAAACCATTCAGTGGGTGCATTTTTTCTAATGGATAAGGATCCACTCTTTCTATTGGTCAGCGCCTCTATGATGGCATTAAGTCTTTGTGTTTCTTATTTGATTGGCAGAAGATACCCTGCTTATTTCCAAAACTTGCAAGAAGTAGCAAGAGTCACTTTCCAAAAATATTCCCGCTCCTTACTCCAAGGCATGGATATCGCCACACTCAGGGAAAATTTGCTAAAAGCGATGGAAGTCGAAAAACTATACAAAGACGAAGACTTGAGTTTGGCAAATCTTGCGGATGAGTTAGGACTTTCTTCTCACCAACTTTCCGAATTGATCAACCAAGAAATGGGCAAAAATTTTTCCGCATTTGTAAACGAGTATAGGATCCGCGAGGCTTGCGAACTACTCTCCAAAAATAAGGATTCTTCTATCCTGGATATCGCCTATGAGGTTGGATTTAGGAGCAAAACTTCCTTCCATAGGGCATTTCAGAAGGAGGTTGGAGTTCCTCCATCCGAATTTAGAGAGAAAAATTCATAAGTAACGGTCCCATCCTATCAATTGAAACCGATTCTGCGGTTTCGGTTTATAGAATGGAACGACGGATCTGAGATCCTGGATATAATTCCATTCATCAGTTATGTCGGAGTGGATATGAGTTCCTTTGTCCTTGAGCGAAAAAACATTTCGGATCGATTTACCGAAAAAGAAAAAACAAAACGTATTATCAAATGGATCCGTCGTTCGGATTCTAAACTTAGAAAACGTTTCTCTTTTTTAAAATACCAAAACGCAATCGGATTCGGGATCACTATGGGGTCCGCTTTCGGAATGATCTTACTCGGAAGTTTGTACGTAATGGATGTCATTCCATTCTGGGCTTGTATTATCGGGAATGGGATCTTGGCATCTTTTCTTCATGAGATGGAGCACGACTTGATCCATAGTATCTATTTTAAAGAAAATCCTAAGATGCAAAATTTTCTATTCTGGATGGTTTGGTTATTCCGTGCGAATACAGTCAATCCTTGGTTCAGAAAAGAGATCCACCTTCTCCACCATAAACTTTCTGGAAACATAGAAGATATAGAAGAAAGATTTATTAGCAATGGAATGCCATGGGGGATCAGGCGAATACTTGTGATGATAGATCCGATTATGGCAGTGGTCCTGCAGGGGCCGAAGATCAGAAAAGATGCGATCCGTTATCTTGCAAAAATAAAAGCGAAGCCGATCAAGGGACCTTATCGTTTAATGTATCTTCTTCTTTGGTATTTATTCTTGATCTGGGGATCAATTTCTTTGATCAATTGGGCATTGGGAAGTCCTATGCAAGAAACTGGAGTTACAGCATATATTCATAATTTATTAAATACCGCCGCGGTGGTGTATTTGATCCCCTGTTGGCTAAGACAATCTGCCATACAAATTGTTTCATCTAATATGCATTATTACGGAGACGTGAAGAGTTTATACCAGCAGACCCAAGTGTTGGATTCATGGTGGGTATTACCTTTACATTTGTTCTGTTTCAATTTCGGAGCCACTCACGGGATCCATCATTTTGTAGTAACACAACCATTTTATCTACGACAAGCAGTCGCATCTAAAGTAAAACCGTTCTTAAAAAAATATGGAATTCGTTTTAACGACTTTGAAAGTATGACAAGGGCGAATCGTTACCAAAAAGAAGAAATGGATGGTATTGCGATTCCGGCCTAGTACGTTAAAGTCGGAAATGGCATGCAAAATTTAAAAGAATCTGAAAGACCCCAAGGTCAATTCATTCGATCCTTAGACCAAGCGGAGGCAAATTTCTGGCTTTATGACCGTGCCTCCTCAATGAACTTCTGCGTGATGGCAGAGGGTGAGGGTTCCTTCTCGGAAGAGAGTTTACGAAAAGCACTGGACCTTATTCAAAACAAACATGCGTTAGCTAAGGTTCAGATCTTAAAACAAGCCGGACAAGATTCTCATTTATACTTTGCAACCTCGGATAGAAAAATTCCGATCCAAAAGGATTTTTATTCTCCCGATTGGAAATCCAAATTAGCTAAGGAGACAATTCGACTTTTTGAATTGGGAGATTCTCCTTTAATCAGGACTATATTTTATACTTCCGGAAATTCTAAATTTGCGATCGGAGTTATCTTTCATCATAGTATTGGAGACGGAAGATCAGGTTGTAGATTTCTCTTAGATGTACTTAGAGCAAGTACAGGAGAAGCTGATGAAATTGAAGAAGATTCAGAATATTCTTCCTTAATGGAATTATATCCTGCAGAAGAATTGTATAAGGGTGGACCCAAACCTGAAAAGCCTTTAACGATCCCTCAATTCTCTCGCAAAAAAGAAGAACAAGATCCTGAGATTATCAGTTTTTATTTGGAAGAAGAAGATGTTGAATCGCTATTAAAAACTTCTAAACAAAAAAAAATCTCCTTTCACGGGATCTTAGGTGCAGCTCAGGTAACAGCTCTTTCGGATTTTTTTGACAGGGAACAAGAAGGAGTATTGTATCTTTCTACACCGGCGGATCTGAGACCTCACCTGAGTCATCCAGTGCCGGATTCCGCACTCGGACTTTATATTTCCTTATTCACCACTCCTGTGAATATTCGAGATCCTTTCGATATGAAAGCAAAAGCGATCATGAATGACGTAAGGGCTCGTATCGGAAGAAGAGAAGGCAGAGCGTTTTACGAACTACTTCCTCCTTCCGAACAATTTTTGGAAAAAGAAGATGGGCTAAAACTTTTCCAATTGTTAATGAGTCGAAATCCTCAATCTAGTTTATTGAGTAATGTAGGGATCATTCCTGTTTTAGCTTCAGATGAAATAAAAGTAAAAGAACTTTCTTTTACGGTCCATCCGGCTTTGACCCAAACAGTTTTTACGACGGTGACAACCTATGAAAATAGAATGGCTATCAATATAAATTACGATAAGAATCGTTGGAAAGAAGAGGATATCTCTCAATTCGCATATTCTTTCCGGAAGAATATACTTTCTAATTCCTGAGTGTGCCTCAAAAAGGAAGGATCCTTTTTCTGTTTATAAAAACTCTTCTGCCAAGGATCCAGCCACAGATCAAGATTACGCAGCCAAAATAAGAGATCAAGTTTGGAATTAAAAGAATCTTCACTTCTGCGAGGACTGGAACCTGCATCGTTAAGCCTGCAAGCATTAGGATAGTATGGATTTCTGCAACTCTTGCTTTTTTCTCATCTAAATATTTACCTAAACCTCCTCCAGTGATAAAGGCAAGAACTCCGAAAACGGCTCCAGCTCTTCCGATAGTGGCAGAAAAATATTCAAAATTTTGAATATCAGGAAATTGGAATAGAATGACAAACGGACGAGAAAAAAGAAAACTTAAGGAAACGATCCCCAAATATCTATGAAGCCTAAGTTTGTTTTTAGGGGAAAGTTCCAAGGCAGAAACTTAAGCGGGATCACCGCTACCTACCGGAACAGGTTCATTTTCTGGAAGTAAACTTAAACCGCCTGCTTCCAATTCGGGCTCAGAAATAGTGTCCATCGGGATCGGATGGGATTTTTTAGAAAGTTTAAAATAGTAATACAGCGGAACGGAAAAAAGAGTGAAACCAAAGCCCCAGAGAGCTTCCGCACTTTTATTATATAGCAATGTTGCAATAATTAGAATATTAGAAAGTATGTATAGATAGGTCGAATACGGATAACCTGGGATCTTGAACTCATTCTTTAAATGTCTTTTTTCGAAAATAATTGGCGTATATGCGGTGATCGTTGCAAGCAATAGGGTAGAGCAGGTGATCAGATATAAAAGTGATTCAATCTCCTTTACAAAGCAGAAAAGACAAGCGTACAGAAACTGAAAGATCAGAGATTTATAAGGACTATGATATTTGGAATGTAATTTTGCCATGCTTGGGAAAAAGAATCCGTCCCTCGCCATCGCAAAATAAATTCTGGAACCACCTATGATATAAGCGGAAATTCCACCGAGGAAAACCCAACAAATAAACGCAGTGATTAGAATATTCACACCGTTCCCGAATAAGAATCCGGAAGCAGTCACGCCTATCTTCTCATCTCCCGCCAGAAATTGGATAGGAGCAGAGCTTAAATATAGGAAATTGATTAGAACATAAAGAAAAGTAACCAAAGTGCAGGAAACGATCACAGATTTGTAAATATTTTTTTCCGGATCTTTTACTTCTTCTGCGACGTAGGTGATCATATTCCAGCCCAAATAGGAAAAAGTGACCGGGATAGCTCCCGCAAGCAAAAGATTCCACCCTTGAAGATCGGAAGGTATCAGAGAAAAGGATTCGAAATTTTGAATATTATAATTTCCGATAACAAAACCTAAGGTCACAAACGCAACCAAACCCAAAATTTTGAAGGTAGTAAAAAAGTTCTGGATACGAGAGGCGAAACCAATCCCAAAAAAGTTCACAATTGTGAAAAATAAGATCGTTGAAATCCCTAAGATCTGGGCCACGCCCAACGAAAATGTGATCCCCAAAAACTTGGATTCTAAGAAATAAATGTCCCAACTGGGGTTGAACAAGGTAAGAAACGATTTAGAAAATGCAATTGCAGAAAGAGAAATGGAAGCGGAAAAATTCACCGACAAAGAAAGCCATCCGCTAGAAAACGCTACAATCGGAGAGTAGGCCTCCTTTAAATAAACGTAATCTCCTCCCGCATACGGAAAGATACTTGCAGATTTCGCATAACTCATCGCGCCCGCGATTGCCAAGAATCCGCCCAGAATCCAACAAAGAAGCGCCCAATTTGGATTAGCAGTTTGGGTAAGAATATAACCCGTAGTGATGAAAACCCCCGGTCCTACCATAGAGCTGAACATAAGAGAAATTGAATCGTAAAGATTAAGAGAGCGACGAAGTTTCATTTCGGGTTTTGGTCAAAATAGCCTTTTTACTTTCACTCACAAGACATTTTCAAGGAATTTCAGAACGCTCATCATGGATGTTGGATAGGTATTGGAAAAGGCTACCTAATTTACACTACATTTGATTTTGCATAACAAGCTTCGGAGGCTCGATACAGTGTGCAAAAAAATATATATTCGGAGGATAAATATGGTTTAAAGACACTTTTGGGATATCAATAGATTGCCATTTGACATGAAGGTTCGTTATGAAAAATGATGTTTGATAATTCTATTTCGGTGGGTTTTGTATTGTGAATATCCTTCTGTTTCGATGGGCTCCGATTGTCGCCGGATTTTCTGTATTTATTAGTGCGGTTTTTCGTGTGCTATTTTTTTATAATTCGCCTGATGCTGAATTGATCGGAGTTATTCCTGACGACGCTTTTTACTATATACAGATGGCGAGACACCGCGCTTCGGAAGGCATTTGGACATTCGATGGAATTACAGTTACTACTGGTTTTCATTTTTTATATGGATATATTTTAGTCTTTATATATTCCGTCTTTGGTGATGTAGACTGGAGGCATTTATTTTTGATAATCGGTGGACTTGCTTCCATTTTTATGGGGGTATCTGCTTATTTTACCGCACGCATTGCGGAGAATTTTTTCGGAAAAAGTTCCATTTTGTTAGTCCTGTCCCCATTTTTTACTTTTACGGCATTGATGCAAAGTACTGCGATGATGGAATCCTGGCTCGTTTTATTTTTCTCAGCGTCTTCACTTTATTTTTCAACTCAGGACAAGGATTTCTCCATCCTCTCTGCTATCGGACTTTGCTCGTTAGGCATATTTGGATCTTTATCTCGGTCTGATTTTGGGTTATTGGCGGGGGTAGTATTTGCCGCTTATTTGATTAGTTTCCCTTGGTTTAAAACTAAAAGCCTGAAACGAAGTGCGATTGTTTTAGTGGGAGCAGTAGTTGGAGTCTGCATTATCCTATTACAAAATTTCTATATTTCTGGTCATTTCTCTCAAGGAAGTGCTCAGGTAAAGTTATACTGGTCTTCCTTAGGGGGCCATTCTGTTTTGCCGATAATTCTTTTGATAGGGTCTATGTTTCTTCCCTTCTTCTCAATATTGAACAAATCAATTCAAATTCTCTTATTATTATCATTTCCTGCCTTAGTTGTTTATTCTTCATATAAGTTTATTAAATCGAAAAATAGATTTAGCTATACTCCATCTTTGATTTTGGCTTTTTCTTGTTTTTTTACGATAATCGGATACGTTTTCTTTTATCGATATAATTCTCGAGGAATAAATGTTTGGTATTCGTCTAATCTCATTGTGCCTATTGGAATCGTGCTTGCCGCACTTGGTAATTTTTTGTTTAGAAAACGATTATTGATTCCGGCAGTTTTGATACTTTCCGGGTATCTTTATGTGGGTAAGACAAAATTTCTCAGTAGCAGGTGGCCTCACCAAATTGGAATGCTCAAAGCAGGACTTTTTTTAAAAGAAAAGAAATTCGCAAAGGTTGGGGCCTGGAATGCCGGGATTATTAGTTATTTTTCAAAAGCTTCTGTAGTTAATATTGATGGGTTAGCGAATGATGGGGTATTTTCTTTTGTAAAAGGGAATACCTTATTTGATTATTTGAAATCAAATAAGATCGATTACTTGATTGACTATGAAGAAATGCTTAAAAACGAAGAGTATCAAAAAAGGGGAGGATATTTCGACAAGAGAATAGATCGATGTTTGCGTTCTGTTTACTCTGTTGATGCTGGTTCGCCTAAGTGGAATGGATCCGAATTGAAACTGTTTAAATTTATTCCGAATTGTAAATGAAGTTTTTTGCTCAAAGCCGTTGAAATGGATTCATCGATTTTGCAAGTTATATTAAGATATCATAATAAACTAAATCTATGTCCCGAAGGCTTCCTAAGTGCTACAATCTCTTCGAATTCTCGTTTGACTTATGTCGCATTAAAGCCGGAGATTCCATAATTTTGAAGAGATGGATTTGTAAAATTTCTATAAAAACAGTTTGACTGGCCGGGTCGATTTTGTATTTTGGTCTTCTGGCCGTTTTTCGGTCGGCAACCGAGATTTTCGGGTAGAACGGCATTCGCCTTTCAAATCGTAAGTCGAGGGAAGAAACAAAGTTCTTTTACAACGAATATAACTGCGAATGAGAAATTAAAATTTTTTTATTAGCTGAGATTGTATCATGGTGATGAGTTCGCCATGGTAATAATAATCTCGAACACTATTGAA
>NZ_NPDL01000013.1 GCF_002811475.1 Leptospira hartskeerlii
ATCCTTAACAAAGATGCCGCGCATGAACATCCATACAAGATGATCAGCAAACAGATCCCAATCGCAGTTATATTCAATGTTGAAGTTTATTTAAAAAGCCGAGGGTATAATGCCGTCGGCTTTTTTGTTTTTACTTTAAGGGGAAAGGAGATTTAGATTATAGATTTCTTGATTGTTTTAGATTTTCTATAAATACGTCTAAGATCGATCTTGCAAATTTGTTCATTAGGTCGTTATTCGATAATAATCTTGAGGACAGATCATTATTTGTTGAAAGCGTATTCATTATGGCATGGGTCAATGCTTTCGGGTAATCTCCAAGCATGATTTGCTCTTTACTATTTCCTGCTTTCATTTGATTAACGACTTCTTCGTTCTTTAAGATTTCAGGTTCAAGTGAGAGTCCAAAGCTGTTCAACCTTTTTACAGCGTCGTCTTCTGAAACTTCGCTATCGAATAATTCGTTAATTGAATCGATAATTTCTGAAAAGTATTCTTTCCTTTTGTCTATTCCTCCGGATACGATTGTAGAGTTAGGATCTATAGTTTTCGATTCCAATTTTGGATTTAAGGGTTTCATATTATGAATTCTATAATGAGATAATACGAGCCCAGCAAGAGATATACCTTCGTCGAGATCTTCAAACTTTAATAGTTCTTTTAGGAACTTTAGAAATACGTATAGTTTTTCTAATTCTTCACTATCATAATCTATGATATTAGTCATGAATTCATATAAATCTATAAACTTGTTTACCCCAGATTTAAATTTATCTAAATCTGCTTTAATTTCCCTCATAGAGTTTAGATGTTTTTCAGCGTCTTGGATGATAGGCCGATCATTGGATTGCATAGCTCGTTCTAGAATTTCGTTTGAGTTCCGAATCTCATTTACCGCATTCGTGTAGCGAGCTTTAAATAGAAGTTTGGGGTTTTGTATAATCGAGTTAAGTTTCTTTTGCGTAATCTCAGATTTATTTTTAGTTCGAATATTTTCTTCTTGCGAGAAGTATTCCTTTGCAAATTCCTCTACTTGATCAAATGTAAAGATTTGGGCATCAATTAATAAGTTCTTAATTGTAAAGATAGTATTTGGGTCGGAATTATCGCTCAATGAAGTAGCTTTATAAAAAGGGGAAAAGGCTTCCACAACATCTTCTTCTTTGTTCACAAAATCGAGTATAAAGGTAATTTTATCTTTGCCTGGGAATACTCGATTCAATCTGGAGAAGGCTTGAACACAATCGACTCCAGATAAGGTTTTGTCCACATACATTGCGCATAACTTTGCTTGATCAAAGCCTGTAAGAAACTTGTTTGCGACAAGCAGGATTTGGAAAGTATCGCCGTCAAAGGCTGCCCGAATATCTTCCTTCAGGTCGGGATTCATATTCCGTTCAGTAAATGGATCTTTTATATTTGCCTTATGAGCAAGACTGGCATATTCCTCGTCTATTACATCACCAGAAAACGCCACCAAAGCACGGATGTCCGAGTAATTCTTTTCCTTTAGATATTTGTCCAACTCAATCTTATATCGAACTGCTTCTTTTCGAGAGCCCGTAACAACCATTGCCTTTGCTGTTCCATCTAACATATGGCGAACATTGGAACGATAATGCTCGATAATAATCTTTATTTTTTGCGCAATATTATAGGGATGTAGATGGACCCAAGTATTGATCTTCGATCTTGCTTTTTGGACATCGACCTTCGTATCTCGACTTTGATTTGCAATCTTATAAGCTACATCATAGGTGGTGAAATTCTTAAGAACGTTTAAGATGTATCCCTCTTCGATTGCTTGTTGCATGGTATAAACATGAAACGCTACCGGCGTGTTCTCTTTCGATTTTGGTTGATCCGGAAATTTAAGTCTTCCAAAAATCTCTAATGTTGCCGGCTTGGGGGTGGCAGTGAATGCGAAATAACTAATATTCTTGGCGGTTTTTCTGGATTCCACACTTAATCGCAGAATATCTTCCGCACTGAGTTCGTCCTCGTCTTTTAATTCGGCCTGTAAAACTTCTTTAAGCTTAGATGCCGTCTTTCCTGTTTGCGAAGAATGTGCCTCATCCGCAATTACTGCAAATGTGTGATTCTTTAAGGAAGTATTCCTTTGAATAGCCTCTAAGATATAAGGGAATGTTTGAATAGTAACAATAATAATTGGTGAATTGCCGATTAAGGCTTCGGTCAATTGTTGAGATTTGGAGCCGATGCCTTCTTCTCTGGTTATTCGATTTACAACTCCTGTTTGGTGGTCGAATTGAAAAATTGTATCTTGCAATTGGGAATCTAGAACAGTCCTGTCGGTAATTACGATTATGTTGCGAAATAATCTTTCCCCTTGTTTGGGACCTTCTTGGATCGTGAGAGATGCCAATTGGTGAGCCAACCAAGCTATGCTATTCGATTTTCCTGAACCTGCGGAATGTTGGATCAGATACCGATGCCCCGGTCCTTCGGATGTCGCAGCGGTAATCAGTTTTTTCACTGCGTCTAACTGATGGTATCTAGGGAATATAATAGAATGTTGTTCCGGCTTTAACTTTCTGCCTTCCGCATCCTTGTTTTGCAGATGGATAAATCTGCCTAGGATCCGAAGAAAAGTTTCTTTTTCTAATACTTCTTCCCAAAGATAAGAACTTGCATAACCATTTGGATTCGGTGCATTTCCCGCACCCTCTCCATTGCCTCGATTGAAAGGCAGAAAGTGCGTATTTTCTCCTTCCAACTTGGTAGTCATGTAGACTTCCTCTGTAGATACCGCGAAGTGAACAATGCAACGTTTGTTGAATGATAGGAGAGGCTCCAGTTTTCTCGTGACTGGATTTAGAGGAAGTCGGTCCTTTTTGTATTGGTGAATAGCATGTTGGACCGATTGAGTGAAATCGGTCTTAAGCTCTAAGGTGGCCACCGGTATACCGTTTAGGAAAATCACAAGGTCCAAAATTCCGCTACCGTGACTTGTCTTGGTCAGCATCTCTTGGTGATAAGGGGAATAACGAACCTGGCGAACTACTCTCAGGATATTCGCATCATACTGGTCTTTCGCTTTTTGATTGGAAAGATTATCTGGTTGGAATTGGACGATTCGGAATTTAGATCCGACAAACTCTACTCCTCGCCTAAGAGAATGTATACATCCGTTCACGTCCAAATATCGCGAAACTTCTCTTAATAAATGACTATCAGCTTTTCCGGAGTCTTGCTTTTTGGTCAGCTTTTCATACTCTTCCGGTTGAGTCGTTTTGATATAAGCGATTAGATCTTCCGGATACAATCCCAATTCAGCATCAAAGTTCTCGGGCGTCCCTTCGAGATATGGACTTGAGAATAATGTCTTAGGAGAAGATACCAGATCTCGGACTATATCGGTTTCGAAAACAATTTCATTATGGGGCTTCATGCGGATTCTCTTACGTCTATTTTTCCAGTGACGGCAGCGGAGATGAGCGCAGTTCGTTTTTCTTTGAGAAGTTCGATGGCACTTTGGATTTTAGTCACAATTTTTTGCGAACTCTCTATAAAGGTCTCAATCTTACTGGCGATTTTCTTTTGCTCAAATTTGCTTGGATATGGGAGGATAAAATCTAAAAATTGTTCTCTAGGCAGCCTCCACCGACCGAGATGCGAACTTCCTTGGCCAAAGTTAAAGAAAATTCGGTCTAAATAACCGCGCAGTAATAAATATTTATAATATAATGGGGTACTTTCCTTATCTACTAAACAAAATACTCTATAGTCAGGACTTGTGACGCCCGTGAAACGTGAAATATCGACTGAACCCGTCAATAAGTCCATTTGATTCATTGCGAAGTCTCCGGGAAAGACAAGTTGATACTTTGAATAATCCATCGATAATTGCCCTTCGTTCGATGAAATATCTTTTACCTTTAACCCTTTCTGAGTAATGGATAGAACTTCATATCCTAGTTTCTTAGCTATACGTTTCTTAATTGAGAATAAATATTTTAACTTTTTCATCTCCCAATGTTCAGGAATCTCTCCTAACCACTTCACACCACTTTTTTTCATTTTCGCATTAGAATCTAATCCCTTGGTGACTGTATGAGAGATTATCGCTTGGCGTTTTTCTTCCAGTAAGGAAATGAGCCTTTCTTGCTTCGCAATCAGGTGATCTATTTTTTGTGTTTCTCTGTCTAAGTAATTAGCAATTGCTCGCTGCTCTGAAAGGGAAGGGAGTAACGTGATGAGATTTGCTATATCATTAGCGTTTGTTGCGGGATAGCTTACCCCTGTAGAAATACTTGATACGGTCTCAATAAAGTATTCTGATTTTAAGAAATAGGAAAAGAAGACAGTATCAAATAAATTACGCATGGGCGAGATTACGCAAAATCCCGTTGAAACAATATAATTTTCTTGGTTCTTATTGATTGTTGCTATTGCCTTAAGATAAGTTCGAACGGTGGAAAGAATAACATCTCCAGATTTAACCTTCCGCCTGGCTCGCGAGGGTGCTTTTCCAAATAAATATCTTTCTGATCCTATTACACCTGCTTCTAAATTTACATTTGAGATATCTACATAATCAAATTCGAAATTACTCGGGGTGGATTCTGCAAGTGTCTTCTGATTGATTATGGCACAGAATTTTACTTTTTTTACCTCCCAATGCTCTGGTATTTCCCCCAACCATTCTATTCCGCTATTCTTATACTTCGGATAAGCCTTCATTAGCTATGAACCTCTTGTAGTAGAGTGAGAATTTCCTTTGTCACTTGGTCCAAGTCTGCATCGATTTCTCTTAAATCTCTTGGAGGCTTATATTCATAGAAATGTCGGTTGAATGGGATTTCGTATCCGACAATCCCGACTTTTTTGTCTTTTTCGTCTATCTTGCTTATATCGATCCAGGCATCGGGCACATGAGGAAGCACTTCTCTTTGGAAATATTTTTCGATCGATTCGGACAAAGGTATGTTTTCGTAATCTCTCAACTCGCTATTTGCTTCGATCTCTCCTTTTGAGTTCTTGCAAATTTGAGCAGTCTCATCTTGCTCTCCTATACATTTCACGATCATCTTTTCTTGCAGGTTGGAAAGTTTTAGTTTAGAAGATTGGAGAGCCGGAGAAGCATTCAATTCGGAGAGAAATTGAGACCTATCTTTGTATTCTTCCTTTAATCCAATTAGGGCATCTACGATCGCATTCTGTTCTTTTTTAGAAAATTTTCCGAAAGCTGCTTCCTCTCGTAAGCTAGACAATTTCGATTCATCATGTGGTTTAAAGGAAAGTTTTAGGGGTCGATCAACAGTGATCCTTCTATAACCGAATTCAGTATTTTTAAAGATCTTACTAACTTTGGATTCTTCAAAGTCTCCGTAGATTTTTACGATTCGTTTGATGTGTTCATCGGTTAAGTATTTTCGTTTCGAGCCTAATGATTTTCTCATTTTATCGCAGAACTCGTCACTATTCGCATTGATGAGTTGGACTTTTCCTAATCTTTCTTTGGTCTTGTGATTGGAAAGAATCCAGATATATGTAGCGATTCCTGTATTATAGAACATATCCGTTGGCAAGGCGATGATTGCCTCTAATAGATCATTTTCTAAAACGTATCTACGTATCTCAGATTCTCCTGATCCGGCCCCACCTGTAAAGAGAGGGGATCCATTGAGAATAATTCCTATTCGAGATCCTCCCTTACTCGGCTCGACCATTTTTGAAATTAAATGCAATAAGAATAATAGACTCCCATCGGATACTCGAGGCAATCCTGGACCAAATCTACCGTTATAGCCCTTATTTTTATGTTCATCTTGGACTGATTTTTCGACTTTTTTCCATTCTACGCCAAAGGGCGGATTTGATAGCAGATAGTCGAATTTACTTTCAGCATGTTGGTCTTCACTTAATGTATTTCCCAACTTTATATTTTCTACATCCTGACCTTTAATCAGCATATCTGCTTTACAGATGGCATACGATTCCGGATTTAACTCCTGACCGAAATTTGCTATCTTTGCTTTAGGATTCATACTGTGGATATATTCAGTACTTGAGGAAAGAAATCCGCCGGTTCCTGCAGTAGGATCATAGACGGAACGGATCACCCCCGGTTTTCCAAGAGTATCGCTATCAAAATTAAAGACAAGGGAGGTCGTTAGAGTTACTATATCACGAGGAGTGAAATGTTCTCCTGCAGTTTCGTTACTTGATTCTGCAAATCTCCGTATGAGTTCTTCGAAGATGAGTCCCATTTGATGGTTGTCTACTTTTTTGGGGTGTAGGTCGATTTTTGTAAATTGACCGCAAACAAGAAAAAGTAAATTTGCTTTATGTAATCGATCGATCACATCCTGGAAATTGAAGTTTTCGAAAATATCTAGAACGTTTTCGCTGAATGATTCAATATAACGTTCGAGATTTTCTTTTGTATCATTTGTTCCTAATCGATCCAAGGTGATGTTAGATGTATTATAAAAACTATATCCGGAAGCTTTTTCTAAAAAAGGAGCCATCGGTAATTTTGCTCCTTTATGTTTCTTTTTTTCATTTATTACTGCTTCCCGAGTGGGCTCTAAGACGCATTCTAGACGTCTTAAGACTGTCAACGGTAGAATTACTCGACCATATTCAGATTGTTTAAAGTCTCCTCGGAGAGAATCCGCGACGGACCAAATAAATGCTGCAAGCGTTGAAAAGTTCTCGTTATTCGTTTTTACCATGAATAGTGTCCAATATATGAAGGATGAATCAAGTTCGCAATGGTTTTTATTTTATCTAAAGATTGATTTTATAACAAATCAACATCTTCCGAAAATATAAATAGTCCTTCTGGCATTGATCCAAAAAATAACATTTATTAGATTCCTTTTAATAATTATATTCAAATGGGAGGACAAATTCATGTGGCTTAAGATAATTTTTCTTAAATCAGCCGGCTCGAAGTATTTCAATCTTTAAAACTTCCAGCCTTCCATTTCAATGAGTTTACCGAAAGGAATGCACTTGACTTTATAATTTTTGCCAACATCCGGAATTTTTAATTTTTTCTTGGAGTCAACTGCAGATTTTTCTTCTGTTACGATGATTGTATTAGTATGTTTTGCTAATGCAATAACATAAGGGTCGGCTTGGATTTCTGCGATATTTAGGTCGATTATTTTAGGATGAGATCTCATAATGTCAGAAAGAATTTCTTGAGGTTTCTCTTCCAATTCTACAAAGGCAGCTTTGTGAAGTTTCGCCCATTTAAGTAGATCGTCAGATCCTCTTTCCAATTCATCTAATACTTCTCTCGGTGAAATAATGATTCCTTGATTTAGAGCTTCTCCGACCTTCTTCCAAAGACTTTCAAAAATTGTGGGCGAGTAATGATGGCACCAGGCGGTTATATAAGAACTGGTGTCCATACAATACTTCGGATTTGGAGGCATTGTTTTAAGATCCGAATACTATGCCAGATAGAGAATTTAGATATTGGGTACGTATATTGAGAAATTGACCTGCTTGGAGAGGATTCAAAAGATTATTATTATAAGCAGATAAAACTATAGAAGAGTATTTTTTACCATTGCGATTTAGATTGGTGTATAGATGAGTGTTTGCTCCACCCCCACCTTTCTTTTCCTTACGGGAATTTTTGTATTTGATCCAATCTTTTTGAAATTCTTTTCTAAATTTTATATATTCATTTTCATTAATAAGTCTTAGGTGAAAAACTCTTCGAGCGATTACTTCTCGACTTACGCTGAAATGTTTACTAAGTTCTTCAATTTGCTTTATCTGAATCCCGGTTTTTGGGTTGTGGTTTTCCTGAATAAAACTGTAAATTTCCTCGCTAGGGCAGAGTAGATTTGCGGAAAATTGGTTGCACCAGATTTCAATCTTATCGGTATCATTCTTCGGAGTTTTGTCCTCAAATTCTAAATCACAAATTCCCCCTTCGCGTAAAAGGATATGACCTAATTCATGGAAAAGAGTAAAGATCCTTCCATGATAAGAATCATCGGAATTAATTGCGATTACCGGAAATGGTAAGGTTGGAATACTAAATCCACGAAATTGATTTAGATTAATATTCTCTGTCTGGAAAACTAAGATATCTTTGGACTCAAGGAGACTTATACAATATTTTAGAAATTCTTCCGGCTTCCTATTTTTATACTGAAACTCTCTATTAAAATCTAAAAAGCGTATCGTATCTTCTATCGGAGAAATTGGATTAGATGCAAGTGTCGCAGAAGGATACAAAGAAAAAGGTTTAACGTCTAACTCATTTGCCAATTCAGCTGCAGTTTCCCTTCTGGATTCGGCCCATCGAAACATAAATAAAGCATCTGGCAGAAATTGATTATCGGACCGATTTTTTCTGAAATCTTTAGGTTTATTTTCAGACGGGGGAGGAGCGGCGAGAAAGAACATTGCTGGCGGGCGCTTTAAGCAATCGGCCAGCCGTCTCACCTGGCTCATAGAAGGTAATGCATCTCCTTTTTCCCAGCCCAGAAGTTTTTCTGGCTTCGTATCAACTTTTATAGCCAAACTTTCAACTGTATGACCAGACTCCTTTCTTGCCCAGGTCAACAAGGCTGGATTAATTTTGGCTTTTACGGAGATCATAGTTTAAACCGAATATATACTATATAAGTACTTAGTATATAGATCAATCCATTTTATTAGATTTTATTCATTTTACTTGTAATTTGAATTCGGTAAAAGGCCATTATCAATCCCTCTTATCATACTCACTTTTCACTTTCCCCAACTTCACATCCTCGGCAATATTGCTTAAGAAATCCTTAAAGTTTCTATTATCCTCTGTTAGTCTGTCGATTGTATCGAAATCTAATTCAGACTTAGGATTTGATTGAAATAAAATCTCACTTTCTTCGGGCTTGGATGGATCTAACTTAAGAATTCCAATTCCGAAAGCTTTACTAAGCCTGGCTAATTCATCCATTAAGTCAGGGTCTTCCTCAAAATTTACTGCGGCCAAATAACCTTCGTTGGCCCAAGAAGAATTAGATACGGCTTGAAAGAATGCTTCTCGCAGATTTCCGAAATGCAAATTTACTTTTAATTCAAAGGAAAATAGATAACAATCGGCCATTGCCATTAGTTTTTGAAGGGTGACAGTTTCCTGTTTATATTCATCGAAATTGAATCTGACTCCGACTAGATCCGGATGCAACCACCTGTTCTTTCCTTTTGTCGATTTCGTAGAAATTTCATGATAAATCGTTTTTACGTAGGCTCTGAAATGAGGATGGGAATACACAAACTTGGAAAGTACCGGATGCAAGTCTCGCTCTTTCGTTACGGTGTTTTCTTCTTCTAATGCATAAGAATTAATCTCAGAGACAATTTTTTCTGCAGCTTCTCCCCAAGGAGTCAGGGCAAATCGAGTCGGCCTTTTACTTACTTGTCGAAAAGGTGTATGTGGATTATTCTTTATGCTTACATAAATCTGTGCTGCGATAGTGGCCCACGGAGTTTTTCCTACCGAATCCGTTTTCCACTTTTTATCTTTAGCGAGTGCCCAGATTTCAGAAGCGCTCATTGGCTTACCAGTTTCATTAAGCGCCTTTTCGGAAATTTCAAGAAAGGATAATGAATCTGACATATTCTAAATTATTTTGTATATACAAGAATTGTAAAGTATTAATAATCCCCGCGTTAGGGATACGCAGGACGCGTAGCGGACCCCGCAGCCGAAGGCGAGGAGTCCGAAGTCCATAGTAGCCCGACCACACCCAACTAGAAAAAGTTTCCTTGAGAATACTATAGAGTGTGTGGGAACGCCCAGCGTTTTGTTCGATAGAACCGAATGACAAACCTAACAGACCAAGGGTGAATCGAATATTTTTATTTATAAAGTGCCTTGCTTTTCTTAGCAGATCGATCACACCTTGATCGCGAAGGTGCATAGATGGAAGCTATACAAAAAGACGCTGAGTTAGGATCGGAGCGAACTTCCCTTTGGAGGGAATTGAAAAAAGCGCTTACTGGAACGGAAGCGGATTATACTAAAATTTCGCTTGGTAAGGCTGTTTTCTTACTCTCAGTTCCGATGGTTTTGGAACTGGTCATGGAGTCTGCATTTGCAGTCGTTGACATTTATTTTGTGGGGGCTTTAGGTCCTTCTGCTGTTGCTGCGGTTGGGCTTACGGAAACATATTTGTTTCTTCTTTATTCTCTCGCGATAGGGATGTCCACTGCGGTGACAGCGATCATTGCAAGAAGGATCGGAGAAGGTGATAAGGAACAAGCTGGGATTGCCGCAGTTCAATCCGTTTTTCTTTCCATTCTTGTTTCGTTACCTTTTGCTATCTTCGGGGTCTGGTTTGCGAAAGATCTTCTTATACTCATGGGTGGGGATCCTTGGGTTGTAGAACATGGATCTCGTTATACTCAATGGATCTTTGGCGGGAATATCGTAATCATGCTTTTGTTCGGACTCAACGCGGTTTTTAGAGGTGCGGGAGACGCGGCAATCGCGATGAGAGTTTTATGGATTTCTAATGGACTCAATATGATCTTGGACCCGATCTTTATCTTCGGTTTTGGTCCAGTTCCGGCTATGGGCATCGAAGGTGCCGCTATCGCTACAAATATCGGGAGAGGTGTCGGAGTTCTTCTTCAATTCTATCTGCTCTTAAGAGGTGGGAAGCATATTCGGGTGCTTCGTTCTCAAATCAGTATACACTGGGAAGTTATTTCAGATATAGTTCGTACTTCACTTGGTGGTATCGGACAAACTATTATCGGAATGACCTCTTGGATCTTTCTTGTGAGAATTATTTCCGAATTTGGTAGTGAGGCTGTAGCGGGAGCAACGATCACACTTCGGATCATGATGTTCACTCTGATGCCTTCTTGGGGAATGTCTAACGCGGTCGCGACTCTTGTTGGTCAGAATTTAGGAGCAGGGAGACCGGATCGTGCGGAACAGTCTGTTTGGATTGTCGGAATATGGAATATGGTCTTTCTGATCGGGGTTTCCATCTGCTATTTTATTTTTAGGGAATCTCTTGTGTCGATCTTTACGGATGACGCTAAAGTGATCGCGATCGGTTCCGAGTGGTTGGGGATCGTATCCTATTCTTATTTTGTGTATGCTTGGTGGATGGTCAGCGTTCAGGCTTTTAATGGTGCGGGTGATACTATGACTCCTACATTAATCAATCTGGTCTTCTTTTGGATCTTCCAAATTCCATTCGCTTATGTTTTGGCGAAGGTTCTTTCATACGGATATTCTGGAGTGTTTTGGGCAAGTATGATCACGGAAACTTCTATAGGACTTTTCACTCTTTGGTTATTTAGAAAAGGAGGATGGAAGACTTCGAAGGTTTGATATTTTACCTTTTGTTAAGGGATAACCTGCACTTGCACAACTCCTATGATTTGGTTCACATGCACTCCTGGAAAAGGGGCAGTGTCTTGATATGATGGTATCTGATAGATCACATTTGCATTGCCAGCTGTGGATCCTGAAACATTACAAATTGTAGGATTTAAAATACCACAACCGTCGAAATAAAAATTGGAACAGCTAAGAAAATCTAAAGGAACACCGTTGGTAGCCGTTTGAATATAGAACGTTTGAGAGGTAGGGCAACCGGAATACGGATATTGGATACCAACAGAATAGTTACCGGTTGCTCCTGCTTTAAAAATTACCGGGGAAGAAGGAAAACTTAGCCAGCTTACAGGTTCCACGTTTAAAGGGGTTGATCCACCACCCGATAAAAGTAGCAACGGACTAAGATCCGATTTGTCATTTGCCTCTTTTTGTAAAGACTCATATATAAAATAACTCCCACATTGGACTTGTAAGAATATAAGTAAAATATAGAAGAAGATATATGAGCGTTTCACTTTGAATTTCCAGAATAGGGCATAGTTTAACATTCTCGACTATTTGATGCAAGGTGGATTTTTAAATTCAATAAACCTTATGTATAATTTTGAAAACGAAGTGGTTCTATTTCTTCAAGAAATTTCCTATGTTTGGGCTGCTTTATTATTCTTGATTGAAAATATTCTGATCTTTACTTGTTCAGTATATATTGGAAATATACTGGCTAAACGTTATACATATCGCCGTATCGTTCCGATCCCTCCGAAAATCGAAGCTCAAGAGATCCTGTTTACGATATCTACTATACTTCTTAATACTATTGTTACATTACTTGGTCTTTGGCTTTGGAGAACAGGTTCTATTCAATTTCGCAACGATATAGGGATTTTCGCGTTACTCGATATTTTGATCCTTCTTTTGGTTATGGATGCTGGCATGTATGTATTGCATAGGATTGCTCATATTCCGTTCATATATCGATTCGCTCATAGAACTCATCATCGTTACGATAAACCTCGTCCTCTTACTCTATTTGTTCTGAATCCTATGGAAGCTCTTGGATTTGGAGCTCTTTGGTTATTTGTGCTTTGTGTTTACGATTTTTCTTGGGCGGGGATGAGCATTTATCTAGGATTAAATGTTGTGTTTGGCTCAATAGGTCATTTAGGAGTGGAGCCTTTACCAGACGAATGGCTCCGTTCTAATCTATTCAACACTCTGACCACTAGCACTTTTCATGCAAGGCATCATCAGAATGAAGATTATAATTTCGGCTTTTATACTACAATTTGGGATAAGATCTTCGGAACTCTTTATCCGGAGAACTCGCGAGACCAGGAATAGTCTAGTCCGCGAGGCTAAATTTAGGGCTTCTGTTGTTGGAGTTCCAATATACGGGAGTGCCTCAACATTTTCTTAATATCCGTGAGCAGTCATAACTTTCTCAAACTTCTCCAGAAGTTTGTGATCGTCTTGGTCATTTGGATGGAATCCTGGGATATAATATTCTAAAATATAGTAGATCACAGCCCAAGTAAAACCAGGAATACCGAAGAAGAAACGAATGTCTCTTACTACTTGGCTTGGATTTGGAATTCCAAAATAGAATAAGGCCCGAATGGTTCCCACGATTGCTAAAAGACCAAGTAGCTGAACTGCGATAGTCATTCCAAGCACCCGAGTAAAATATCCACCGCCGGAAGCGCTATACACGTCATACGCCACAGCCTTATGCTCTAATTCTTCTAACGCATGCCATTCGATCACTTTCCAACTGATCGGGTCGATCCAAGCCACACGTTGTTCTGGAAGAGAAAGTAAAAATCTTCCGAGAGTAGCTGTGAAATGTTCCGCTGCTGCAGTGATTGAGAGAGCGAGTCTTTTTCCCCAAACAGGAAAGAGTTTCAGAATATTTTTTTCTAATATATCAAAGAACAACCAGCAGAACATTTTTTCGTGACTGCGAAAGTCCAAGCCGATCTCCACAAATCTTTCGTTCATTTTGTCATGAACATTGCCGTGGACTGCTTCTTGCCCGGCGAAAGCTTTAATCTCGCTTCTTAATGCCGGATCGACAACTTCGCTGAATGCTTTCACAGAACGTATAAAGAAACGTTCTCCTTCGGGGAACAATACACTTAAACTGGAAAGAAATGCAGTAAAGAATGGGATGTTTTTGCCGAAACCTCTTTCTTTCGCGATGTCTTCCAAGGGAAATTTCGGTTTACGTATTTTTGGCTGGACTCTTGTAGATGTCGCTTGGCCCATAATATTCTCCTAATATGAAATCGATTTGAATTTTCGATTTTTCTTTCTCCCATCCTTTGGATTTTCACCGCTCATTAGAGAATATAAAAAAGATATTATATATTGATCCGGACCTTCTATCTATTCCTTGAGTTTGCCCGATCTCATATTGGAATAGTTATCTTTTGAATCATTGTAGCGATTGCTACAGTATTCGGTCAATCCCAATCCTGGAAAAAATATCCGGGTGAAATTGAAATTATGGTCCGTAAATTTTAGGAACTGAATAAGTAGATAATGGCAAACACTGCTCGGAAGCGGCAAGACGTAAGTTATGTATGTGTTTCTCTCTCCTGAAAACAAACCAGGAACAACGATCGAGATCAAAAATATTTTTATTTTTTCCAAGATCCATTTCTAAATATGACAGAATTTGTCATATTTTATATGTAATATTATTCTTATACGGATCTGAGATTTTCAATCTACTTTTAAGATCCGAAAAGGAGTTATTTATGAGCCTTAAAAAATATTCCGGAAGTTGTCATTGTGGTGCAGTTCGTTACGAGGCAGATTTAGATTTGAGCGCGGGTACAGGCAGATGTAACTGTTCCTTTTGCAGAAAGGTCCGAAACTGGTCTATCATAGTTAAACCGGAATCTTTTCGTTTGTTAAGCGGGGAGAATAGCCTTAGCTTCTATGAGTTTAATTCGAAAAGCAGCAAACACCATTTTTGCAAAAATTGCGGAGTGAGAACTTTTTCGAAAGGATATATCGAAGAGATTGGCGGTGCTTTCGTAAGCATAGCGATTTCTACTTTAGATAACGTAGATCTTAATGATTTAATCGAAGCTCCAGTATGGTATGCGGATGGATTGAATAATAATTGGCATCATCAGCCAGCCGAGATTAGACATTTATAATTTACCCCTTCGAAGCAATTAATAAGAAATGAGAAGGCAAGCGCCCTAGCGAAAGTTAAACAAGCCGGACCTTAAATCGGCACAAACAGCTTGGTGGAAAGCAATTTTTGAAAAAGCGGCCCCACCCTTTGTTGGGTGGTGGAGGTGGGTTGGTGGGAGAGACGGGCTACCTATATCATATAAATCCAATTCTTTCAAGTTGAATTTCCCTCATATTTTGTTGGAATTCCAACAAGATTTCCTATTGGAAATTACTTGCGTTCGATCCGGTTGTATGAAAGGCACTTTCCGATCGTCGGTTTTGCGTTAGGGATACGAAAAGCCCCCTCATCCGAAGGCCGATTATTTGGCACGCCCTCGCCCAAGACGTTCGGCTATCTTGGGCGCGCTCACTTCTTTTGGATCGTTCGCGAGGAGTCCGAAGCCTGGAGTAGCCTGGCCTGCGAGTAATTACAAAGGAGTCCCTGTTATAGGAACTCCTACTCGCGGGGAACGCCCTAAACTTTATAGATGTTGGAATTCCTACAGTCAATTTTAGATGAAATCTTGGACCCTTGGAAAACTTTGGTTTATAGTCCGTCCCAAAGTTAGTGTTTTGGTCAATGGCAAGTCGCGGGCTTCAGGAGCAAAGCGACTATAGCTCGTCCCAAAACTTAGGTTTACCTATAGGCAAAGATTCTCGGGCTTCCAGAGCCAGGAATTTTTGGGACAGACTCTTATAAAGAGCGCACTTAAAGATGATCAAAATTTCTAATCTTCATAAATCTTATACTTCTAACTTGTTGTTTGATGACCTGAATCTGAGTTTGAATCGAGGTGAAAAGTTAGGTCTTGTCGGGCGGAACGGTCACGGCAAGTCTACTTTGTTTCAGATGATTTTGGGGAATGTGGACCCGGATTCTGGTTCTATCATTGTGCCGAAGGGTTATAAGATCGGGCATTTGCAACAACACTTGAAATTTACTAAACCTACCGTGTTGGAAGAATGTGCGCTTGGTCTTCCTGAGGGTGAAGAATACGAGACTTGGCAAGTTGAAAAAGTTTTGTCTGGTTTGGGTTTTTCAGAAGCCGATCTGGAAAGAAGTCCGGAGGAGTTTTCGGGCGGTTATCAGATCCGAATGAATTTGGCGAAACTTCTGGTGTCAGGTCCCGACTTACTCATGTTAGACGAGCCGAATAACTATTTAGATATTGTTACTATTCGTTGGCTTGAGGAATTCCTACGTGAGTGGGAAGGTGAGATCATTTTAGTCACTCACGATAGAAGTTTTATGGATAGCGTGGTAACTCATACCGCCGCCATCCATCGTACGAAGGCGATCAAGGTCCAAGGTGATACTGATAAACTTTATAATCAGATCAATCAGGCCGAAGAAATTTATGAAAGAACCCGTTTGAACGAGGCGAAAAAAAGGAAACAAGAAGAGATCTTTATCGCTCGTTTTAAAGCAAAGGCAAGTTTCGCGAGTCGCGCTCAATCCAGAGTAAAAAAACTCGAGAAACAGGGCGAGATGAAGGCATTAGAAGAGATCGAAAGTTTGGAATTGTATTTTAATTCCGCTCCCTTTGCTGCGAGCCAAATGTTATCTGCGGAAAATGTTTCTTTCTCTTATTCCGGACAGGAACCTTTTTTGATTTCCGATTTTTCTCTGAGTGTTGGGAAGCGGGATCGGATTTGTATTATCGGTAAAAACGGTAAGGGTAAGTCTACACTTCTAAAACTTCTTGCAGGTGAACTCCAACCAAGTTCCGGAAAGATCCAAAAACATCCCGCGTTGAAAGAAGGATATTTCGGTCAGACGAATAAACTGAATCTGAATGAGAACGCGACTGTCACTGAAGAAATTATGAGTGCGGATAAATCCTGCACTGAATGGCTTGCGAGAACTATCGCCGGTGGACTGATGTTCTCGGACGATATGTCTTTGAAAAAGATCAAGGTTCTTTCGGGTGGTGAGAAGAGTAGGGTAATGCTCGGAAAAATTTTAGTGACTCCTTGCCATCTTCTATTTTTGGATGAGCCTACCAACCATTTAGATATGCAATCTTGCGACGCATTGATCGAGGCGATAGACGAGTTCGAAGGTTCTCTCATCATGGTCACTCACAATGAAATGCATCTTAGGGCAGTTGCTACTAAGCTGATCGTTTTCGACAATGATACGATCCGGGTTTTTGACGGTTCTTATGAAGATTTCCTTAACGACGTTGGTTGGTCCGACGAAGATTATTAGGAAAAGTTAATTTATGAATCTATCCTTTCGGATTTCCCGGGTTTTTCATATCGTAATTACCCTTTTCGAACCAACCAAGCGCTCAGAACCAACATTCCTAAACCGATCATTTTTTGAATTGAAATCGGTTTTTCCGGAAATCCTAACGCTCCCCATTTTTCTAATAAGATAGAGGTTATTACTTGTCCTAACAAAAGCAGAGCGAGCCAGCTCGTGGCCCCTAGCTTAGGCGCAAAAACTAGAGAAGAAGTGACCATGATTGCTCCTAAAAATCCTCCCGTCCAGATCCACCAAGGTTGTTCTTTGATTGTTTGAACTATGAATGAGGCGGATTTTATTTCTCCCAAGGCAATCGTGATAATTCCTAACGCGACGGTTCCAACAAAAAATGAAATGGTAGAAGCAAGCCAAGGACTTTCTATATTTTTTCCTAATATGGAATTGATACCTGGTTGTATGGACATGGCGAGTCCGGAAAGAAGCGTGAAGAATATGGGTAATAATAGATTCATACGTTAATCTTAGGTCTGCCTTATTTTTTTACGAGTCGTTTGGAAATCTTAAATGAAAGAATTTTTAAATTTGAAAAGCCTTATTAAGAAGAAAACTCAATGTTTATTGCCTTTTATGGTTTTGGGATGAGAAACTTTGAATTCTACTATTGCTTTTGTTTCTCCGTTTAGGATGATTTTACTAGGTAGTATTTTTCTGTACTTCGTTGGGAAAAGTCTTGATGATTGCAAAAATATTCGGTATCGATACTTGCGTCGGTTTGCTTTATAAAATAGTAAAATGATTTCCGAAAATCCCAATCTGATAGATTAGATATACTTACGTGAATATCGCATTAACAAGATTGAAACAACTGCACGTTTTGGACCCTAAGCTTTCTTCTGCGGAACAGGTGGTTGAGTCTTTAGCTGCTATTCAGGGCCAAGATTATGCTGCCTCGAAATGGGCAATAGGACTTAGGGTTCCCGGTCTGAAAGAAGAAGATGTCGAGTCCGCATTCCTGGATAAAAAGATCATTCGATCTTGGCCATTGAGAGGAACATTGCATGTAGTTTCTGCAAAGGATGTCTATTGGTTATTAGATCTGTTAGGTCCCCCTACGATTTCTAAATATGCAGCTCATTACAAAAAGATAGAGTTAGATCCTAAAGTATTAAAAAAATGTTATTCTATTCTTTCTAAAAATCTTTTGAACCAGAATTTTCTTACTAGAAAGGAAATATCCTCTATCTTGGAAAGATCTGGGATTGTTACAAATACTACCAGATTGTCCCATATTTTACAAAGAGCAGGCCTGGAAGGTCTGATTTGTTTCGGTCCAAGAAAGAATAAAGATTTCACTTATACATTGATCGAAGAATGGATACCTAAGATCAAAAGAGTTAAAAAACCAAAGGAAGAATCTCTGTATGATATCACAAAAAAATATTTTGATACTAGGTCTCCTGCAACCTTGGCGGATTTTGTTTGGTGGTCCGGTTTGAATGTTCGGGACGCTAAGGCCGGTATCGAAAGTCTTGGTTCTAAACTGAACAGTTTTCGAAAAGATGATCAGGCTTATTATATTCCCCAAAAGATGGATCTGATAGATAAGGACTCTGATACATTGTTTCTTTTTCCTGCATTTGATGAATTCTTGTTAGCATATACGGATCGCAGGGATTGTATGGACCCACCTCCTAAAAGACTTTTGACTCCTGCGGATAATCTATTTAGGCCGACATTGGTCATCAATGGTTGGGTAACAGGAATTTGGCAGAGAGAATTAAAAAAAGAAGATGTCCTCTTAAAAGTAAGTCCTTACGGACCTCTAAATGCAAATTTTAAAAAGAAACTGAAAAGAGTTGCGGAAGAATATGCAGCTTTTCTAAGAAAAAACCTGATCTTAGAAATCTAAATTATTTTGAGAACTCTATTAATAATTTATGAATTAGATCGTAGTTTTTCCAAGGTAGAAAGTGTCCTTCTTTAGGAAGAAGATATGTTTTTGTCTCTGCGGAAAAATTCTTTTGAATAAAGTCCAAATTTGTATGATCCACAAGTCCGTCCTCTTCTCCCTGGACTACAATTGTCTTGGCCTTGATCTTTTTCCAATCTGAAATTAAACTTTTTAACTGCTCCTTTAAAGGCAACATTTCGGAATTACTATGTGTCCATTCCTCGGGTAAGATCCGCCTTGCGATCCAAGTATCGGCTATTTTATTATACCATTTTATTTCTTCCGTTTCAGGGTCCATGGCTGCCGCTAATAAAAACAAATATTGAAATTTATCCGGAGATAATGAGGCCATTCTTGCCGCAACCGGGCCTCCATAAGAATGTCCTAATATAGTAATCGATTTTTTCCCGTTTTTCATCTCAGGAAGTATTAATAGAGTTTCTAAAATTTTTTCAGATTGAGCGTCCACATCAGCGATTGTTCCGGGAGATTTTCCGAAACCCGGACGGTCTATTCCAAGCATACAATAGATTTTTAATAATTCGGGATCTTTTAGATATCTGAGGTAATTCGACCAAGTTCCCGGAGATCCATGGATAAAAATGAGAACTTTATTTTTATCCGGTGTGCATCCCGTGCTGATCCAATGTATGGGAGTTTCTTCTTTTTTGTTTTGAATAAAGTATTCTTGGTAGAATGTGTCGGATTCTTTAAGTTTCAGAAAGGCCTTATCTTCTTCCATACTCATTTCTTCATAACTACTACAGTAGGAAAGAAGTAAGGGCAGAAGAAGAAGTTTCGACTTTTTCATATACTAAATTGAAGCAGGATTGAACAGTAGTTCGTCCTATCTCGAAATTGTTACTACAAATCGGACTTCTTATAGAAAAATTTTGATTAACAAAAAGATGCCAAAATTTGCCCCAAATACTATATAGAAAAATAATGGAGAAGAAGGTTCCATTTGTTTGTCTATTGCCTTGTTCAGGCTGGTTTTGATAATTTCTTCTAAGACCGAAATGTCTTGGGTCCCTTTTTGTTCGTAGGCAGCTGCTACTTCCTCCGCGAATTCTGCGATTCGGATCTTTTTTAAGAAAGTTTGTAAAATGAAACGAAGAACCTTGGGCCAGTTTTCTTTTTCCTGTAGAAAAGTAGGCAGTTCCTTAAGTTTTGAAGAGATGAACTTCCCCCAGTTGTCTATTTTTTCAGACCCAACTCTTTTCTTAATCATTTCAGAAAGTGTTTTGGAGATATTGTCTGTAAACCAGGCTTTGTTTTCAGAGACTAGATTGCCTAATTCTCTTCCTAATAGATATTTTTTAATCCCGAGAAAATAAAGGAAAGGGAATACGAATGCAAATCCAATTATTAAAAGAACGATGGGCCAGAGTTCGAGGACTATTACGATTAGTGCAAGTATTGCTCCTATTCCTCCTGCCCTTGCGATAGGCATCGGCCCAAGGTTGGATGCTATACTTTTCATTTCAGGAAAACAGAATGCTAAAAGAAATAGATTAAAAATGAATCCTAAAAATAGCGCAATGGATGAAAGTAAAAATATTTTTGCGGAACTTTTGACTGCTGTTTTTACGAATGTTCCGATCTCTTCTTTCATTAATATTTCTCCGGATATCTATTTCTTATTAATAACGGATGATGTGTGGCTTTTTTGAGCGTTTTAGCTGTTTTGTTTCAGCCAATCGAACATGATCTCGAAAATTTTTTCTCTTCCGGGTTCGTCTGTGAGCCAATGGGCATGGTTAGGTAAGGCAACAAATTCGGAATTTTCGTATCTTCTCGCGACTGCTTTTGTGACCCGGATCGGGATGATCCTGTCCTTCTCTCCAGCTAAAACTAGAACTGGACAATTTACCTTTTCGGCAGGGATCTTACTCCCTTTATACGGATCGAAAAACCAAAATGCAAGTTCGAACAATGCTCTACCGGATTCATAATTTAAAGAATCATAATATTCTTTTCTTTTGTCTTTTGGGACTTGGTTGAACAATCCGAAATTTGCTCCACGATAAGTCGGTTTAAAAGGTTTAGCCCAAAATTTCCAACGAAATGGAACCTCTAACAAAGTATATAAGGGAGAAGGCCCGAGTGGAAAAATTCCTGAAGGAGCAGCGGGAGCAAACAATACGATCCTGGATGCAAAGCCTTCTGCGGCTAATGCTTGTGCTAACCATCCTCCCATGGAGTGGCCGATCAACGTAGGCTTATCCCAACCTTTGTTTCGAATTTCCTTTTTTAGAAATTCAACATAGTCTACAAGTCTATACTTTCCTAATGCGGGATCGGGTGGTTTATTCAATACGTGAAATGGTAATGTAGGCGCAAAAACCTCGTGACCTTTTTGTTCTAATACTTTTCTGACTGAATCAAGAGTGTCCGGTCTGGACCACATTCCGTGTAATAAGACGATCTTCATGTTCGGATCCGGGGGTCCTAATTGGAGGACATCTTAAGGATAGAATCAAGAAAAAAAGAAGAAGGTCCTAAGTTTCCGGAATAAATCCTCTTCTCATAGTATTTTCTGTGATACTAATCGGTTCTAAAAATTGTTTTAGATAGTCGGGGCCGCCTGCTTTTGCTCCTACTCCGGAGAGTTTATAACCTCCGAACGGTTGCCTATCTACTACTGCTCCTGTAATCCCTCTGTTGATGTATAGGTTGCCAACTTCGAATTTATCTTTTGCATATTGTATGTTCTTAGGGTTCCTGGAAAAGATCCCGCCAGTAAGAGCATAATCAACGTTATTTGCTATTTTGACGGCACTTTCGAAATTTTTAGCTTTGAACAAGGTAACATATGGCCCAAAAAATTCCGTTTGCCCTAATGGAGAAGTCGGATCCTCACTTTCAAAGACGATAGGTTCTACGAAGTAACCTGTTTGTTTTTGATTTTCTTCTATTTTTAATTTGCTTAATATCTTAGAAGAAAACTGAGAAGAGATCCCATCTAATCTTGTTTTGGATTCCGGATCGATTACCGGTCCAACTTTAACGGAAGGATCTTCAGGCAAGCCGGGTTTTAAAGATTGTAGCGCATCTATAAATCTATTTTTGAATGTATCATATTTAGATTCCAAAAGTATAATGCGCGAGAGTGCACTACATTTTTGCCCTTGGAATCCGAATGCAGATTGTATGGATGCAATTACCGCTTCATCCAGATCTGCATCCTCATCTACGATCATCGCATTTTTGCCTCCCATCTCAGCGATCACCTTCTTTACGAACTTGAGATTTTGGGAGGCTGCCTCTCGGATCATTCCTAATCCAACTGCTCTAGAGCCTGTAAAATTGATCGTATGTATTTCGGGATGTTTGACTAAATAAGCTCCGATCTCTTCTCCTTTTCCTGGCAAAAAGTGAAGTGCCGAAGATGGGACGCCGGCTTCTATTAATATATTAAAAAGTTTGAATGCAATTGCCGAAGATTGTTCCGCAGGTTTCATGATCACCGAATTTCCCGTGACTAGAGGAGCTACTGTCATTCCACAAAGAATTGCCAAAGGAAAATTCCAGGGGGCGACAACCAAGGTGACTCCTCTCGGTATATATGTGTATATATTCTCTTCACCTAAAAGATCTCTTTTTCTGGGTTGAAAAATATGTTCAGCTTCTTTTGCATAAAATTCACAAAAGTCAATTGCTTCCGCAATTTCCGCATCTATGTCCTTGATCCCTTTTCCTACTTCCAAAGAGATTAAGGCTGTGAGCTCCGCTTTTTGGGAGCGTAGAATTTCCGCGGCTCTTTTTAAAAAGCCGATCCGAATTTCAGGTTTTGTGCTTTTCCATGTTTGAAAGAAATCGGCCGAGTCTTTGACGGCTTCTTCCGCATCCGTTATGGAAGCATAATATATGTCTGCGATCTTTTCGTTGGTGTTTGCAGGATTCAAAGAAGGAACTACTAAGGAGGATTTTTTTGTTTTCCCTGAAATTATTGGAAACACTTGTATTGGGAATTCTTTTCGGATAGAAGTGAATCCTTTGTTTAAGATCGATCTTTCTTCTTCTTTAGAAAAATCTCTTAGAGTTTCGTTTTTAAAATCGGAATTATGATAAAAGTTCATTTTTATTTCGTATTCTCCAAATACAATAATCGCTCCCTATCTTTACTATTCGAATTGATGTTTTTTAGAAAGCCTTCGTTGGTGGAATTTTCAAGTAGCCTTCTTACCAAATAGGCCATACCTGGGATCACTTCCCCGATGGGAGAATACTCTCTGACGGAAATTCCTAAACTGCGAATCGCTTGCTTGTAGGAGTTCCCCATTCCGTATAACATCTGCACTTCGAAAAATTTTTCAGGGACAGAATATTCGACTGCTCTCACAAATGCGGAGGAAAGACTTCGTATATTATGAGAACCGAATGCAGGTCTGATGTAAGGGTAGGACTTCAGTAGAAGCACTGAACATTCTTCATAATTTCTATCTGTATCGGATTTTACGAGAAATACCGGAGGTTCCCATCCTTTTTGGTCGGATTGGGTCATCTCATATTCCCAATAAGCGCCTTTTACTAGGCGAACTGTTAGAGGATATTTTCGTTTTTTAGAATATTCTATTATTTTTTGCAGATCTTTCTGGGAAGCTTTCAGGTATGCCTGGACTACGATCCCAAAATGCGGATAATCTCGAAACTCAGGTTCTGAAAAGATCCGAAATGCAGTATCCATTATAATATCTTTGGTTTCGTACTGTTCCATATCTAAATTGATAAAAATATTTTTGGAAACTGCGGAGCTAAGAATTGGCCTTAACTTCTCCATTAAATGAGTTACGGAAGATTCGTGTGCAAGCGGATCTAATTGAGAATATAGAGAAGAACATTTTACGGACACGTTTCCAGTTGGTTCTCCTGGAAATTTCGAGCTACGTATTTCGGTAAGTTCTTTGTCCTTGGAAACTTCTCCTAATAATAGTAAATATTCTGAGATATACCGTTCTGCTTCTTTTTCGGAAAGTACTGCTTCTCCTAATATATCGATCGTGGAACAGATCCCTTTTTTGTATCTATCTATGATCTTTTTTCGATCGGAGCCGTACGTTCTTCCTAAAATAAAAAATTTTGCGGTAAGTTTGATCCCGATTTTGGCACCTAACGTAACGAATACCGAACTAAGTCGATTGGATAAGAATAAAGAAAGAAGTAAGACGATCCATTTAGGAAGTTCTGTAGGAGTTTCAACAAAATAGATCCTAATATAACGCGAGATAGAAGAAAGAGAATTAAGGCTCGGAAATAGATCTGCGAATCTAAATGCCTGCAGTTTTAAAAGAGGGCGATTTTCTAAGAACAAAAGACTTTTGGAGAATAATCTATATGCACTAAAAAGGCCTTCTTCGAAGGAATCACTTAAACGAAATAATTCCTTTCCTTTTTCCAAGATCTTATCTTGCAGATCGGAGGAAGAAGTAATTATTTTGGATCCGTTTTCTTCTGCAGTCTTCATTCTATTTTGTTTTGATCCCAGTGGTTTTGCCATGCGAACCTTTTTGAAAAGCTTTTGCATCCACTATTCCCAAATCAAATATTACGAGTTGGAAAAAAGAATGACATTTGAGGAAGAATGTCAGTCAAAGTTCGGTAGGTCTCCCCATGAATATTCTATCACATTCTACCACAAATTTTTATAAGGAGCTTCCGGAGATTTCTCAATTTTCAGAAGTTACGGATAGTAAACATTACAGAAAGGTTCCTGATGATTGGATTGTAATCGTTACCGACATAGTAAAGTCTACGGAAGCCATCTTAGAAGGTAGATACAAAGATGTAAATATGGCCGGGGGACTTACTTTGATGGGGATTACGAATCTTCTCAAGGATATGGAGTTTCCATTCTTCTTTGGAGGAGACGGTGTGACCATCTTACTTCCCGGCTCTAGACTAAATGAGATCCAGGACATTCTTGCAGATACAAGAGAGTTCGTAAGAGATTATTTTAAAATGGATCTTCGGATCGGATTTGTACCAGTTTCCGATATTTATGAAGCGGGCTATAGTTTGACTATGGCTAAGCTTAGGATCTCTAAACATTATACTCAGGCAGTTTTAGGTGGAACCGGTGTAGCTTATGCTGAGATCAAGATCAAGGAACCGAACTCCAAGTATCTAACAGATAATTCATATATTCCGAATATTCGCGCTGATTTTTCAGGTTTTACTTGTAGATGGAAGGATATCCAAAGTCCAAAAGGGGAGATGGTTGCGCTTATTGTTAAGATCAATTCGGATTCCGATTCGGAAGCTGCAAAAACCCTCTCCGGTTTATTGTCCTTGATCGATTCTTTATACGGTTCTGAAAGGGAATATCATCCTTTGAGAGAAGAAAATTTGATCATAGAGCATTCATCTTCCGTTCTGAATAAGGAAGCGATCGCATCTTCAAAAGGAAATAGTATATTAAAAAAACTGTATCTTTGGAAAATTAAATTCGAGACTTATGGGGCTGAACTTGCAATTCGTTGGAATCTTCCTTTAAAAGCCTTCCATTATAAATTGAATCAGTTGAAAAACTATCAGATCATCTCTTCCGATTTTAGGAAATTCGACGGGACTTTCAAAATGGTTTTTGCCTCGGACACTGTGGACAGAAAAAAACTAGAGTATAGTTTGTCAGAAGCGGAGAAGTCCGGCAAATTACATTTCGGTATGCATATTTCCGACAGAGCACTGATGACCTGTTTATTACATGCAGGAACGGAGAGGGAAGTTCATTTTATAGACGGCGCAGGTGGAGGTTATGCTTTGGCCGCCACAGTGCTTAAGAAAAAATTGCAAGCTGTCGCAGCTTAATCTAAGGACAGCTATAGCCGGAAGATTGAGTTGCGGTGTTCGAGGATGTTTTTGTAAACCCGAGCATACTCACTAATGTAGAAGAAAGGCTAAGCGAATATGTTCCGGCGCCTAGCATGCTATTTCCCCAGTCTCTTCCCACTGTTAAAGAATAAGGGCCAGCGCTTGGAATGGAGACTGTTGCAGTCTCTCCGACATCTTGACCGTTACATTCTTTATCTGTTGTGGCTCCGTTGAGCAGATTGGTTCCATTCAATGCGGTTCCTGAAAATACCGCGAGTCTTACAACTGAGGAACCGGTTACTGAACTTACAGCAATAGTCAATGTATCTGCTTGGTTGAAATTCAAACTATATACATTCTGGCAGTCGGTGGAAGGTGCGCAGTTCCAAGAATCCGAATCTGCTTCAGTGGATTTTGGCGTGGAAAGATCGAGATACGTTGAAAAACTAAGATCCATGGCCATACCGGATATTGTTTTGGAAGCATCGAGTGCGATCGGATCCGCTTTATCGCATGCAATAAATATGGAAAAGATGACAAAAGAAATGTAAAACCGAGGGACCATCGTTTTTCTCCGTAACTCAATATAACAATTGGGATAGAGATAAGTTGCTACAAAATAATAAAATTCAAGGTTAGTTAATTTATTTTTAGATCAGGAATTATTCTAAATCATCCGGTTGCGGCTGCTAAACCGAACCGAATGATAAACGAAATCTATTCTTTTTCCAACCAATAGTAGAATGCAGGCAATAATACGAGGGTAAGGATCGTGGAAGAAAAAATACCTCCGATCACTACTGTGGCCAGAGGTTTTTGGACTTCTGCTCCCAACCCTGTTCCGAATGCCATAGGAATAAATCCGAAAGAAGCGACGAGCGCGGTCATGACTACCGGCCGAATACGACTGACCGCTCCTTCTAATACCGCGTCCCTAAGCTTAAATTTACTTTCTGCTCGGATCCGATCGATCGTGTATAATTTTACGAGTCCGTTCAAGACTGCGATTCCCGAAAGAGCGATACATCCTACAAATGCAGACACGCTTAAGTCCATTCCCCTTAGGAAAAGGAACCAGATCCCGCCTGTTAAAGCGAATGGAACACAGAAGAATACTAACAAGGCTTGTTTGATTGATCTAAGTCCTAAATATAGAACAGTAAATATCATGAACAATGTCGCGGGCACGACCATGGCGAGTTTTTGTTTTGCCTGGGAAAGGTTCTCGATTTGCCCTCCCCAGAAAATGGAATATCCATTAGGAATTTTTAATTTAGAAACCTGAGAAATTGCTTCTTTATAAAATCCATCTAGATCCCTTCCTCTTAAATTCACGGAAACCGCTACAAATCTTCTGGATTTATTTCTAGAGATGGTCATTACCTTCTCTCTTTTTTGAATGGAGGCCAATAGTCGAATTGGAACTGTGCCTCCGTCTTCCGTTCCTACGTTTATATCGCCTATTTCAGATTCTCTATTCCGAAATTCTTCCGAGAGTCTGATCATAATTGGGAATCTGACTTCCTCTTCGTAAAATCCGCCTAGTTCAAATCCACTCATAGAACTTTCGAGCACTGAGTTAAATAAAGGCAAGGAGATATTATAATATTTAAGTTTTGTGCTATCCGGTATTACATCGATTACATTCGATTTTCTTAATGCCATGATGGGGTCTAATTCTACTTCTGCGGCACCTGGGATCTTTTCTAATGTGTTTTTTAATTCTTCCTGTAGTTGTAGTAGAACGTCCAGATCTTTTCCTAAGATCCTTACGCTTATGTCCGCTCTACTTCCTTCTAGTAATTCATTAAATCTGGCTTCTAATGGTTGGCTTAAGGTCAGTTCCGATTCGGGAAATTTTTCTTTTACTGATGTTTCTATCTTATCCAGAAATTTTTCCCAGGTATTTTTTCCCAAAAGATCCGGAAGTATATCCTTTTTTAGAATGATAAAAGTATCAGCATTGAACGGTCCCATTGGATCGTTTGCGACTGAACTTGTTCCGATCCTGGAAAATACACTTTCTACTTCAGGCATTTGTCCGAGGAAAAGTTCTAACTCTTTCTGTTCTTTTAAACTTTCTTCTAATCCTGTGTTTCCGTTTCGAACGATGACTAACATTAGATCTCCTTCTGTCAGTTTAGGAAGGAATACCGTTCCCATTCTGAAATAGATCAGAAGTGTAACTGCGAAGAATATTAATGAATATATAATGATCTTACGAGGTTGGTCCAAGATCTTGGGCAATTTTTCCGCATACCAATTTACGATCTTGCTGTCTTTTTTCTTGCTGTGTGCTCCTAAGTTTTTGGGCGAGAGAAAGAAGTATAAGAGAGGCGGAAGAAGGAAAACGGCTAAGAATAAACTGAATCCCAACGCAAGGAGTACTGTCTCCGCCATGGGTCGGAACATTCTTCCAGGGATCCCATCTAGGGTCAGGATTGGAACATAGACTAACATGATCACTAAGATCCCGAAAGATACCGGCTTCAGGACTTCCAAGGAAGAATCCAAGATAACTTTTCGTTTTTCTTCTTTGTTTGCGAATTTTCCAGTCTCGAATTTAGAAAGTACGTTTTCAGTGATTACGATGGAAGCATCCACTAATAATCCGAAGTCGATCGCTCCTAAGCTCATTAAGTTGGCTGAGATCCCAAAAAATCTCATACAAATGGAAGCAAGTAACATGGAGCCTGGGATGATCAACGCAACGATCAAAGAAGCTCTTAAATTGAATAATATTAGAAAAAGTGTAAGTATGACTAAGATCGCACCTTCCCCTAGGTTTTTTAAGACCGTTTTGATGGTGGATTGTATTAAGAAGGATCTTTCTAATAAGATCCTAACTCTTACATTTTCTGGTAGGCTTAGATTCGAAACTGCTTTATGGAGATCTTCGTTTACTTTGTAACTGTTTTCTCCTTTTAGCATTAAGGCGGTGCCTAATACGATCTCCTTTCCGTTGGAGCTTGCTCCTCCTAATCTTGGAGTGCCGTGTTCATTTACATCCGCTATATCTGAGACTTTTACCGAGGCACCTGTGAGAGTTCTTCTGACAGTACTAGCAGAGATCTCATTTAGATTTTTTTTAAGTCCGTAAGCTCTTACGATGGAAATTTTTCCCGAGTTTTCGATAAATCCCCCGCCGAAACTTTCTCCAATCGTAGAGATATCGCGGATGATCTGATCGATGGAAAGTCCCCAACGTTTCATTCGATTCGGGTCCACATCTATATGGATCTCCTTTTCGTAACCTCCGTTAGAATCCACTTCCACAATTCCGGGGACCATCGCCTTGATCTGAGGACGAACCAAGTAATCCTGAACTGTTCTTAAAAATAAAAGTTTTTCCTCTTCCGGAAGTCTGTCCAATTCGGAATCAGGAACCGCTTCGACCGAATAAAAAAAGATTTCCCCAAGGCCTGTTGTGTTCGGAACGATTGTAGGAGTGGAATTTGGAGGAAGTTTTTTCTTAGCGCTGGCAATTCTTTCTGCCACCATAGCTCTTGCCTGGTAGATGTCGGTTGTCTCCTTGAAGATCAGAGATATATTAGATAAGCCGAATTTAGAAACGGAACGTACATCTATTAGATTTGGCAGTCCTAAAAGTTCTGTTTCTAAGGGAAAGGTTATCACCTTCTCCACTTGCTCAGGATCCAAAGAACCGGTGTCGGTGGTAACGATCACTTGTACATTTGTAATGTCCGGTACGGCGTCTATTGGAACTTCGTTTAAAGTCAAAAATGAGAATATTAATAAAAACGAAACCAGTCCTACGGATAAGAATGGGTTATTTAGGCTGGTATTCAAAAGTCTGGCTAGCATTGCCCATTACTCCTAAAATATCTTTTTCATTCGTGATATAAAGTAGGTTTAGAAGACTTTCCAAATGTGAAATTTGAGCGTCCAAAACCGCGTGATGTGTCTCGTGTAGTTGATTTTCCAACTCCAGATAACTAATAAGTTGTATCCTTCCTCGCTTGAACTCCATATCCGCGAAGTTTAGATCTCTATCGATCCGATCCAACTGGGTTAGATCGTAAAGTTTCAGGTTTACTTTCGTTTGTTCATAATCCAAAAATGCTTGGCTAAAGGAAGTTTGTATTAGATTTTCTTGATATGTTAGTCTATCTTGCTTTGACTTCATATTGGTCTCTGCAGAAGCCACTTTATTTTGGAATTGGTCCCAAACGGGGATACGGAACTTTAATCCGAAATCGTAAAATCTGTTCGCAACCCCGGACTTATCTTCTCCGATCTGGCTAGTGATGGAATAATCCGGATATTTTTCTAAGTTGGCTAATCTGAGTTCTGTTCTTGCTTTGTCCAATTCTCCTCTGGCGGCAAGAATAGACGGGTTTTGAGAAACTGCTTTTTTTTCCAATTCTTTACGATCGAATTTTACCCCGGATCGGAAATATGGAATTTTTAGATTCGGGACGGAGTCTTGTCTTAAGTATAAGTTTAAGGATTCGTAATCTTTTGCGGCCCCCAATTCAAGATCGT
Source organism: Leptospira hartskeerlii (assembly GCF_002811475.1). Taxonomy (NCBI): domain Bacteria; kingdom Pseudomonadati; phylum Spirochaetota; class Leptospiria; order Leptospirales; family Leptospiraceae; genus Leptospira; species Leptospira hartskeerlii. The sequence goes on from NZ_NPDL01000013.1 coordinate 30,010, forward strand.
TAAAATGTTTTTTTAGAGCTAAAATTTTGGTTTCAATGATGAAAAGATCCGTCTTCGCTTGAGGTGTAAAAAACGGTCTCGCTTTGATATAACTTTCTATCAAGGAGAGTCTTTTAAGTCTCTCTTTTACGTGATTCTTCTTATCTGCTGCTACCAGATAACGATAAGCGAATTTGATCGAACTAAGTCGGATAGAATTATAAGCTTCGATTTGTTGGACTTCCTTGATCTTGGAATCGTTATCCACCAAAAGTTGTTTGAGTTCCTTCCTTCCGGGAAAATAGATGGGCTGTTCCATTTGGATCGCATATTCCGCTCCGGATTCATCTGCCGCTTTTCTTTGACCATAATCAATATAAACGGAAGGGTTCTGGGACTTACCTTCTTGCCTTCTTTTATAAAAAAGACTTTCTAAGTCGGAATGGATCGCGGTGAGTAAGGGAGAATTTTTCTCCGCGATTGTCATGATGGAATTTAGATCTAATTCTTTTCCTGTATCATTCTCCGATGCCTGGGCTGGAAGGAACAATATCCCAAAAAAAGATAAGAATACGAGTATAAAAGAAAAACGCACGATAACCTCACATTATAAAAACAGAAAATTATAATGTGAGATCTAAATTAAAATTCGGATAAAAGAAAGATGGGTGATCGTTTCCGAGCTGGAAAGTTTTTGGAATTCAACTTGGAAAGTGGAGAAGGAAGAGATCCGAACCGGATCCTCCAAGCCTATTCTAAAATGTTCAAAAACTTGAACAGGAAAGGATAAAATGGAACGAGAATCTTCAATTTCCTTTTTGATAGAAACGAGATCCCAATCGCATACTGGTCCGCTGTCTCGATTTTGATCTTGGTGGCAGGGAGAAGATTCGGAAGTGCCCGCTTCGATTTCGCAAAAAGGCCCACAGTTAAATGCAGGCACGAGGATAGAAAGTAAGGTGCAGGCCACCAGGACTTTCAATGATCTCGATTTCATTCTTCCAGAGTAGCAGTCGGCTCAATAAAGTAAATTGAAAAAACTACCGACCGCCCTAGTCATGGATACTTGATTTTTATCAGTTTGTAGGAGTTCTAACGAGAGCGGACCTTCTTCTTTTTAGCTGCGACTTTACGTTTAGTTATAGTTTTCTTAACAAGACGCTTAACTGATTTTTTACGAGCCGCTTTTTTCTTTGCGACTGCCTTCTTGGAAGAAGACACTTTCGATTTTGTAACCTTTTTCTTTGGAGTCGTTTTCTTTTTTAAAGAAGAAGCTTTGTTTGCTTCAGCCAAAGATTTTCTAAACCAGAATACAAGGTCTTCGTCATCTTCTAAAACTTCTTCCGGAACTTCCCAATAGGAAACTCTTACAAGTTTACCGTCTTTACCTGCGTAGGTAAATGGCGCCATGCCTGCAGATTCGTATTCGGCTTGGTTGGATTGTCCAACTCTGAAATACAAACGGTCCTTAATGACCATGGCAAAAATTTGAGATCCGGAATAGACTCCGAAACCGCCGAACATATTCTTATAAGATAATGGACCGCAAACTTTTAGTCTGTCTTGAACATATGTAAGAAAAGAACTCATAAGCAGGGGATTGTCTCCTAGTACAATAAATTGACAAGAAGAAAATTCGATACTTTTACAAAACTGCTTTTAATCTGTCTAATACCGGTCCGCTCTTTTCCAATTTTCCGAAAGAAAGAACTTGGGTAGGACAATTTACTACGCAAGCGGAACATCTGACGCATTGAACGCTATCCATGGGTCTTCCCTTATTGGCGTAATTCATTACATCAATTCCTTGGTGGCAAACGGAAGTGCAAATATTGCAAGAGATACATCTCTTTTTTTCGGAGAAGATCCGGAACTTACTAAACTTAGCATAAATATGCATGAGTGCGGAAAGTGGGCAAAACATTCTGCACCAGATCCTGCCTGAAAACATGAAGTAAGCTCCGACTCCTACAACTCCGCCAAGAACTAAGTCTACAATTAAATCATAATATACTTTGATCGAATCCGCGCCGAATTCCAAAGGCCAAAAAAATTGTCCTGAACTTCCAATAAGTTTGGCTAAGGTGAGAATTGCTGCAATAAGTAAGATCCATTGACCGGAATGTTCTAATTTGTATGCCAATTTTCCGTGAGGCATTCTATTTCTATATTCGTCACCTAAGGTTTCTGCTAACCCGCCACAGGAACAGATCCAGCCGCAATAAGCTCCTTTTCCGAATTTGTAGACCAGATACGGGATGAGTCCGAAGCTCATTAGAAATCCATAAACTAACCAGAAAGTAGTGATTCCTCCATCGTATAGAACTCCCATGTTTAAAGGCCAAGCCAAAATGAAACCGTATGCTTTCCAGTAAGCTCCATCCGGGAAAACCTGAGTAAGTAGAAAACCATTAGAGGGACCTAATAGTCCTCTCTCCCCCAAGTAAGGAAGAATAATCTCAGGCAATAAAAAGAGTGGAAAGATCTGTATAAGGATTAGCGTGATCGTTTGTAATTTTATATATTGTGTCGGTCTGACCCAGATCCTTCTGATCCCGAAGAATAGAATGGTAGTAGAATATAGGACCGTATAATGGAAGCTCGGATATTTTGCGAATAAATAAGATCCTAAGTATTTGGCGCTTAAATACACTGCGGAGAAGTAAAGTGCGGCTGAGAGTAAATAAAGATTTTTGAATGTTCTCCATTTCAAAGAAGAGAATGTTTCTTTAGAGAATAAAAACCGGACAGAAAAAAGTGCAAATACAATTCCGGAACCTAATGCCACCCAAGAATACCAATAAGAAGCATAGAAGGAAGCCTTGGCGAAATATAGGAATAATGCGAAAGAAAATAGGGAAACGAATCCTATAACTTCTTTAGAGTCGAATGAGTTTCTGATCTTTATTCCTAATTTTTTCAGAAAGGAGATTGGTGCTTCCGAACCGATCAATACGAGAGAAGAATCTATTCTTTCTCTTCTTATTTTAGATCCTTGCTTTAGAAGAACTTGTTTAGATCCGAATTTTTCCAAGTTTGAGTTTGGAAGAAATCGGATCTTACTTTCTTGGATTGCTTTTTGGAATTTAAGTTTATTCTCTTCTTTTGGTCTCGAAATTTCGGATTCTCTATAAGACAAAGTAACGGAAGAAGAAACATCTACTAAGGAAAGTGCGGCTTCTATTGCGCTATCTCCTCCTCCTACTACCAAAGTATTTTGTCCTTGGAAGTCTTTTGGATCTATCAGTCTATGGAAAACGTTTTCCCCGTCTTCTCCTGGAACTCCTAAACGTCTGCTGTCTCCTGATTTTCCGATCGCGAGTAGAACATACGAAGAATGGAACTTTTTCCCAGATTCAGTTTGGATCTCGAATCCATGCTCAGGTCCTTTGGAAGAAAGAACGGATTCTACCTTCTCTCCGGTTAAAATTGGAAGTTTATGCTTTTTTAATATTGATTCCAAAGACGTCAGAAGATCTTCTTTGGTTGTATCCTTAATTCGGATAGGAGAATCCACTTCTAGTTCGGAAGGTTCCGCAAAGATAGGTTTTCCTTTTGGATAACTTGTGATTGTATGAAATGGTTGGTTTGCTTCTAAAATAAGAAAGTCCAGGCCATTCTTCTTTGCTTCGATACCTGCTGCGATCCCGGAAGGGCCTGCACCTACGATCAAAACATCCAGGTTACCCTTTGTTTTCTTTTTAGGCTTTCGAAGAATATTCCGGATCGCAGAAACTCCGCTCTGCACGGAATATTTTAAGAGAGGAATACCTGTTAGATCTCCGGAGATATAGATACCTGGTATGGAGCTCACGAATTCTAAATTTGTTTCCGGATATTTTTCGGCTTCGCCTTGAGGAGCGTTATTATTCAACCAATCAAAATATTTAGGAACAAAGGATAATAGGCTCATAACTACTTCAGATATTAGAAATCGGCTTGCCCGTTCTGATCTAAAAAGAAAACTCCTGCTTACGTGGATTTCTTGCAAGGATTCAATACAAAAAACCGACTTTTCTATTTTATCACTGCGGCGCTCGGCCTTATGGGATTCTGCATCTCCTTAGGAAGAGTGGCGGTTGATCCCAGACTTGCTGACTTCTTTTATAACTCTGATTCTCTTTTTTTTTCCGTAATTTACCAGGAACTTTTTCTAAAATCCGGAGCAAACTTTTTAACTTCTTTGAACGGTTTCGGTTGGACCCCAGCTTTATATTTTTTCCCTGATTTAGTCCAGTATTTTGCACTTAGGACCATTTTTTTATCAATGGAGAATGGTGGCTGGGAACTGACCCATTTATCTTATTCTGCATTCCAATGGATCTTTCTTTTGTCCGGGATTTTATTTCTTTTGCAGAAGTTTTTGAAAGAAAAAATTTCATATGAAAAGGCAGGTTTAGTTTTAGCTTTCGGATTCTCAATAGGGAGCATATTAATTTTATTTAAACAAGATCTATTTGTATTTTTGCCAGGGTTTCATGGCGGGAATTTAGCAGTTCTCTGCTGGGCCTGGGGATTTTTTTACCAATGGGAGAGGTCGAACTCTAAGAAAAACTTTGCTTTGGTTGTCGGAGCGGCTTTCTTATTTTCTTTAAGTGATCTTCTTTTTGTTCCTTATTTCCTGATCCCTACTTTAAGTTTACATATTTTTGATTGGTTGCTTAGAGAAAGATCCATCCATAGGTTTCAAAAAATCACATATATTTACTCTCCTGTGTTTTTGGGTATTGTAGCTTCCAGGGTCGTATTTCAAATTTTACGCAAAAACAGTTTCATATTTTTCCCTGGGACTGCTTCTCCTAAAAAAATAGGAGAAGCGATCGCTACTTGGAACTGGGAAAATTTTTTACATTCCTTCTCTTATTTATGCAGGGAGAATTGGATTTATCTTGTCCTGATCATTTTATTTTTCGGCATCTTAAAGTTTTTACCTAAAAAGGAAGAAGGAGAAGACTTAAATAAACCGGTTTATCTCTTTTTGATTCTCGGGATTTTAGTTCCTTTCATTTTTCTAATATATGGATTTATTTTCGGGCTAACCGGGAAGTCAGGCATCCAAGGTATAGATAGATATTTTGGAGAGATCCTTCTTGGATTTTTAGGGATTGGAGTTCTTTGTATTTTAAGGATTTCAGATATTCCTGTACTACGATTTGGATTAGGAGTTATATTCTCTCTTGGAACACTTTTTGGGATCTTCTCCTCTTATTCCAAGGGTTTGGGGCTAACCTATTACCCAGCGAAGGTTGCCTGCTTAGACGAACTTACCGACAGATATCATTTGAGGCGGGGAGTTGCCAGTTTTTGGTACGTTAGACCGATGAGGATCTTTTCTAAGAAGGGTTTAGAGCCTGACGATTATCTTTATGATCTAATGTTATTCTATTGGCAGAATAATTTGAACTGGTTCGAAAGAGAAAATCCTCCTTATACTTTTGCGATCGTAGACGGCGTTGATGAAAAGATTGTAAGGAAGAAATTAGGAGAACCAATTTCTATTTCTTACTGTGATAAGATTCCGATCTATATATTTGCAAATCCGGAAAAAAGTTTGGAGTTTGTAAAGGAGAATCGAGGTAAGATCGAACTCTGGAAATTTTCCACTTCCAGATATTAAGATTTTGGTTCTTTTCCGGCTGTAGAGATCAAAATCGGCAAATGGATATTTGCCGATGATTTCATACATTATATCCGGAATTTTCTAATTTGAAATATTCCGGAGTATACGTTATTTACTCGGATCTATCCTTAAGATTTGACCTGCACCAAAGTCGGCTATATAAACGGAACCTCTTGCGTCTTTTCCAAAACTGGAAATTAATACTGGCCATTTTCCGAGAGAATACGCTTCTTTTACAGAGCTTCCGTCTTTAGGAAGATCAATTGCCCAAATCCTACCGGATACGAAATCACCGAAAACATATTTACCGTGAAGATCTCCGATACGATCATTAGTAACTACATAACCACCGGTGATCGAACTTCCATCTTCTCTTCCATATTCGTAGATCGGATCGGTTAAACCTTTTTTATCGCAGTCTATTTTAGGTTCGAAACAATGAGTGGCTTCCATTTTATTCCAACCGTAATTTTTTCCTGCTTCTACTATATCAACTTCTTCGAATAGATCTTGGCCCACATCTGCGATGATCAATCTTCCGGAAGGATCGAAAGAATACCTCCACGGGTTTCTGAAACCGTAAGCGAATGTTTCCGGTTTGAATGCAGGATCTTTTAAGAAAGGATTATCATTTGGAACGGAATATTCTTTGCCTGGATCTTTTGAGTTTACATCCACTCTCAGAACGGAGCCTAAGAATGTGGAAGGATTTTGTCCGTTACCTTTAGGATCTCCCATCCATCCTCCGTCTCCCCAAGCGATATATAGCATACCGTCTTTTCCGAATGCCAATTGGCCAGCGTTATGATTTCCGTAAGGTTGTTTGACTTCCATCAAGATCCTTTCTTTGGAAAGTTTTGCCTTTTTTGGATCTTTCGGAAGATCTATAGTCCATTCTGAAACTCTGCTTGTTTCTCCATTCTTCTTTGCTACGTAGTTCAAATACAGAAGCGGTTTTTCCGGGAATTCTGGATGGAGAACCACACCTAAAAGTCCTTGTTCTGAGTCTGTAGAAATTCCATCAAGTTTTAGTAATATACCTGAACTTCCGTCTTTTGGATCCAACCATTTTAAGGCTCCGGTTTTTTCTGCTACTAAGAAGATATCAGGGCCGGGGATCATGAGCAGATCGACCGGCTGTTCGAATCCTTTTCCGATCGTAGTAAGGCCGATCTTGACCTTTTTTCTTTTTTCATCGTTTTGATTGAAGACCGCAACCATCCCGGATTCTTTTCCTTCTGCTTTGTATTTTGCCATGTCGTCCACATTGGCTACCAACAAACGCCGTATGTCGTCGCAGGAGATTGTGAAGAATAGTATTGAAATTGCCGGAATTAGAAAGGATCTACAGAAGGAAAGTTTCATGATCCGAATTCTTCATTCGAATCGGTTTAGATCCAGCTTTTTTTGTAGGACCTTAATCTGAATTAGATCTTGATTTAGCCGTTGGAATCGTTCCAAACCGAAACTTTTATCTCCCCGGATTTGAATTTTTGAATCGTTATCTCCGAAGGTAGATTGCCGAATATATGAGTGGTCGGATTCAAGTAATCCATAAATAGTTCGTAACGAAAATGATCCGTTTCTTTTTCATATTGAAATACGAATTGTTTTCTGCTTTTCCTGGATTTGTCTTTAGGAGGAAGAAACACATCATCGTTCGAAAGATATTTTACTGCGTCGAATGATTTAGCATGAAGATTATCTTCATATGTTTTTCCTAATTTCCATTCTTGAAGAAAAATTCCCTCTTTAGTTAGAATTCTAAATCTCAGAGATCTAAAAAGGTCTCCTGTGGGAAAAGAATGGGCGATTCCATTTGCAAAAATAGAAACTGTATAAGTAAATTTGGAATTTCTTTCCATACTTACCGTAAAGGAATCCTCCAATTTTTTATGGCTATGTCCTCCCGGAAAAGTATGAGATTTCGAAGTATTCGAGAGAAGATGGCAAGATTGGCATTTTTTTTTGCCGTACCAGTCGGATTGTTTCCATTCTTCCAGAGTATTTTGCATAGGAAGCTTTGAATAAGAAACGAAATCTTTTTTTTTCAGAATGGATTCTTTGTCTGGAAAATTGAATTGGTGACAGTTTCCGCAAAATTCCTCGGAGGCAAGGAGTTTCACTTCTTTATACGTATGAAAATTCGTTTTGGACTCGGGAACTTCGCTGACCAAAATTTTTCCTTCTCTAACATGACAGGTGATGCAGGAAACTCCATCCTCTTTTTGAAGTCGAAGGGAAGGATTTGTGACATCCGAGTTGGAATCTAAAAAAGGAGCATGGCAATTTAGACACCAGCTCATCGGCTCTTTCTGATGGCTTTGTTGATATAAGGGATTGGAGAAGGCTTGGCTATGCCTAGAAGTTTTCCAATTTTCGAAAATCGTTTTATGACAGGTTCCGCAGTCCGAGCTCTTTTCGAGTCGGTTGCCGTTTTCGGAATTTCGAGTGGAGTCCGATCTTAAATCGAAATAAATCGGATAAACTCCATTCGAAAAACGTAAAGTTTCTAGATCATCTTTCTTCTTGCATCCGAAAATAAGGTTTAATATAAGAATATAAAGAAAAAGGAATACGAACCTATTTGACAAGGGTTACTTTTCCCTGGGAATATTTATATTTTTTTATTTTCTTTCCTTGGGTAATTATTATATAAGGGGGAGATTCTTCCAAATGACAATACTCGATCTCAGTATCACCATCACTTGTCGACCCATCGCAGGCCGTCATGTCCGACTGGGACATACTGAAAAATTCCTTTAAAGTATTTCCGGATCGATGATAATATTTTGTTTCGCTATCGGAGCGAAAAGAGTTCACCACTTTCCATTCATAGACACCGTCTCCATCTAGATCAATCTTCGAGGAGGGATCGATATTATCCAAGAGAAGAAAATATCCTGAAGAATTTTTCAGATACAATTGTTGTATGGATCTTCTTTCCTTATTAAAATTATCATCGTATGTATCGTAGGATACTTCGTACAATGTTTCTCCGGAGTTTGAAGGTTGATTTATTTCCGTAACGGAAAGAGTAGACACATCTTCCAAAGGATTTTCTTGTTTTGAAAGATATTGAAGTAATTTTTGATCAAAACTGATGCCATATTTTTTCTTGGACCATTCAAACATAGTTTCGTTCGAATATTCCAAATCCGGTTCGGCTATCCAAAAACTGACACATCCAAAATCGTCCCGAGACACATCCGAATACCCGTAAAAATGTCGATTTCCTTTATAATATACGACCCCGTTCAATTTTGTTTTTTCAACCGCGACTAAATACATGTCTTGGATCTTTGGGTTTTGCCCTTCCATTCCTCTGTCGCAGGAATTTTTCCCGTCCCATTTTGCTTTTTCGGGAATTGCCCAAAGGGTTGCATTTGGATTTCGTATAACGATAAAACCGGTGACGGGATCGCCGGTGAATTCGGAATCATCTTTAAATGTTTCAGGCGGGTATTTTAAAAATCCTGCAAAACTGAAACCTCGCTTTCCGGAAGGTGAAACGATTTCCACCCAACCGTCGTATTTGCCGTCTATTTTTATGTTAAACGGAGTTTTTCCTTGGACAGTTACTTCGGTCCCGTTTGGAAGCATTTCTAAAATTTCGCCTAAAAGAGAAGGGGTTGCTCTAAGTCTTAATGAGCTTGCATTTACGATCATATTTCCTGAAGTACTTGGAAAAATGCTGGCAAACATATTTCGCGTAACCTCTTCGTTCATGGAAATATAACCTTGGTTTTTTCCGGAGTTTACCAGATACCAGAATAGATTCTCTTTCAATTCCGTATCTGGAATTTGATATTTCAAAATTTGAACGACACTGCCTGCTTCTAATTTTTCTAAACATTCGGACTGTAATTGGTGAGAGCTATGCAAGCATAGTCCGGATTGTAAAACATAACCCTTACCGATCGGCTCGGCTTTTTTACAAAAACAGAATGTAAGAGATATAAAGAGAAATATAAATATCCGTTTTCGTTTCATACAGTCCTTCAGCAGATAAATTCTTAGGGACTGAGTTTTTCTATCTTAAGGGGAAAGGTCCAGCTTTTTCCGGGAAGTTTATTAACGAGAAAAATGCCGTAATTCCATGGCATAAAATTTACGTTATGGTTTGAGAGTTATATGAGAAAATAAGAAGATTGGAGCGTATCGGGATCGAACCGATGACCTTCTGAATGCAAATCAGATGCTCTCCCAGCTGAGCTAACGCCCCTTTTATCAGGGATGAGTGGAATTTGGAACCGGTTTGGAAGTGTCGGAAGTCCGACTCCACTCTTTCTAAACCGTTTTTACCTGGGCCTGATAAGACTTGAACTTATGACCCCGCGCTTATCAAGCGCGTGCTCTAACCAACTGAGCTACAGGCCCGGTAAAAGACATGATTTTTATTCGAGATTCTCTGGCAAGGGATTTTTAGAATAACAGACAGGTTTTGC
>NZ_NPDL01000014.1 GCF_002811475.1 Leptospira hartskeerlii
ATCCTTAACAAAGATGCCGCGCATGAACATCCATACAAGATGATCAGCAAACAGATCCCAATCGCAGTTATATTCTATTGTTGAAGTTTATTTAAAAAGCCGAGGGCATAAAGCCTTCGGCTTTTTTGTTTTAGTTGAGTGCTTACATAAAAAACACTTAAGCAAATGCTTGACTATTTTTCCATTGTCGCTATACTTAAGTAAATGCTTAACAATTCATCTCTTGATGGGGTTTTCTACGCCTTGTCAGACCCGACTCGCCGTGACATCGTAGAAAGACTGAGCAAAAAACCGGCTTCCGTAAGCGAGCTTGCCGGCCCTCTGGACATGAGTATGGCAGCAGTCGTCCAGCACATACAAATTTTGGAAGAAAACGGTTTGATCAAAACCCAGAAGATAGGGCGCGTGCGTTCCTGCAGAGTTGAGATGAATTCGTTGGAACTGATCGAGAACTGGGTTCACCAGCGTAGAAAATTTTGGGAAAGGAATTTGGATCGATTGGGAGAATTTTTGGAAAAAACGGAGAAGGGAAAAAAGTAACTATGGAAACACTAAAAGTCGCCCACGAAATTTTTAGCATAGAAAGAGTATATCAATCTGAGCCAGAATCCGTTTATTCTGCATGGAGTAACGTAGAAGCAAAGGCAAATTGGTTCATCGGACCTGGAGATTGGTCGGTAGTACAGAGAAAATTGGACTTCCGAATTGGCGGAGAAGAGATACTTCATGGTCGTTTTCCAAATGGAAAAGAAACCTTATACAAAGCCAGATTTTCCGATCTAATCGAAAACCAAAGAATCGTTTTCGTTTACGATATGATCTTAAGCGGAAAGATCCATTCAGTATCAATCGCCTCCATTGAAATAGAAAGAGTAGACACTTCCTCTACAAGGCTAACGTTCACAGAACAAGTTGCATTTTTAGACCAAACAATAGGTAGAGAAGGTGTGAGTTCCAGAAGAGAAGGTACTTTGGCGCATTTAATAAGATTAACAGATTATCTCGAAAAGGCAAAATAAGGAGAACCGAGATGAAATTTTCTAATTTAATATATTATATTTTTACAATATTCATAGTCAATGCTTGTTCTGCAGGACAACCATTTCAACTTCGTGAAACACCTTCTAAGATTACATCCGAAGCATTTGAAAAAGGGCTCGCTCCCATTAGAGATATCCAAATGTATTACGAGATTCACGGGAAAAAGAATGGGATCCCACTAGTTCTGCTGAACGGTGGAGGCTCAACGATAGAAGTGACTTATAGCAGGATTCTCCCTCTTCTTGCTCAAAATCGTAAAGTGATCGCTCTGGACGAACAAGGACATGGTAGAACGACGGATAGAAATGCGCCAGTCAGTTTCGAAACTTCTGCGGAGGATGTAGTCGCTCTATTGAAATTTTTGAAAGTGGAACAAGTGGATATTTTCGGTTTTAGCAACGGCGCAAGTGTTGCATTGAATGTGGCTATCCGACATCCGAAACTAGTGCGTAAACTTGTATTTGCTTCATCTATCACAAAAAGAGAAGGGGCTTATCCTATGTTTTGGAATTTTATGAAAAATGCTACTTTTGAAAACATGCCTCAAGCACTTAAAGATGCATTTTTAAAAGTAAATCCTGACCCTCAAAAATTACATATAATGTATGAGAAAGATGCTGCGCGAATGCGTAACTTCAAGGATCTTAGCGATAAAGATATTAGAACTGTTGGAATTCCGACTTTGATCTTACTCGGGGATAAGGATGTTCCTAAGTTAGAGCACGCGGTAGAAATGGTCCGAATGATCCCGAAGGCAAGGCTTTTGATTCTGCCCGGAGGCCATGGAGATTATTTAGGAGAAGCAATCATGTCGCAAGGAAAAGATCGATATCCTGAATTGACCTCTGCTTTGGTCCAAGATTTTTTAGATTCGCCGTAAAGGTAAGATCAAAATCCGGATCCAAACAGTCTATTTTCTAAATATAGATTGGGAAATGATATGCTAGATTGGCTTACAAACTGGATTAAGGATCGCGAGACTATACAAAGGGGAAAAGAATTATTTTCTAAGATCCAAAACGGAGATAAACAAGGTTTTAGGAAAATTTTGGATCTCATCCCGAATAAAGGTGAGTTAAAAGAATGCACCAAGGGGCTTCTCGGTTTTTGCGCTTCCGAGATCCAAGATCCGTTTTATTTAGAAACTTTATTGAATGCGGGCTTGGACCCGAACCTTCCTGATGGAAATGGGATCTTTCCAATTCATAAAGCTGTTGAAAATGGGAAAGTAAAACCTGTTCAGATCCTCTTGGAACATGGAGCAGATCCTAATGTTTCCGATCCAAGCGGAGTGACTCCATTACATATTTCTTATAGTTATGACGGGCTCTCTGAGATCTCGGAACTTCTAATCTCGAATGGAGCGGATACAGATAAAAGAGATAATTTAGGCAAGAGATATTTAATGTAGTTTTTTTGTAGGAACTTCAATAAGCGCTACTTGTGAAAGTTCCTGTTTATTCGTTTCTAAGGTTGTTTTTGAACCAAAGCAAGGTTGTAATTTGGACCTACACTTCTAATCCATTTCCAAAAGTTTCTTCAGCTTTCTGATATTCTTATTTTCCGGATCTATCTCTTCTGCAGATTTTGTGAATCCGATTGCTTCTTCTCTATTGCCTAAAAGTCGATTTAGATCGGAAAGATGGACAAGGTTTTGTACATTCATAGGCTGCATTTGATTTACCATCATTGCAGCTTCCAAGGATTGAGCTAAGTTACCGATTCGTTTTTCTGCAATAGAGAGATAATACCAGAGTTCTGCGGTATCCGGATCTTGGCTTAGATACTTGCTCAGGACTTTTACCGCTAACGGATAGTCCTTTTCTTTAAAACTGATTAATCCGAGTAGCTTGTTCAATTTTTGGTTATTATTATCCGTTGCGTATGCATCTAAAAGAATAGAAATCGCCTTTTGAGCTTCTCCATTTCTATATAATTCTTTTCCTTCTTTGTACAGACTTTGTAGAACTACCTTATCCGCAAATTCGTTGCTATCTTCCCTTTGTTCAATTGCAGGAGCATTTACTTCTTGGAAACCGATCCGTAAGATTGAGAGGTCATCTATAACTTCTCCTATACTTCTGATATTTTTTTCGATATTTTTAATATCTCCGTGCGATCTTTCCACCACATCTAAGAAAACATTTTCATCCTCGTTGATGATCCTTTTGCCATTGTGTATGGATAATAAAAGATCGTCTCTTCCATCGGAGGCGAGAATAATCAGATCTCCGGGATGAAGCTGGAACTTTTTCACTTTAAAATCGAACTCCGAGTCCAGTCCTAATTTACGAAGTTCTAATGTGTTTTCTATAAAAGAAGCCTTTCCGTCCCTATACAATACCGAGAATGGATGTTCTGCGTTCCAATAGAACATTTCTCCGGTTTCGTCGTCGATCAATGCAACAGTCGCGGAAATGACCATGGTTCCATCAAAACTTTTGAACACGGAATGGATTTCCAGATAGGTTTCAGTCAGCCATTCTTCCGGTGTTTTTGCTAGAACTCTTTTGTTTGCGGCGGATCTTGCCATGATCGAGTTCATGACGACTCCCATGACCAAGGAACCTCCTGCTCCTTGCATGGATTTTCCCATGGCATCTCCATTCATCGCCATCGTGAATTTTTTATAATTATCAGGAGTTCCTAATCTTAAATTTCCTGTTAAACAAATATCTCCCCCGAGTTCTCCCTGCTTATTACGAAATTCGAAGTATTTCTTTTGTCTGATAAGAAAGCTAGTATTTACTTTAGGGGATTTGTTTGCGTTATAGAAAAGAGGTTTTGCAAGTAAAGAAGTTAAGAAATAGTCCCCATCCTGTTGGATTTTCAGTCTTTGGACTTCCTCCATTTTTTCCTGAACTTCTTTCGTACGTTCTTCTACCTTTTCTTCTAAATGATCCGCGTGCTCTTGTAATTGTTCCCTCGCTCCTCGGATAGAATCTACCATTGAGTTGAATGACAACGATAGGAAACCGATCTCGTCCATAGTCTTGATAGGAACGTTTACATTTAAATCTCCGTGGTTGACTTTCTCCACTCCGGACAATAGATTATTAAGAGGATGAATTAGGCTGACTCTGAGCAGGATAGGGAAGGCGATCAATATAAAGATCGTTGTTCCAAGAATGATCAGGATTAACCAGCGGGCTACGTCGTGGATTACCTGTCTGAATTCGGCATATGCGAATCCTACTTCATATCTTGTAGGTCCTATCACAAAATCATAATGGATATAGAAATCGCCTGCGACTCTGTAGAGCCTGGCACCTAAAGGAAGATTTGTTTCTTTCATTTCCTTTAGAGTGATTGTCTCTAACTCCGATTCGGATTTCCCTTTGTGAAGCTTTCTATTCTTTTCGATCGCTTCTTTGAGTTGTTGGTTTTTGTAATATTTCTCTCCTTCTTTCAAAATGGTTTGGTTCAAACCGTCTTTGGAAAAGAGGATCTCATATTTATGATCGAATATTCCCGGACCGACAGGGCGAGATAAAATGTATCTTACATTCGGAGGAAAGTTCGTGTCTCCATTTCGGATCTCCGTTTTGACTGAATTCATCTCAACTAAGTCTTCTTTCTCGATGGATTTATCAGTGGAGAATAACGTAATGTAACTTATTGCCCCTAGAGCTAACACTACCGTAACTACAGCGCTGGAAAGAATTTTTCCCATAAAGCTAGTAGGTTCCGGTGAATGGTTTAAATATGCACTTTGTATGAAGAATATCGTGATTACCGATAGGATAAAGTAGGTAATCGCATAGGTATCATAAGATAGAACACCGGACTTGTTTAATACGTTATTATATGCATTTAAGATGTTTAAGATTACAGTTAGTAAGAATGCTCTTAATGCAATTCCTTCTTTTCTCGCAGGAAGTAAGATCCTCATGATATTCAGAGGGAGAAAAAGTAGAGTTTTTACAAGGATTCGAATCGGGAGAGCCAAAGAACTAGAGGATGTATTCCATTTTTGGAATATTCCAGTATAACGAGAGAAGTAGATTGTCTTTCTGATTAGAATGACTGTGCTGATGATAAAACACAAAAGGATCGCAAAACTAGCTTCTTTTCCGTAATCAAAACTATAATGGTGGGCGGAGAATAGATATATCTTTTCCATTCCGATCGTTTTCAGAATGAAATGTATCCATGCAGCTAATGCGATTACTAAGGTTAGCGGAATAACTATCTTGGATTCTTTTGGGTAAATATTCCTTGGGAAATGATAGCAGAAACCTATGAATCCTACGATCCCGAAGATCACAAAAACTGTAAGATATCTATGATATGCAGCTAATGGGTTAAATATGGAGTAGGAGAGGAAGTAGCCCAAAAACATGGTCCCATATCCCAGATACATTATAATTAAATAATATGTTGGTAGGGTCCTGTTCTTCTTGAATACCAAGAATCCGCTCAAAACGAAGGTTAAAAGGAATAAGGAGAAAACTCCGCTTGCATGATGGGAGAAAAGAATGGAAGCTTCCATATCGGACTTGTTAGATTTTGCATAAACGACTAAATGTCAAGAGGATTCTCGAATACATGATAAATAGCAGCATATGTGTCGCTATTTTGGATTTTTATCGAGCGTTTGATCGACAAAATTGCGATACGCACTAAAACTTTGGTATTATTTTTCTTCTCTCGACTTTTTTTAATTAGGCGATTTTCGTCTTTATTACAATTGCTCGACCTTGATCTACCCTAAGGATCCAATTAAGGTCGAGCAAAAGAATCCGTCTTAATTCAACCAAACCTTTTTGTTTTGCTCCGCATACTCATCAAAAGTGATAGGATCTTTTCCTGTGATCTCCCGAACAGTATTCAGGATGGAAGAAGAATGGCCTTCTTTCAGCGCGCCGGCGATGAATACCATAAAACTTGCATAGTCTTCGGATACGCCCGCTTGTAAAAGATTTGCCTTAAATGTCTCCGGGCTGATATCGGAGTAACTTACCTTTACGCCAGTATGTTTGGAAATTTTTTCGGCTACTTCTTCATGAGTAAGTGCTTCTTTTCCGGTTAACGTAATTCCTTTGCCGTTAAATTGGTCGTTCAATAGAGCGGAAACCACCGAAGAAGATATGTCATCCGTATGGATAAAGCTTGTCTTTGCATTTCCTGCAGGGAAGAATATCTTCTTATCTTTTAATATTCCGGAAAGCCAATATGTTTGGAAGTTCTGCATGAACCAATTCGGTCTTAAGATTGTGTACGGAACTCCGGAATTTTCTAAGCTGATCTCTAATTTTCTAAAAGGAGCCTCTGGAGGAGCGAAGTCCACTCCCATGGCGCTCATCAAAACTACCTTCTTCAAGGAAGCTTTTTTAGCTTTTTCAAACCAAGGACTTAATACCGAATATTGGTCCGTGTATCCTGGGGGAGAAATGAAGAAGGCTCTCTCCACATTTTCTAAAATTTCAGTTCCTTTTGTGGGCTGGGTGGCATCTGCAAATACCCAATGTAGCCCCGGAAGTTTTTTGCCGGCATCCGGATTCCTAGTTCCTGCATATACTTCATGTCCCAAATCCAATAGTTTAGAAATTACGGAACTGGAGATCTGTCCTGATCCGCCATATACGAAAATTTTCATTTGATTTATTCTCCTGTAACTTTGAATGATACAAGATGTATTGAAATTAGGCTATGTCTTAGGGTCTAAAAAACATATCCAATAGTATAAAGGAATCGACTTTTGGATATTATGGCTTATGTTTAGAAGATGGATATTCTTTCGGAAATATTGACCAATGCAGGCTGGAAAGCGGACCTACTCGCCAGGACTTCCTTATATAAACCTTGGGGGTTTCGTTTTCCTTGTGAAAGGAGCGGTGGATTCCATATTCTTTCTCAAGGTTCTTGTTATGCAAGGATCAAAGGAAAACTCATCCATTTAGAAAAAGGAGATATTCTATTCGTTGCGAAAGGTCTGGATCATGACTTGGTATATTCTCCAAATGATAAAGTCGTAGATATTGCCAAGTTCAGGGATATGTCCGAAAAGCAAAAGAGGTCTGAAAAACTTCCTTTAACCACATTCGTTTCCGTTCGTTATGAGGTTCCGGAAGCAGCGCAACATCCATTTTTCTTCGAGCTTCCAGATTATATTTTAGTAAAGTCTTCCGATGTTCTTGCACATCATCCGTTAAACACCACTCAAGTATTGATCTCTCAAGAATTGGATTCAGGGATAGGTTCCGATCTGATACTGCAAAGATTAACCGACATTCTTCTGTATTACGTGATTCGACATTGGTTGGAGATCCATCCTTCTTCTTCTCCTGGCTGGAGAAGCGCTTTTAAAGATGAGAAGATACTGAGAGCGTTAGAGGCATTGCATAGAAAACTTTCTTATCCTTGGACTTTGGAAAAATTATCCAGAGCGGTTGGAGTTTCTAGGGCTTCCATTGCGAATCGATTCCGGGAAGTTCTGGGATGTACTCCAATAGATTATTTGGCAAAATTAAGAATGGATAAAGGAAAAACTCTGATGGCAGAGGAGAATTTTACCTTGGAGGAGATCGCAAGGACTGTGGGCTATTCTTCCGCGTTTGCTTTTTCCAAAGCTTACAAAAGGATCCATGGTCTTTCTCCTAGAAATTCCGAGCAGGAAAGATTGGGGGCTTAGTCATATTCCGAATGGAACGATTCTAATCGTAGGTTCCACTGTAACCGGTTCTAATCCGCAAACAATCTTCTTGACGGAAACCGGTTTTAAGATTCTTTTTATGCTGCTTATATGGATCAGTTCTATTTTAATTTTTATTTTTTCGGTTCTCTATTAGCCTGCCTTTTTTCCATCTACGTTACCTTCTTCTTTTTAAGTATCAAGGATAGAAGTAAGGCAGCGTTTCACTTGGGTCTTTCGACCTTGGCGATGACCATTTTTCATTTAGCTTATATTATCGCGTTTATCTCTTTCGATCAGTGGACAATCATACATCGTTGGTTGGCGATCCCATCCCCCATGATGGGATTTATACAATGTTTTATATTTTTCTTTTATTTTCCAAATCCCAGAAACGTTAAGTTCGGTTTAACTATTTATTTTATTTTATATGCTGGGCTTGCGATTGTTGAGGCCACATTTATTGCGGTTACGTTACAGTCGGATCATCGTTTTAATATAGGAAGTAATTATTGGGATTTCGAATCGCATAAGTTCTATAAAATTTTCTCCATTATAATTTTAGTATATAACTTTTCTTTTTTGGCATCTGCTACTTGGAGAGCGATCGTAGAAAAAGGAAAAGAAAGAAGATGGATTATCTATATCGCGATCGCTTATTCTACGATTACGATCATTCCGGGTATCTTGAATGTAATGAGTAGGGACGGCTCCGTCTCTAGAAAAGTATTCCAACATACTACCGATATCGCACTTGTGATCGGCCTTTTTCTTGTCTTGATCATTTATGCAAATGCGACCAAGGAAAGGACTACCATTTTGAGTAAGATCGTGGCCGTGACCATGGCTACTTTTCTTTTAGCATTTCAGTTGGTAGGATATGCAATATTAAACGGTTATGATACTTCTTTTGATACATTAAAAGGTCAGGCTTCCGAACTTGCGGCTTTTCAGGGAAAGAAGCCGGAGGGATTTGCCTATCTTCTATCTTTTGATCCTGAATCCAAAGATTTCAGTTTGGAAAAAGGAGAGAAGGACCAAAGGTTCGATTCGGAAGATCGTTTAGAGATCAAGTTTTTCAATGTGGCTCGAAAACTTACGAATTTGGGGACTTTGAATGCGAAAGAAAGATGGGAAAGATCCAAAGTGATCCTTCAGGATTCTCCTAAGGAATTTTACGCATACTCTGAAGGAATAAGGAATTTTTACGAATCAAAAGGAGATTCGAAAGTTACAGATGTAGAGCTTATCGATTTTTTCCATTTTCTGAATAAAAAACTGAATATTATAAAAAACAAATTCTCTAATCTTCCTTCAAAAACTGATACGACAGCGGTGGCTAAACTTCTGAATTCTGAAGAGATCGGTTTGAAGTCTGTACTAGAGCAGGTTCGTAAAAAAGTGGAGAAGGATATTTCTTCTGGGAAGTCGGAGTTAGAGGTTCGATCTTCCTTCATTCTTCCTTTAACTTCTTTGAGAGAAGTGGGAGAAAGAATGTATAGAGGAGCTAAGTTTAATAAGGCGGATGAAAAAACTCCGGAATTCTATTTGGCTTATTTAGTGATCCATCCGCAAAACGGAAAAATTTACGAAGTAGGATTCACTTACAGATCTTTCAGAGAATATTTACATTCTCCTTCTTTAGTAATGGTGATCTGCCTTTTGGTGATGATCATTACGATCAGTTTCGGTTTTAGATTTTTCTTTCATAACGCGATCGTAAATCCGATGGAGGAAGTTGTAGTCGGATTGACCGAGGTAAATTCGGGAAATTTGGAATATAGATTGGTCCCAAGAGTGGAAGATGAAATTGGATTTATAGCTCGTTCTTTCAATAGAATGGCAAGGTCCATTCAGGCGGCCAGAAAAAGATTGGAGCAATATGCTAACGAATTGGAAGAGAAAGTCAAAGATAGGACTAAGGAATTGGAACAAACTTTGAACGAAGTCCAGGAATTGAAACAACAACAGGACGCGGATTATTTTTTAACTTCTCTTTTGATCAAGCCGTTAGGTTCGAACAAAGCAAATCAAGAAAACGTAAAGGTGGAATTTCTTTTGAAACAAAAGAAAAGGTTCACTTTTAGGAAACATGAGGATGAGATCGGCGGAGACTTGAATATTTCAAATCATATAGAGCTGCAAGGGAGATCCTATACTGTCTTTTTGAACGGAGACGCAATGGGTAAGTCCATGCAAGGTGCGGGAGGCGCATTGGTTCTTGGATCCGTTTTTGAATCTATTATTGAAAGAACAAGAGTAGTCGATACAATTAAAAAACAATCTCCTGAAAGATGGCTGAAAAATGCGTTCATAGAATTGCATAAGGTATTTGAAAGTTTTGACGGATCAATGTTGGTATCTTCCGTGATCGGTTTAGTTGATGATGAGATAGGAGTATTATATTATATTAATGCAGAGCATCCTTGGACGGTGTTGTATCGGGACGGGATTGCGAGTTTTATAGAGAACGAATTCATGTTCCGAAAATTAGGAACAACGGGTGTGGAAGGTACTATTTTTATCAAAACCTTCCAGTTGGAACCTGGAGATTGTATCTTTGTGGGTTCTGACGGTAGGGATGATATCATCGTTGGCATGGATTCGGACGGGGATAGGATTATCAACGATGACGAAAAGTTATTCTTAAACTCTGTCGAAAAAGGAAGAGGGAATCTTCAGGAAATATATAATGTTATTTTAAATATCGGTAAATTGAGCGATGACCTTTCTATTATCCGGTTGTCTTTTACAGGAAACGGAAAAGAAACATTCCCTCAAGACGAAAAAAGACAGAGGATCAAGGAACTACTTAGGAATGCTAAGGAAACCTTTTTAAATAAAGATACACAAGAAGCCCTCAGTTATTTAGAAGAAGCGGAATCTTTGGATAGCCGTGTTCCTGAAGTGAAAAAGAATTTTATTAAACTTTTCCTGAAATTAAAGGATTATCAAAAGGCTGCCAGATACGCAGAAGATTACTTTAAGATGAATCCGATAGATAGCGAGATCTTGTATGTGGCTTCTTTTGCGGCAAGAAAGGCCGGTCAGATCAGAAAGGCTCTAGATTTCAGCGAACGTCTTAGATTGAGAGAACCTTCTCACATAAAAAATCTAACCAATCTTGCTGAAATCTATATAGCAGTTAAAAATTTCGATCGAGCAGATTCTATTCTAAAAGATGCAATCCATCTGGATCCGCATAATGAATCCGTTTTAAAAGTAGCAGATCTTTTGAAAAAATATTTGAGCAGGCTAAATGACCAGCCGAAGGAATTTTAGATCCTTCGGCTAAGTATTTTATTATTTTTTAATGTGATATCCTGTTTTAAACATCCAGGCAACCACTCCTAGGCAAGAAACCAAGAAGAATAAGATCATAGCTAGGCTGATTTCCAGGCTTACATCCCCAATCTCGTAAAAACTCCACCTAAACCCGCTGACTAAATATAGGATCGGATTGAATAGAGTCACAGTTTGCCAGAAAGGAGGGAGCATATTTGCAGAATAAAAACTTCCCCCTAAAAATACCAAAGGAGTGATGACGAGCATTGGGATCACTTGCAGTTTTTCAAAATTGTCCGCCCAAATTCCTATAATAAACCCGAATAGACTAAAGGAAATACAGGTCAGGATCAAGAAGAACACCATCAAGAATGGATGAGCTATCTTAATCTCCACAAACAAAGATGCTGTTGCAAGCATGATAGAACCTAATATCAATGACTTGGTTGCAGCAGCTCCCACAAAGCCGATCACAGCTTCCATGCTGGAAACCGGAGCGGATAATATTTCATAAATGGTTCCTGTAAACTTAGGAAAATAGATTCCGAAAGAAGCGTTAGAGATACTTTCTGTTAATAGGGAAAGCATAACAAGTCCTGGAACAATAAAGGAACCGTAAGACACTCCGTTAACTTCTTGGATCCTAGATCCGATCGCAGAACCGAAAACGATAAAATACAAAGAAGTAGAAAGGACCGGTGAAGCAATACTTTGCATCAATGTCCTTCTTGTTCTTGCCATTTCGAAAAAATAGATGGCTTTGATAGCGTTGAGATTCATTTGGATTCCTTCACTAATTGTACGAAAATTTCTTCCAAACTGCTTTGGGTTGTATTCAGGTCTCTGAATTCTATTCCGGATTTTTTCAATTGTTCTAAGAAGCTTGCGATCCCTGTTTGTTTTTCCTGGCCGTCATAGGTGTACAATAATTGTTTTCCTTCATTCTTTAGTTCCAGTTCGTAGCCGTTAAAATTGTTAGGTAGACTTTGGAGAGGGGAAACAAGATCTAGTAAGATCTGTTTTTTCCCGAGCTTATGCATGAGTTCGGTTTTCTTTTCTACAAGGACCAACTCTCCTTTGTTCATGATGCCGACTCTGTCTGCGATCTCTTCCGCCTCTTCAATGTAATGCGTTGTAAGAATTATGGTAACTCCCTTGTCCCTAAGTGCCCTCACTACATTCCACATATCTTTTCTGAGTTCTACATCCACGCCTGCAGTAGGCTCATCTAAAAATAGAACGAGTGGTTCATGAGATAATGCTTTTGCGATCAGAACCCTTCTTTTCATTCCGCCGGACAAGGTCATTATCATTTGATCTCTTTTCTCCAGAAGAGAAAGAGATTTTAGAAGTTCATCGATATATTCTTTGTTAGGTGATTTTCCGAACAGACCTCTACTGAAATTGGTAGTCGTTAAAACGGATTCGAACGCATGAACTGTGAGTTCTTGGGGAACAAGACCGATCATCGATCTGGTCTTTCGATAATCTTTTATAATATCGTAACCGCCTACGGAAACAGATCCGGAACTTGGATTGACTATCCCGCAGATGATGGAGATCAGAGTGGTTTTTCCTGCACCATTAGGACCTAAGAGGGCAATGATCTCTCCTTTTTCGATATCCAAGTTTATGTTTTTTAAGGCTTGGAATCCGTTGGAATAGGATTTGGAGAGGTTCTGGATGGAAACAATGGGAGAGTTGTTGGAGTTCATACGATTCCTTCAAACCGTTCAATAAATTATGTGATTATCCAAAATACAGAACTTAAGGATATTGGCCCACACCAATTTTAGAAGATAGAATAGTTTTGTAGGGCTATGGAACGGTCGGTTTCCAGTAAGTGGAAACCGAATGTTGGAATTCCTACAAAGATTAATTTCGACCTTGTTTCTCTCTTAGATAAATATAGTAGGCAGCTCCTACTGCTACACCGGGAACCACACCAAGTAGAAGCGCGATCCATCCATTTTTAATACCTTTTGTTTTTGAATCATATATGATCCAAGCAGCGAGGACAAGCCATGTAAAAATAATATCCAATGCATAAGCGCTGGAGAATGGATTAACGAATCCTCCTAAAAAAGCACCGATCACATCGAAGTTTTGCAATAAAGGTGGAAGCACTAAATATAGAAAGCCTGCGGTAAACACAGAGCCTAAGACGATCAGAAGATTTCTAAATGTTGAAAGGGTCATTTTTGCTCTCTCGATTGAAAGTTTAATAGCAAAGAGTAGGGACTTTTTCAGAGAGCGCCAGATAAATTTCAATTTGTGAGTAAAAAGTCTCCAAAAGAAATTTAAAAACCGGATTGGCAAAAAGTGGACCGGATCCACAAAGGAAACTGTCCGAATGTCCAATTTACAAGAATTAAAAAAGAAGTTCGGAATCTCCGAATTCAGATCCTCTCAAGAAAAAATTATCAGAGATGTTTTAGAAGGCAAAAACTGCTTAGTGATCATGCCGACAGGGATGGGCAAGTCTCTATGCTACCAATTGCCTGCATTAGCATTGGAAGAATTGACAGTCGTTATTTCTCCGTTGATCGCTCTCATGCAGGACCAAGTGGACAAGTTAAAGTCTTTGGGAGTAGATGCAGAATTTGTAAACTCATCTCTTTCAAAGGAAGAACGTAATCTTCGTTATGAGAATTTAAAGGATGGAAAATACAAAATCCTTTATGTTTCCCCGGAGAGATTTCGTAAGTCGTCCTTTTTGGAAATATTTAAGACCAGAAAAGTTTCTTTATTGGTTGTGGATGAGGCTCATTGTATCAGCCAGTGGGGGCATGATTTTAGACCGGACTATACTAAAATTTCAGAATTCAGAAAGATCTTAAAATATCCTAGGATCATTGCTTTGACTGCTACCGCTACAAAGGAAATCCAAAAGGATATGATCAAGCAGATCGGATTATCCGAATCGGATATTCAGATCTATAATGAAGGGATCTCAAGGCCGAATCTTTATTTGGAAGTTAGGACTTTCGTGGATTCTTCTTCTAAAGCAAAAGAATTGATCTCTTATCTAAAAAATTTAAAAGGAAATACGATCGTTTACTTTAATCTGATCAAAAATATCGAAAGTTTCTCGGAACTTTTAGATATAGAGAAGATCCGCTATCGTGTGTATCACGGACTATTACCTTCCGATAAAAGAAGGAAAATACAAAACGAATTTTTAAATTCAAAAGATACCTTACTTTTAGCTACGAATGCATTCGGGATGGGAGTAGATAAGGCGAATATTCGGACAATCATTCATGCAGAACTACCTTCTTCTTTGGAATCTTATTATCAGGAAATAGGGAGAGCGGGACGGGATGGAAATCCTTCCGATTGCCTTTTGTTTTATAACCAGGATGATCTGTCTGTTCTTATGGATTTTATTGAATGGCAGAATCCAGATGAAAATTTTATGACCAGAGTGTATCGAGTTTTAAAGTCTGTAGGCGAAAAACTATCTTCTTTAGATTATGAAGAACTACAATCTATGGTTGTGCATAAAAATCGAGGAGATCATCGTTTGCAAACAGTGCTGAATCTTTTCGAAAGGCATGGAGTTACTTCCGGAGATTTGGAAAGAAAGTCTCTTGTTTTGCGTGGAAAATTGCCTGAAGTTTTGACGGACCCGAAAGTTTTGGAGGACCGAAAGAAAGCGAGTTTGAATCGATTGTATCAGATGCTTATGTATTTGAAGTCTGAGAAATGTAGAAGGGAATTTCTATATGAATATTTCGGTGCCACCTTTCATACTTGCGAAAATTGTGATATTTGCTCTAAGATTTAGACTCTCGGGATTGAAAACGTAAATTTACTTCCTTTTTTCTCTTCCGATTCTACTGAAATTTTTCCGTTATAAGCTTTTATAATGCTATAAACTAAAGGTAAACCTAAGCCGGTTCCGGATTCGTTTTTGGTCCCCAAACGAGTGGATTTGACCTCGGTTAAAAATAAATTCGGGATCATATCTTTGGGCATTCCGATCCCGGTATCTTCTACGAAAAATTCCGGATCATTCTTCTCGTTGGAAAATCCTATACGAATAGAGTCATTCTCTCTGCAGAACTTTATGGAATTGGAAACTAAGTTAATAAATATTTCGGAAAATAAAGTCCTATCCACGTTTAACTTAACATCATCGGGGATCTCATTTAGGATCCTGACCTTCTTCGCTTCCGCTTGGGGAAGAAGTTTGGCAAGCACACCTTCTACTTCCGGATACACATAGATCAAACTGTTGTCCAAAGGGAAAGAACCGGATTTAAGTCTGTTTAGATCCAAGAGTGTTGCGATCATCTCTAAGGATTGGGAAGAAGTATACTCCGCTCTATCCACCCATTCCAATAAGGATTCATCGTCCAATTGCTCGTAATCGTTTCGGATCAAATGTAAGATACCGATTACTGTTGTGATAGGGGATCTTAAATCGTGAGTTACTAAAGATAAGAATGTGTCTTTGAGTGAATTTGCTTCTTCTGCAATATGTTTCGCTTCCGCTAATTGTTTCGTTCTTTCTGTGACTTTTTGCTCCAAGGATTTTTGGAGTTCTTCTAATCTTACGAACGCATTAGAAAATCTGACTGAAAGCATCACTGTTTGGGAAAATAAGAACGCAAGAAGTCCCCAACTTGCTAAATATTCAGCTTTTATGATCAAACTTTGGTTTAAAATATCGTTTAAAGTAGTTAAGAACAGTATTAAAGAGCCGATTGCAAATAGAATGGCACCTTCTCTCCTTCTGAAAATGCAAAGAGAAATCATTATAAAGAAATAAACTATGCTGAGGCCTACAAAACCTTGGAATATCCTTATATAGTTCATGTATTCGGTTGAAGGAAGAGCAAGAACTATGACGAAGAATGCGAAACTAACGCTTATGAATATATTATTAAAATAATAATGGAATTTTTCATCGGGAAATACCGCTTTTAAAAAAACTGAAAATAAGGGCAGTGCTAAAACAAAAGTCAAAATATCCAACTTATGGATGTACACCCAAAAAGAATCCGGTGTGACCTCATAGATGAATACCGATCCTGTAAAAAACCCTCTGATACTAAGATCAATGCAGAATAATCCGAACCAAAGTGCGGATTTATCCACTCGTCTCATCAAAAACAAGATCAAATGATAAAGGCCCATGAAAAAAGTGGCTCCGAAGACCACCCATCCAAGAGCAACCTGTCTTTTTTTTTCTTCGAAGACTGCTAATGTGTTTCCTAATTTAATGGATTTACGGAGCCCGCCGGTTATATGATAAAAATTTGATATTTGTAAGATAAGTTTTAGTTCCTTAGATTCTTCGTCTATTAGAACGATAGGATGTTTGTAAGAAGGGAGCATTCCCTCTCTGGAATTTCCTACTTTGCCGTTCTCGATCAGCAATTTTCCGTTCAGGAATAGTTTAAATGCTGTGGAAACATCTCCGATCTGAAAAGCCAGATCTTTTACAGGTTTGTCCAATAGGACTGTGAGTTTGTAAGTTCCGAGACCTTCTCCCTCATGTTGTTTGCCGTTTTTTGTAAATGAGTTCCAGGCTCCAGGAACGGAAATGAATCCATCTTTTGTGAATGTTTCCGGAGTTAAGACCGAATTTGCAAATTCCCAATCTCCATCTAAGGCAACAGTAGCAAAACGATCTCTATCCCAATCTCTTAGATCTAAAATTCCGTCTTTTGCATGCGGAGAATACACTTCGGTTGTCCCCGAACACCCCATGAATGCCAAAAGAAATAGTAAATGAAAGACAGATGACCTCATTCTAATATCTGGTCTCCAGTTTATTCTCCGCATGAACCCTGTATAGAAAATTGCATAAGAATGTTTTTAAAAAAAGACTGAAAATCCTACGAAGAATCCTCTTAAGATCTCATAGTTCCCTGATCTAGATCCATTCGTGATATATGTCAATGAGGGTGAAGAAATATTATAAGTTAAATTCAATTGATCGAAGTGCAAATAACTGAAGTAAGAATAAATTTGGTTATATCCCAAATGAAATTTCATATTCTCATGAAATCTATATTGGAGAGAAATTTCTGATTCATAACCTCTGAAAATTCCTTTTGTTCCAGCGCTTCCATTCGTAAAGACCAACGTATCGGTAGAAATTATCGGAGTTCTGAAAAATCTGGTTCCTTCCGTATAAAATAGATCTAAACTTATATTCGCAGAAAAATTCTCAGTAAATTGATAGGAGGATTGGATAGAAACCTGAGGGCCGTATGTATAAAAATATTCCTGAAAGGCGCCATCTAACATGTATTTTCCGTAGGTGTACTTATTGATATTACGAAGTCCTCCTCCTAAATATAAATTCCAATTTTGAAGAGGGGAAACGATCTTATAAAAATTCGCTTCAAACTCCGATCTTGCTAATGGAGAATAATAAAATCTCTCTGCAGATAAACCATTCGAATTGGATCGGATCACATTTGAATTCGGATTCACCAACTCTACTTCGTAATAGGAGATCTCAGCTCTATAATTCTTTTCATAATTTTCGTAACTGAAAACTGCCGGAACCAATACTTTTTGATTTTGTTGCAAATGGTTTGTTTCTATGGATTCATATGGATCCGTTTTTTCGGAGTAAGAAGTAAAATTATAAGGGATATAACTATAAGTTTGCCTCTTTAATAATAATTCGAATTTTTGTTTTTTCTTTTCAGAAGCTCCGTTTTTAGAAATTTCCTCCGAAGATTGCAAATTCGAAATTAGGAATAGATTTAATAAAATAAAAACATAATATTTTTGAATACGATCCATATTCTTCTGCACCTTGAAAGAATATGTAGAATTTTCTTTTTGAAACTACAGGAGGTCAACGACTTTCAGATTTTCTAGTATACTTCCAAAACTTTCCATTGGAGACTTGTATCTTGGAGAAGATATGAATCTATTCATCACCGGAGCTTCCGGCTTTGTAGGCGGAGCAATCGCACGTCATTTGAAAGAAAAACATAAGGTAAAAGTATTGTCCAGATCTCCAAAGACGGACTCCGCTTTAACTCAGCAAGGTTTTGAAATAGTAAGTGGGAGTTTAGAATCAATCACTCCGCAAGATCTCGCAGGAATTGATATTGTAATTCATTGTGCAGCATTCGTCGGTCCGTGGGGAAGTTACCAAGATTTTTGGAAAGGAAATGTAGAAGGAACGACTCGATTATTGGAAGCCTCTCAAAAAGCGGGAGTCAAAAGATTTATACATATGGGAACGGAGGCAGCTCTCTTTTATGGACAGGACATGGTCCAGATAGACGAGACCTATCCTTATCCTAAAAAAACTCCTTACTATTATAGTCGTACTAAAGGAGAAGCAGAAAGAAGAGTAGTTGCCTCAAATCGTCCCGGTTTCGAGACAATTGTTCTAAGGCCTCGATTTGTTTGGGGGCCTGGAGATACGTCCGTTCTTCCTGTCCTCAAAAAGATGGTGTCCGAAGGAAAGTTCATGTGGTTAGACGGAGGAAGAGCTAAAACTACTATGACCTGCATTCCGAATTTAGTCTATGCAACTGAGCTTGCTTTAACTAAAGGTACACCGGGCCAAATATATTTCATCACAGACGATGAAGAAAAAACGGTAAAAACGTTCCTAACGGAGATGATGCAAACCCAAGGAATTACACTGCCTCAAGCTACAATACCTTCTTCTCTTGCTGGATTTTTGGCAATGATAGTAGAAGGGATCTGGAGAATATTAGGAATTCGTAAAGAACCTCCGATGATGAGATTCCCTGTGGATATTATGGGGAAGGAATGTACAATCCGAATAGACAAGGCCAAAAAAGAGTTAGAATATAAACCTGTGATTACTGTAGCGCAAGGTTTACAATTAATGAAAGGTTAAGTGCAGCGTTAGATTTTGATCTCGGAGGCTTCTCACTTGTCGCCTTCTATCTTTGCGCTTTTTAAGATCGTATCAAGTAGGCCTGGAAATTTTTTTTCCAGGTCATCCTTACGAATGATGGAAAATCTCTGAGTTCCTTCATATCTTGTGAAAATCATTCCCGCCTCCCTTAATTTCCCCATATGGTACGACAGATTTGTTTTCGGGGCGTAAACTAGAAAGGTGGAACAATTGGATTCTCCTTTTTCTGAAAGGTCCAATAGTATCTTCCTACGGATCGGATCGCTTACTGCCTCGAATATGGAGTTCAATTCAATCTGATCTAAATTGGGATGAGTTGGCTGTTTAGACATCGGAACTTTTTTCCAATACTCCTTATAAAGTTCAATAATATTTGAACAAAAGATTGACAAGCACTTTCTAAGTTCTATAGTTCAATAATTATTGAACTAATGGAGAAATGCCCCCGTTTGCCCCAAAATCCAAATATATTGCGGGCGGGGACTAAGGAGACTCCTATGAAAATACTTAGGTCAATTCAGAAAACCTACCAAAGTTTCACAATTTTGCTGTTTTCCTTCTTTTTAATTACCCCTCTTTTCGGCGATGAGGTGAAGCTGAAATCCGGGAAGATCCTAAAAAATCTGAAGTTGGAGAAGGAAGCTGAAGAATATTATATTTTTAGTTTAGAAGATTCTATCCCCGTTCGGATTCTTAAATCCGAGATCGCAAGCGTCGAGGCTGAAAATAACCTTCAAGAATTGAAGGAGCAAAAACAAATCCCTCAAAAAAGAAATTATGATCTGGTTTGGACCCAATCTTTAACGAATGATGTGTTCATCAACGGTAACAGTTTGTTCGGAAATGCTTTTGATAGAAGAGGGGGGCTTCATTATTCTGAAGTTCCTAAGTCTTTAATTCTGGATACAATGGTGAATATACCTACTCCAGTAGAAGGGTTGCAATTGATCATTAGAGATTATTCTCCTTTGACTGGAAGGACGAACCGGGATGTGGATGGGGTTTTTCAATCGCATCCTTACGGACAAGGGGTTGATTTGGAGAAGGTGGCGGAAGATCCCAATACAAACAGATTGAGAAAGGAGCCTAACGGATTGAGAGAAGGTCTTGCCACTCTTCTCAATTACAAATGGTCTACTAATCGTTTAGGAGATTGGAATGCGGGTTGGATCTATTATGCGAATAATCAGCCGAGTTTTGCTTTAGGACTTTTTACTTTCGGTTGGGCATTGCCTGTGCTGAAGTATATTCATCCGACTTATACCTATAATGTGAGAGTGACTTCGGAAAGAATTGGCGGTTCGAGTATCGCAGGGGAGAAGGACCTGGAGTCCGGATATCCTACCAATGCGTTTAATGGTACAACCTTTCATAAATTCTCGGTATTCCATGACTATGAGATCTCTGAAAATTTTAAGATACAACCTGGGATCGATTTCGGATACCAATACTATAATGACAATATAGATAGAAGATCCGGATTCAAAAATATCGATTATAAGGTAACCGTAAAGTATTTGGGATTTTCTTTTGCACTTACGGATGTTTATAGACCAAATACTTATATGATAGATAATAATTATTATTATCCAAATAATGTAGGAGGTCAAACGGTCGGAACCGTACCTGGAGCAACGTGGGTAGGTCCGTTAACAGGAAACACAAACGATGGACTGACTATTGATCCATCTAAGGGTTACGGGTTAGTAAATGATTTTATTTTAAGTTCTATCCAAAATTCCGGATTAGATCCTAACGTAAAACAAGCCTTGGTAAATAAACACTTAGAGCAAAAGATCCCACTTCATAGTATTATCTGGTCCTTCGGATATTCTATTAGGATCTAAAATAACAACCGGAAGAGAATATCCGAAATTAAGGATCTACTTTTTCTTCCGGTTGGACTTTTCAAAAATTCTTTATAAGTTTCGCATAACGTGTTAACTTCCTTTCGAAAGATCTGTATACGTAACCATATCAAAATGTGCATCCATTCGGGTCCGCGACGTAAATTATACTGTCAGTATGTTTAGTCTTTATTGTAAAACATACTTTAAATAAAACGAATGTTTTAACTTATTCGCTAGTCGAACGATAAAAAATTCTTAAAATCTGCATTTTTTCTGCCTCGAGGTCTTGACCTATTTTAATTCTAGAACTATTCTAATCGAAAATTTTGTCGGCGATGTCGGATGAAAGATATTACGTTTTCACGATTCGATTCCAAGTTTTTAGGATATATGTTTATTATATTCGTTTTTTATTGTATAGGTTGTGATTCTCAAAAGAAAAAGGATACAGACTTAACGGAACTTACCTACATTCCGAGCGGAATTTTGGGATTACCTGACTTGCCAGTTCCTAAAAATAACCCTCAATCTAACGACAAAGTATCGTTAGGTGCTAAATTGTATTCTGACAAGCGCTTTAGTTCTGATGGAACCGTTTCTTGCGCCACATGCCATAAACCTGAACAAGCTTTTGTAGATAAACTGAAGGTTTCTAAGGGTATTAAAAATCTCACCGGTACTAGAAATGCACCTACGGTATTAAATGCAGCCTATTATAAGACACAGTTTTGGGATGGAAGAAGAAGCGATCTGGAAGGTCAGTCAAAAGATCCTCTTTTGAACCCTGTGGAGCATGGTCTCTCCAGTCATGATGATCTAATAAAGATCGTAAAAGCGGATCAAGACTATACTTCAAGGTTTAAGACGGTGTTCGGTATAGATTCTGATTCGATCAGAATAGATCATGTTGCCATGGCCATCGCATCTTTTGAAAGAACAATCATATCAGGTGATTCTCCTTTTGATCGGTATAGATTCGGAAAAGAAGAGAAGGCTCTATCTGCGTCTGCGATCCGGGGATTGAATCTATATATGGGTAAGGCGAGATGTCAAGATTGTCATACAATAAGCGAAACATATGCTATTTTTATAGATGATAAATTTCATAATCTGGGAGTAGGTTTTAAAAGAATACAACCTAAGTTAGAAGAGATCCTTCAGAAAAAAGCAGAATCTAAAAACAGTCCTACTTCAGACGAAGAAATACTTACGAATATAGAATCTTCCGAACTGGGTAGATTTTCAGTCACAGGGATCAGCGAGGACCTGGGAGCATTTAAAACCCCAGGGCTTAGAAATATCGCATTAACTTCTCCTTATATGCATGACGGGAGTTTAACAAGCCTTGAACAAGTCATCGATCTATATGATAGAGGTGGAGAAGCGAATCCTTTCTTAAGCAGCGGTATCCGTCCCTTAGGACTGAGTGGTCAAGAGAAAGCGGACCTAGTGTCTTTTTTAAAATCCTTAACGAGTCCGGTTTTGCCTAGCATGCCGAAATGAATGGATCGGAAATATTCCGATAGGAGGGGAGTTATGGAAGAGGGGAAACTGAGCAGGAGGGACTTTTTGCGTGGAACAGGAGGTCTACTAGCCGCGAGTATTGTTCCGATGAGTCTAATCGAAATTGCCTGCGGAGGAAGAGGTAAGGGCACTCATGAAAAATTTACCTTCGCGTTTATCTCAGATCCTCACCTAACACATATTAAAGGAACAAATTTTGTTAGGAATTTTGACAGTGGTCTGAATAAGGCGATTGAAACGGTGAATCTGATGTTCCCAAGGCCTGACTTTGCGGTATTCGGAGGAGATCTTGCCCAGTTAGGAAAAAGGGAAGAATTGGATCATGGTATGGAGCTTCTATCCAAGCTTAAAGTGCCGATTAAATTTGTTATCGGAGAACATGATTATTATTTGGATCTGGGAAATTATTGGCAGGATAAGATAAGCAAACTCAATTATTCATTCGATCATAAGGGAGTTCATTTCGTAGTTCTGAATAGCATTTTGACTTATGATACTTGGATCAAACGTTGGAAAACTCCGGAAGAAAGGATGAACGAGATGGCTCGTTTGGATAATCCGAATGGTTCTCCTTTTATGGTGGGTGATGATCAGATTACCTGGCTGAAAAAAGATTTGGAGAATATTAAAAGCGGAACTCCATTAGTAGTTCTTTCTCATTCTCCATTATATAAAATTTATAAACCTTGGAATTTCTGGACGGATGACGCGGAAAAAATCCAATCCGTTCTGGATAGATTCGATAATGTCACGGTTTTCCACGGGCATGTACATCAAGTTTTGTATAACCAGATCAAGAATATCAGTTTTTATGCATTGATGTCCACTGCTTGGCCTTGGCCTTATCCGGAAAGTTATACTCAGTCACCACATTATATCCCTAAGATGACTGTTTTTATGAACCGTCAGGATCCATTTCATGAGAGGGATGGAACGGGTTGGGCGTTCGTGAACATGGATAATGCAAGAGAGGAAATGCATTATAAACTTTGGGAAAATAAGGATCGGATCGTAAAATACGACGAATCCGCTGGGCATCCTGTGGATTCAATTTACCAAAAGCCTGAATCTAGAATTCTTCCTCAAACTCACTATTAGGAGAATCTTATGTACGATCCGCACACATTTAGAGATAGATCTAAATCAAGAATTTTATTCGGTATTTGTATTTCCTTTTTCTTTCTAATTTTCGGGACAGTATCTTTGATCTTCGGTGACGACTGGGATAGATCCAATGAAGACAAATGGAATACTGCGTTTATGGAAACGGTGGCTCGGGGAGAAAAACTTTTTCATGGGCCTGAATTAGGGGGTAACACGGTCCAATGTGCTATGTGTCATCCGAATGCAACCAATACTCATCCGGAAACTTATCCTAAATTCCAAAAACAGATCGGGAAGGTGTCCACATTGAGAGAGATGATTAATTGGTGTATCCAAAATCCTCTGCAAGGAAAACCATTAGCTTATGACGATCCAAAGATGATTGCGTTGGAAGCATATATTATGTATGAGAGGAGGAACTCGATTCTAGTTCCCGGAAAACATTAGAGGAAATGAATATGATCCGATATGGTTTGTTTTTAGGGACCCTTTTGATTTTAGTTTTCTCTTCGGTTTTTTGCGGATCTGAGATTAGCGACTCCAGATGCAAATCAGATCTCGAAAAAGGGATCTATTTATTCGGAACTGTAGAAGATATGCATTCTGAAAAGGCCATCTCAGTGCGTGAATCATTCGCCTCCGGAAAAACGGATTTGTTGTACGTTCCCTTCTCCGCAAAAGTAAAACTAAAGGAAGATGTCCGTAACTATGTTCATCATGCCCAAGAAGGAAGATATCATCGAGAATATGTCGGCTGGGTGATGCAAAATTCCAGAAACAAATCCGGAACGGAGAAGTTATTGCATTTTTCATTACTCGCAAACCTTTCATCTGCTCGTTGGTATGATGCAAAGAGTGGGCAGATCATCCCTTTAAAAGGAGTTTTGAGATATAAAAAAGAGGGAGCTGAATGGGTTTCTTTAGGAGCGTTCGATAATTAAATTTATTGAATATGCAATGGTCGGGGAAGGGCCCCCTTTAGGGGAAGGATTCCGCGTATTCTTTCAATTTTGACAAGAATCGATCTGCTTCCGGATAGGCAAGGTGGAGAGCATCGCTGTCTTCGTAGATATCTTTGTTATCGATAAACCAAATATATTGAGAAGGAGGAAAGTTTTTTAGAACTGTCTCTCTGGTCCTGGTTTCTTTTGCGGAGGCTAAAATTTCGGGATGCATCGGCATTTCAAAAAATATTGGCCGGACACCTTTGGCTTCTAATTCTTTAAGGATAGAAGAAAGATACGTCATTCTATCATTCAGCTTTTTCTGTTCTACTGCGGCACCATACCAACGTTTTACTTCTTCCAGATGTTCATGTTTTAATCGTTTGGAAATTTCGAGGGCTTCGTTTTTTTCTTTAGGATCCTGCTTGATTTCGGCGGCAAAGAATCGATCCGTAAATTGGATCACAAATCCTACCGCATAATTCAAGGGTTGCTTTTCGGATTTGAGAACAGGGAAGTTCCTTCTGGTAAAAATAAAAAAAGGATCCGTATTCTCTTTAGAGAATTTTTCATTCTCTTTTACAGAAAGTTGATTAACTTCTATCAATACGAATTTGGGAGAAGTATCCGAATTCTTTAATATAGATAATCCTGTAAGTGCGCCTTCTCCCACTAAAGAAAGATTAAACCAGCCTGAATTTTGTTTTGGCAACATTCTATCCGACATGGAAGATCCAACGATCACATATTTAGAATCTCTTCCTTCCGTTAAAAAACTTTCTACCCTGACACGATTATGCTGCCACCAGCTTTGTTTCGGTATTTTCTGAGGAGAAACAAAATACACAAAACCGGAATATAGTCCTAAAAATGTCAGAAAGAATAAGCTAAGTCGGATAAAAAATTTCATAACTAAAATTGAAAATAGATAAATGCGGCAGAAGGCCCCTTATTCAGAACGATCAGAAATAGCAGGAATGCATAACCGATATTTGAAATCTTCTCCATTGTTTCTTCCGAATACTTTTCCTTATAGTCCGTCCGAGAACTTAGGTTATCGATAGGTATCTGGTTCCGGGCTTCAAGAGCCGACAGGCTCTTATACCATCCGTAAAAATGATAGAAGAACACTGGAGCAGAAAAGAATATTAAAAATGTGCAAAGTTCCCAGTCCGTTCCCAAACTTAAATTCGTACTTAGTAATTTTAGATATTTAATTGCGGTTTCAAAATTAGGTAAACGGAATAATAACCAAAGAAGAGAAACGCATAGAAATACAAAACCGACTTTTATAAAGGAAAAGAAACGATTTTCAGGAAGTTTGAATGGAAGATTCTGATCTAAAAATCTTTCTATAAGTAATAAAAGTCCGTGACCGATCCCCCAAACCATATATCTCCATTCCGCTCCGTGCCAAAGTCCGCCTAATGCCATTACCAAAAATAGATTTATATAAGTCCTGAAGTTTCCTTTTCTGTTTCCTCCCAAAGGAATATATAGATAATCTCTTAGCCAAGTAGAAAGAGATATATGCCATCTTCTCCAGAATTCCGAAAAGGTGGAAGATATATAAGGAAAATTGAAATTAGTAGGAAGTCTATAGCCGAATAAGAATGCGATCCCGATAGCGATCAAAGAGTATCCGGCAAAGTCTGCAAAGATCTGAGCAGAATATCCCAAAATCAAAAGTATTAACGTAAGAGTGGAATGATGCGAATTGTAGGGAAAATCGATAACGAATGTAAGATCGTTCAAATTATCCGCGATCACCGTTTTCAGAAAATATCCGAGTATTAAGATCTTGGCAGCTTGGATCCAAGGAATGTCCCTGAAATTTTTTGTTTTTATCTGAGGAAAAAATTCTTTCGCTTTAACGATAGGTCCCGCCACCAATTGAGGGAAAAAATTAATATAGAGAGAAGACTGTAGGATCAGTTTAGGATAGGGGACCTTCTCCTTGAAAATTTCGGAACCGATCCTATAAAAATCTACTACCATGCTGATCCCATGGAATGTATAAAAAGAAATACCGATCGGAAGAGGGATTAGGAAAATCCAATGTACGTCCGAAATATCCGAAGACCCCGAGCTTCCCAATAAAGTTTTGGCGAATAGTCCGCTATATTTAAAGAAGAATAATACGCTCAGATTTAGGACTACACCTAATGCCAAGATTGCTTTTTTAGATCTGAAATTCGGAGTTTGGATCAGATATACGATACTCGCGTTCCAGAAGATGGAGAACAAAAGTAAGATTAGTAACCAAGGATCAGTATACGCGTAAAAATAAAAACTAGCGGCGACTACTGTCAGAAGTTGGAATCTTTTTAGGAAAGGTAGATAGTAAAGAGTAAAGGTAATTAATAGGAATATGAAAAATCCAAAACTATTAAAATTCATGGGAAAGAAAATCTGACTGGTTCAAATTCTTTCCTGGGAACCTTAGGTCAAGAACCTATTATACTTCTCGAGCTTCTTTCACCAAAAACATTTCGATCTCTCCCTTGTTCTTAGCTTTTATCAATCCCCTGGACTCGCAGATAAAATCTTCTCTCACAAAATGGAATGTATCCAAGGAGATATTCACTTCTCCTGCGACTCCGGAACTCTCCATACGGCTCGCGGTATTTACTGTGTCTCCCCAGATATCGTAGGCGAATTTTTCTGTGCCGATCACTCCTGCTACTACACTTCCTGTATGGATGCCCAAGCGTAATTCCCAGGTAGGAAGACCTAAGTTTTGTCTTTCTACCTTTTGTTTTTTCATAAATTGTTGGAATTCCAACCCGCAGAAAACCGCGTCTCTTGCATGGGTATGATTCGGTGTAGGAAGTCCGGCAACGGCCATATAGGCGTCTCCGATTGTCTTGATCTTTTCCAAACCGTATTTTTTTGCGATCTTATCGAATTCAGCAAAGAAGAAGTGGAGTTCCTTCACTAATTCTTCAGGACTCATTTTTTCAGCAATATGGGTAAAGCCGGCCATATCCGTAAATAATACGGTTACACTATCATAACGTTTTGGCTGAACGGTATCGTTCATCTTTAATTCGTCTGCGATCGATTCAGGAAGAATGTTCCGAAGAAGATTATCCGATTTTTTCCTCTCTATATTGAGGTTCCTGCTAAGTATAAAGATCAATATTCCCGTCAGTATCTGGACGAAGATATAGTTTCCTCCCAGATCCATATATTCTGAATCTCTATCTTTTTGAGGAACAATGAAGTTCGGATATAAATATTCAAATACGTACAAAAAGCCGGTGACGAACGCATAAAATGCGTAGATGAAAAAGATATTATGATTTTTTAAAAGAATAGTGGCAATCACCAATGCCGGTATAAAATAATAATGGTTTCCTCCGTTGGAGCCTCCATGTAAGAACCAAAGAGAAGATAAATATACGAGTATTGTTAAATTTAAAGGCCAGAAAAGAACGTAATAAATATTCCTAAATCTGGAAAAATAATACATGGTGAGCAGGATAGAGCCGGATATCAAATTTAGGATAATGACCCGGTGAGAATATTCCGTTTTCTCTTCAAAAATGGAACCTATGATATTCAAACTCCCATTTACTAGGGAGATCGCGTTAAATAGCCTATGCTCTAGGGAGTTCTTTTTCGGATCTCCGAAGATTAAATAAATGAGTTGGATTAGTTTCTGCTTCATATGGAAAGATCGGAGACGATCCTAGTTCCGAAATAGAAATCGCGCAACGCTTTTAAAATAGAAAATAAGCCGGCGCCTTTCGCTTTGGACTGCCTGGAAATCCGAAAGAGTATCTTCCATTGGGAAAATAATATGGAATATCTTTCTCTAAATGAAAATCTGGGATCGTATATATTCGTAGATTCGGAAGTAACCCCGTTTAATTCCACTATATGTAGATCTTTTCCTTCTAAAAAATCTTTGAGAGAAGAAAATCGAATATCGTATCTTCCGAAATAAAAGCCCGAAAATGAAGTAGAGATCTCATCTATCTTATTTTCTAATTCGGAGGTGATCCATTCTGAGCCGTCTAAAAATAAGGTTCCCTGGCAATGATTCCCTGCTTCCGAAAGACAGATAATTTCTCCTAATTTAGGGATCTTCTCCCAGACCTCTGAAAATCTTTTTTGAAATGTTTCCTTTTGTATTTTGAATCTGGGATGATTTTCGACTAATTGGGAAAGAGTAGATATCCCATTTCCTACCAACTTAGGAAATACTTTTCTGGTGACCGAAAATATTTTACCCTTTGTTTCATTCGGATATCTATAATAAAAAACTCCGACTTCAAACGGACCAGGATGGAACTCTTGGACAAGAAGATCCACGTTTGATTCCAGTAAACATTCTTCTAATTGTTTTGGGTCTTTGACTTTTCTGACTCCTTGTCCTCTTTGCCCTGAATCGGGTTTGAGTATGATCGGGAATTTTAAACCAATCGAATTCATTTTTTCTAAAATAGAATGTACGTCTTTTGAATCTTTTGGAACTAAAAAGAATTTTAATATGTGTTGAGGGTCCAGTCCTCGTAATATTTTAAATTTGGATTCTCCTACGAGTCCTCCTAATTCAATTCCCGGATCTGCAGCTGCGATCGTTCCGAATCCTAAGGAAGAAATAGATCCTGATCGAATGGAACGAATTGATTCGAATGCTATATAAGGTATCAAAGGCAGATACAATTTCCAAGTAGGCCAGAATTCCATAGGATCGGATTGCCTAAGAAGATCTTGTTCTGTCTGTGTTTCTAACATTAGATGACCGGATCCCAGGGGAGAATGAGCCTACTTGAATTATATTGGATGGTTGAAATTGCAAACCCGAAATTTTCCGGAATATCTTCGAACCCAAGATCATGCTCTAACGCAACTCTTATGATAGCTTCATGATGAATCGTATGTTCTTGCACATAGAGCAATTCTCTTTCCCAAGAGGAATTTACTATATTCTCCAGTCCGGAAGAAGAATGGACTAAATAGGAAACTTTGACTTCTCCTTCCCAATTTCTTTGTTCGAATTCTCTTTGTAATTCAAAAAGACGGTCTGCTGCCGCCTTCGGAGAATTTTCATAAAGTGGATTTCTTTCTCTTTGGTCATAAGAAACGAGTCCGGTATTATAACCGTTTAATAATGCCTCTGCAAATTCTAAACAATGACGGACCTGCTTTCCGATACTCGCGCCTGATAGAAGATGTAAAGGGCGAGTGTAATTTCTTTCCGAGATCCTAAGTAATAAATCCGCAAATCTCGAAAAAATGATCTCCAGAGAATCGATTAAGTCTGATTTTGTCTGCCTCATTGCGGGAAACTTCGAATATTAGGGCTTTAGGTTACAGTGTAGAATAAAAAAACGCCTGCAGAATACAGGCGTTTTCCAAAGAAAATATTCGATCCGAGATCAGCCGAATTTTCCGGAGATATAATCCTCTGTTTCTTTTTTAGAAGGATCATGGAACATCTTTTTAGTGGTATCGAATTCCACCAAACGTCCCATATAGAAGAAGCCTGTGTAATCACTTACCCTGGCGGCTTGTTGCATATTATGTGTCACGATCACGATTGTATATGAATCTTTGAATTCGGAAATAAACTCTTCCACCTTTTTAGTGGAGATCGGGTCCAATGCAGAACAAGGTTCGTCCATTAGGATCACTTCAGGGTTCATTGCGATCGCTCTTGCGATACATAACCTTTGTTGTTGTCCTCCGGAAAGTCCAAGAGCGCTATCGTTCAATCTATCCTTAACTTCTTTCCAAAGAGCGGACTTTCTTAGACTTTCTTCGACGATATGATCCATCTGGTCTTTGGAAACGCCGCCGTTCAGTTTCAAACCGTAAGCGATATTTTCATAAATGGATTTAGGAAATGGGAAGGACTTTTGAAAGACCATTCCGACCCTTTTTCTGAGTTCCACAACGTTCATTAGAGGATCATAAATATTGATGCCATCTATTTCAAGTTTGCCGTTCACCTTGGAACTATCGATCACATCATTCATACGATTGATCGATCTTAAAAAAGTGGATTTACCGCAACCGGAAGGGCCTATGAACGCAGTGACCTTCTTCGCATGTATCTCTAATGAAATATCATGCAATGCCTGGTTTTCACCGTAGAAAAAATTGAAATGGCGGGATTTTATTTTTACTTTTGTATCTTTCATCTGCGATTAACTCCTCGCATCTCCAATAAAAACGTTATACATGGGCTTTGGCCCTGGACTTCCTGATTCTGTATCTTAAGAATGTAGCGAAAAAACTCATCCCGAAGGTAAGAGTTAATAATACGACTGTGGTTGCGTATTGTTTCGGCATAGCCGCATCTACATCAGGCGATTGAGTTGCCAATACGAACAAGTGGTAACCTAATTGCATGAACTGATCCGAAAGATGAGAAGGTAGCTCCGGTAAGGAATACACAACTCCTACGAATAAGATCGGAGCCACTTCTCCTGCACCTCTTCCAATCGCAAGGATTGCTCCTGTTAAAATCCCTGTTAAAGAATTAGGAAGGATCAATTTCCAGATGGTCTGCCATTTGGTTGCACCTAACGCGAGACTGGATTCTCTCATTTCTCTCGGAATACTTCTCATGGTTTCTTCGACAGAAATAATGACTACCGGCAGGGTGAGGATCGCAAGAGTTGCCGCCGCCCAGATCAAAGCTGGTTTGCCCCAAACTGGAGTAGTATTGTTTGCAACGTAATCCATTCCTTTTCCAAGAAATTGGATGAAGAATCCTACTCCGAAAAGACCGAATACTATGGAAGGAACTCCTGCCAATGTGTTGATCGCAAATCTAACAGTCATTGCGAACTTAGAATCTCTCGCGGTATATTCAGAAAGAAAGATCCCCGTGGCAGTTCCGATCGGAATACTAAATAAGATCATTATAAAAACTAGATATACTGTTCCGTAGATCGCAGGAAAGATCCCACCTTCTAAGTTATTATTCCTGGGCGCTTCCGTTAGGAATTCCCAGTTAACTCCGGAAATCCCTTTGTAGAATATATTCCCGAGCATGAGAATGACTGCCGATAAAATGAGTCCAGTTGCAAGCATCGGACCACCAAGGGCTAATAGGGAATAAATTTTATCTTGAATGACTTTTCTTTTTTTAAGTCTGACTTTTTTCCATTTCAAAGAGGTTTACCAAATCTTGTTTCGTCAGGAGCCATGAAACTTTTTCATAAGCCGTTTTTTAACATACAGCTCAGTGATTGCGTTCAAGGAAAAAGTGAATAGGAACAAAAGAACTCCTAGGAAGAACAGAATATTATAATGTTCTGATCCCCAGATGACCTCTCCCATTTCCGCGCCGATCGTGGCGGCAAATGTCCTACTCGGATCGAAAATGCCGAAGCTCATCATAGGGGCATTACCTGTAGCCATAAGAGCGATCATCGTTTCTCCGAAGGCTCTTCCTATCCCCAAAAGTACTGCGGCGAATACTCCAGGCAATGCCGCGGGAAGCATAACTCTATAAGCGGTTTGCCATTCGGTAGCTCCCAATGCCAAGGATGCCTGTCTATAAGATTGAGGCACTGTGCTTAGTGCATCTTCTGCAACCGTAAATATGATCGGAGTGACTGCGATCGCTAAACCGATCCCCCCGGTCAGAGCGTTCAATCTGAAATCTATATCGAAGGTTGCCTTTACTAAGGTGGCAACATCCATTAAACAGAAAAATCCAATCACGACAGAAGGGAAGTTTGCAAGCATTTCGATTGCAGGCTTTATGATCTCTCTCACCCTTTGAGATACGAAAAACGTAATATTCAAAGCGGCTAAAATGGCTAATGGTGCGCCGAGTAGAATTGCTATAATCGTGGTTTTTGCGGTCCCAACGATCAAAGGTAGAATACCGAATTTAGGAACGGAAGATACAGGCTGCCATACTTTGCTGAAAAGATTTTCGAAAAGAGAAAGTTTTTCAGGCTCGGGAGTAGGTGCCGCTACTGTCTTATTCAATTCTAAAGTATCTCCATCTGGATTATATTCTGTAGGAGCATCCGAACTGGAGTCAGGATTGTATTCCGTTGGGGCACCTGAACTTTGGATTGTAGAAGTGGCTTGCGGAGAATCCGAGAAGAATAAGGAAGAAGCTTCTCTAAAGACGAAGAAAAAAATAAGAAGAATGATAAGGATGGAAGTTGCAGCGGTACCTTTAACTAAGGTCTCCGCGAAAACGTCTATTTTTCTTCTGCTCGGATGTAATAGATATCTCAGCAGAGGATCGAGTTTGCTCATTGAATGTTCCGAATTCTGGATTTAAGAAAGGCTCCCGTTTCCGAGAGCCGATCAAACAATATTACTTTTTCTTAAGAGGGAAGTAACCTACGTCCTTCACAACTTTTTGTCCGTCTTTTCCGATCACCCAATCGATAAACTTTTTGGTTTGGTCTTTAGGTGCTTCTCTCAGATAAAAATATAGGTATCTGGAGATCGGATATTTGTTAGTCAAAATATTCGCTTCGGTTGGAAGTTCCGCTTTAGAGTTTGCGTCGGCAGAAACTGCAACATCTTTTACTCCGGAAGCGTAAGCCGCACCACCGTAACCGATTCCCCATTTGTCTTTGGAGATCGCGTTCACTAATGCTGCAGTTCCTACCATATGTTGAGCAGAAGGATCGAAGTCTTGTTTTTCAAGAGCGTGCTCTTTGAAATACTCGTAAGTTCCGGAGTTATTCTCACGGCTATAAAGTACGATTTTATGATCTTCTCCGCCAACTTCTTTCCAATTGGTGATCTTTCCTGTGAAAATTTTACGGATTTCTTCCAGAGAAAGTTTTGCAACTGGATTCTTTTTGTTTACATAAAGAGAAATACCATCGATTGCAACCTTGATTTCCACACCATTGGAATTATATTTTTCCTTTAATTGTTGGATTTCTTGAGGTTTGAGAGGGCGAGAAGCGGAACAAATATCCGTGGTGCCGTTGATTAGAGCGGCGATCCCTGTTCCGGATCCACCTCCGGTAACTTGGAATTGAACGGATTTATCCGGGAAGGTTTCGGTCCATTTTTGAACCAGGATAACCATCGTATCGGACCCTTTAATGGTGATTGTCTTTTTCTCTTCCCCGGATACGGAAAATGAAGAAAGAGCGAATGCTAATAAGACAATAAGTCTTAAACCTATCTTTTTCATCTGTTTGATATTTCTCCTGAAATATTTTTGGATCATAAATAAGAACCGTTACGAACGGATTTCTCAAATATTACAATCCTGATACACTCTGTTCTGCTGCATAGATTTGGCATTTTAACGCATTCTATGAAATTAGTCCCCGCATGCAAGAAAGTCCAGGGACTTTTTATTATTAGTTGGTAGGAAATCCTACCGCTGTCTTGATCTTTTTACCACAATCCCCCCCGGCTTGCCCCAGGTTCGGATCACAGGTATAATATTTAAAGTTCACAGGACTTGCGTTTGTAGGAATTCCTGAACCTAAGAAACCCAAACTACTGCAACTAGAAGTAGAAAGAGCCGATTTCCTAAGTTCCGTATCGAGAGAATGTCCGAACATTACATAAAGGTAATAGTTGGTCGGAGATATCGTAGAATTAGAAACTCCTAATACGGTGAAATTGTCGTAACATTCTCCCGTATAATCCGTAAAATTTCCTGCAACCTCTACGACTACGATGGATTTGTTTCCGTCGTTAGGGGTTCCAACCAAGGCTCCTAATAGAGCGGAATCCTCCTTTGTATCGGAAGAGCAAGAAATTGCTAAGAGTCCTAAAAGTGGAAGTATGAATTTAAGTTTAGATTTCATAATTTGCATTCTCCTCTTCTTAATCTAACCTGGTGTTCAATTGGTCCGGTGTGACGGTTCCGGTCCAGAAAGTAGCCTGAAGCTGGAAATAAATGGTTTGGTTATTGACCGTTTCAGGTTCTCTTGTTATAGGATCGATTCCCAAT
Source organism: Leptospira hartskeerlii (assembly GCF_002811475.1). Taxonomy (NCBI): domain Bacteria; kingdom Pseudomonadati; phylum Spirochaetota; class Leptospiria; order Leptospirales; family Leptospiraceae; genus Leptospira; species Leptospira hartskeerlii. Next base: position 34,172 of record NZ_NPDL01000014.1, read on the forward strand.
TTAAGAACAGGGATTTGATAGAACAATTGCGCTTTGAATAGGTGTTTGTCCCCGAAAAGGTTTAAACCTACCCAGTAGTATTTTTTCAGATCGTTATCTTCTATCTTACCGTTGCGATTGAAATCTCCTTTTAAGAAATCATATCTGAAAACAGGCATAATGTAATATTTATCGAATATTTGGATATTATATCCGACGGTTGCCTGCCATCCGGAAAGATTGTTGGATGCCGCTCCGGTATACGTTGTATATGCGCCGCTCAGATAAATACCATTCCAAGTCATGGTCCCATCGTAGGTATAACCTCTTAGGTCCAGATTTTTCTGGCAATAGCTTGTTTGATAGCTAGGGGCGGTGCAATCGCCAGTGCTATTGTCTGCGGTTGTTTGAGTGGTAAGAAGATACTGAGTTGGAGCTCCTCTTGGGATCGCGCCATCGACTGCTAAAGTAGATGCGGGACCGGAACTAAAGCTTACGTTTTTAGTTTGCATAGCTGCAGCACCTAACGAAATTTTCAGATCTTTTTGGAAAATCTCTTCTCCTTCTTGCCAGCCTACGTTACTACCGTTTTCTTTCACGATACCGCCCAACACGTTCCATTGAACTCTCGCAAAATATAGGGGCGAATTCAGGATAGGTTGGTTCGGTCTACCTGCAACGGTAAGATCCTGACGTCTACCTGTTCCGTAGTCACCACCAGCGCCATGTCCGTTACCTGCCATCAGATCGACGGTAAGATACTTCTCATATTTTCCCTCGAAGAAGTCTTTCAAGGGAGAAAGTCTTAGGTTCACACCCATATCGAACTGAGGATACGCGTTTGTCATATAAGAACGTTCTAATGCGATGAAATTCGCTGAAGACATCAGATATTCTCTATGGAATTGAGTAGGCAATTGACCGAAACTCAATCTTGCTCCTAAGATCGGAATATTCAGATAAAGGAATGCTTCTTGGATATAACCCCTGTTCTCTTTGAGAGAAACGTTAGTTACTTCTCCAGTTGCGTTCTTGGTTTGTGTGATATAGGGAGCGTTTAGCATGTTCTCTCCCCTTAGATTCACTGCCATTCCCCACCAGGAGCCACCTTGGTATTGTACTCCTAAACGAAGACGTCTGAAGTTCCAATCCACGGAATTGAAATCTTCGTTACCGTTATTGTAATTGGAACCGGTCTGAGCGGAAATACCTCTAAATTGTACCCTACCAGTGATGGTAAGTCTTTCCTTTTGAGGTTCTTCCGGTCTACTTGTGAAATGGTTCGGATAAGGATTGAATTTAGGATCGTTCTTGTTAATGGCTTTATCCATTTTACTTTTAAAACGACCCGGACCAGGCTTGGTGAACAATTGTCCGTCCTGATCTTCATAAATAGTGAATTCTTCCGGTTTCGGTTTTTCCACTTTAGGAGGCTCACTTGCTTGTGCAAGTTCCGCTCCTGGTGAAGTTCCCTGGGAGAAAATCGCCTGGGAATAGATGACGAGTCCTAGAATAAGAAATTGAGATTTTATCCCTTCTAAGTTCTTTCTCTTTTTAGATTTCTGCTTCATTCAGAGTTACCTTTTCGATTCGCTTCCCGGGTTTTTTCCCCTGCGAATTCTGTTTTACGTTCAGGTAACAGAATGGCTGTATTTGGTTACAAAATGATTACAGTATGACGAGGATTTGGTTACAAGCCTCCTTTGGATAAGTTTTATGCAGGACTGGTATCATTTAAGTTACAGAAATAAGACTAAGTAATCTAATCATATGATTAGTCTTTAGGCTTTTCTTTCTAAACTTCTCTTCATCTCGGATGCATCCTTGGCGAAACTTTTGGAAGCCAGGAACACAAATAGGGAGGTTAGTAATACCGTGACCGGGATCAGATAAAGGGAATCATGAAGACCGATTGCCTTAAATTGCTCCGTCATTTCGGAAGAGCCTGAGCGTAGCATCGCAGAACGGGTCAAATAATCTGAGAACCAACCCACAACGGCTGGACCCGCCGCACCGCCTAACAGATACATAGCTGCAAAATAGATCGCCATTGCTGTTGCTCTGAGCCTTGGTTCTATCACATCCTGAATTGCGGGGTAAACGCAGGTATAATAATTATAAGAAAGTAACCATCCAAAGCCAAGTAGAATGGAGAAGAATAAGACCATTTCCTGAGACTGCAATAATGCGAGAAGGATTAGAACTCCTGATACGAGCAAATTGAATGCACCGAATAGAAGACGACCTCTTTCCGATCTTTGGTGGATCTTATCTGCAATCAAGCCTCCAACTGTCAGACCGATTAGACCTGTGATCCCTACTATAAATCCAGTTGTGATTGCTGCTTTTACCAAAGTGAAATGATAATACCTTTGTAATAAAGAAACTAGGAAACTATTCACTGCATATGCGGCAAAATTGAAAGTAAGACCGGATAGAATGATCCACCACATAGTAGGAATTCTTAATACTTTTCGGATGGGTTGTGCAGGAGTGACTTTCGATATTTGAATGGATTCAGCAGCTCCTCTTTCAGGTTCTCGGATAAAAAAGAAGAATATGGACAGAATAATCCCTGGTAATGCCGCGATGAAGAATGGTGCTCTCCAAGTTCCGAAGGATTTTACCATGGCTCCCACAGTAAAAAATGCAAGAACCAAGCCTAAGGGAAGGCCTAGCATAAAAATACCGACTGCTCTTGCTCTTTTATGAGAAGGAAAAAGATCTCCTATAAGAGAGTTTGCAGCAGGAGCATAACTTGCTTCTCCTATTCCCACTCCCATACGAACCGAAACAAAAGATAAATAATTCCACGCGTATCCATTCAAAGCGGTAAACGCGCTCCAAATTGCAAGTCCCCAACCTATGATCTTTTTGCGACTCCAAGAATCTGCGAGTCTTCCCAGAGGTAAGCCAGCGATTGCATAAATTACAGTGAAAGCGGATCCTACTATACCTAATTGAAGATCGCTTAAGTCCCATTCATGACGAATAGGTTCTATGATAATTGCGGGGATCGTTCTATCAAAGAAGTTGAGAAGGTTTGCCAAAAACAGAAGGATCAAAATTCTCCATGCATGTTTGGCCTGATTCGAGTTGGATTCCATCGCTATATATCTCCCGAGGATCGTAATTACCCTGGGCCGGAAAGAAAAAGCAAATCATAAAATTATAATTCGAACGATTGTTCTGGGATAAATATATAAAAGATAACTAATGAACGACTGTTAGGTGAGAGAGTAGAACATCTTCTTCTTCCAAAAGGAAGAAGAAGATTATATCAATAGAGAGAGAAACGAACTGGAACGTAAACTTTTACGGTGATCGCTTTTCCTTCTAACATAGAAGGAGAGTAACGTTTTTTGTAAAATGCTTGGATCGCGGATTCTTCTAATCCGTATCCTAAGGTTTTACCAATATTACGTACTCTTAAAACTTCTCCTGAGTCGGCAATGATCACTTCTAAAGTAAGAGTTCCACCCACACCCGCAGACTGAGCGTCTTTGGTATATTCAGGTTGAAGGTTGGGAGAAAGATCCACTGGAGCAGTAGCACCGGAGACGATTGCGTCTTGAGCACCTGCGATCCTGGAATCCTCTTTTTTCTTAAGAGTATCAGTGACCTCGAATTCTCCGTCGTCAGGAGCCTCTCCCACGTTTGGATCTTGGATCACAAGATTTTCCACGAAAGCAACTTCGTCGATCAGCTTGTCCAGATGATCGTAAGTGTTTGGAGGAGTGTACCAGAAAAGAAGAGCTGCGATCTGTAAAACAGCGGAAGTACCTAAGAAGGTCTCCATTCTGTAACGATCCACAAACCTGCGAAGACCGGAACGTTTTTTGGAAGAAGGAGGAGAAGCAACTTGGTTCATTTTAAGCCCCCTCCTTGTGTAGTTTTAGTTACCAGAGAAACTTTTAACGCGCCGGCTTCTTTCAAAAGTTCAAACACATTGTCCAGGTCTGCGTAATTCAGTTCTTTATCCGCATGGATAAGTACTTTCAGATCAGGAGTGGTTGCAAGTTTAGCACGAACGTTATTAATCGCTTCGTTCAGAGGCATCTTTACTTGGTTAAAGTAAATGGACTTCTCGTTATCAGCGCTTAAATATAAATTTGCAATTTTTTTATTAAGCTGCTCTCCTCCGGGAACATCCGGAAGAGCGATGGGAAGATCCGGATCCGTATCAAGGACCGAAGTCACCATAAAGAATACCAAAAGAAGAAAGGCGATATCGGCCATCGAGCTGACCGGAATAGAAGGTGGAGCTTTTTTCTTTTTAAGTGCCATATCTTATTTTAATCTTTTTACGGAGACTTGTTTAAATCCTCTTAGCTGCACAGCCGAAAGAGCATCTAACATATTTCCGTACTTCGTTTCGCCGGTTGTTTTGATCAGAGCGACTTTTTCATCGAGATTCGGGATTTCCAGATCGTTCAGGTCTTTTCTGAATTCCGCCAGATCTTTATAATCACGAGTGCCGAGGACTTTGTTCCTCATTTTGATCGTTTCACCAGCCACCAATATCTCGTAGATATTCTCTCTTAAAACTAGGGTAGGATTGGAGTTTTTACGGGGAAGTTGGATATTCAAACCCTCCTTCACGAAAAACACTGCGGTTACCATAAAAAATACGAGAAGAAGAAACGCGATATCCGACATAGAAGAGGCTGCAAACAGAATTTATAAAGAATTCCTGAAACGTAACGCAAGAGCTTAATATTAGCTCTTCCATTTATTAGGA
>NZ_NPDL01000015.1 GCF_002811475.1 Leptospira hartskeerlii
TCCCTCCCGGGTGTTCTCCTTCAGGCGTAAAGACCATATTAATTACGTCACTCAACCGGTCAAATCTCTTTTGTATTTATTTCTCTGACTTTTCCCTTTTTTTCAGGGTTTTAGAACTCCTGTTCTTGGATGTAAATATGGTGAATATAAACTGAAGAACCCGAAATAAAGAGTTCATCTTTTGTTCAACTTATGATCATTCTTCTGTCGCATAAATAGATTTCCAAGAGACGATGATTCTATTATTATAGAATTATAAAGAAAAGTTTGCTGGATTTGGGAAAGTATTCTACGGACTTAAAGATAGGAGAATTCAATTGGGACCGGCGAAAGAATACATAGATCAGTATTTAAAAGAAAACGTTCTGCAATCGGAAACAATCCATAGAATGAAACATGTGATCCGTGAATTTAGTTTAAGAGCTCCTAAAGTGCTGGTTACTAAATGTATAGACGGACGAGTTCATGGGAGCAAATTAAAAGGATACCCTGTTACTACAATACGCTTCGGTAGAACGGATGGAAACATTGTTTCTACTAACTTGAATAACTTTTGGTTTTGGAACCGTATCGATCGAGTCGTAAACGACGCGTTATGCAACACACCTGGGGTGCCTGCATTATTTATCGCATATATGCATAGATCCGATATTCCTGGATTAGGTTGTGCTGCACACGGGGGAAATGAAGAGGCCGCCCGCGCTGCTATAAAAGAACAGGCAGAAGCAGTCAGAAAAGTTTTTTCGAAGGATCAACTATACGTGATCGAAGGAATTACGAATACTGATTTAATGTCTGAAACTTTGGTATTCGATGACGGAACTATTGTAGATTCTCAGGAGATCGTTGCAAATTTCGGATTTAATGAACCTCCCGAAATATTCCATTCTGCTTTTTTAAAATATCAAATTAAAGATCCTGCAATTTCTAAAAATGTAGGATTTAAGACTCCGGAAGAATTATTTTCCGGCAAAGTTCCGGATTTTTATGCTGATTTTCAGACTTCTCTCTCTCTTAAGTCCTTCTTGATCCGTGAAATTTCCGCAATCATTTCTTCCGGAGAAATAGAAATCCAAAAATTGATACATCCGGACCTATTTCATGCGGTTTACCAAAAACTTTCAGGAATTAGGGATCTACCTTCTACACTTCTTCCTAGTTTGTTGTACCAGATTATCTGGAATGTGGCTTATACGTTAAACCAAAAAAGAAAACTTTCCAAATTACCAGCACAAGAACGTTGGAAACATTTAGATCATGCAGAGGAATTGATCTGTTATGGAGAAGGTTTCGAACTATTACAAAGAAATAAGGCTGTTTTGGTAAAAACGGGAAGAGGGGATGATACAGATGCTCTACTCGTTGCCAAAAAAGTTTTGGATAAGAATAGGCAAAATGATCCCAAGCCCTACCCTGCTATCATTCATTTGAATGTGGAAATTTCGGGAGAACTTAGGAGCTGGGAAGATTTTAACGAAAACGTTTCTTCTCGCGTAAATACTATGGTCCGTAATTTGGAAACGGTCTTTCAGAGCCAGGAAGTGGTGATCTTGACAACTTATTCATATCTGGACCAAAAAAGATTTTATCCGATCCATACAAAATTAGATCCAAGGATTTCTTATCCTACCGACGTAATCTTAGATATAAACGGAGAAGATAAATTTTCCGGGATAGGTTTAAAAACGAAGGAAGCGTTTTACGCGGGAGAAATGATCACTTCCGCGTAAAACCTTCCTCAGGAGATTTAAGATTTAGAGCGTCGTCCCGAAATGAATTTGGAGAGTTCTTCTCTAAAGGAGAACTTCTTCTTGCCCATCAAATAACGAAATGCGCTTATGATTACATCTGGTCTTGGAGGATCGCCTCCTATAAATAGGTCCGGTTCTTTCGGCAATTTTCCTCTTTGGAATAATCCACCAGAAACAGCTTCGGTTCCACATGCAATGAGAGCCTTCGGTCCCGGAGTCGTGTCCCACGCCACTTGCAAAGGGATTTCCATATTCGGTCCGACCGGCCCTGCAAATACGACGGCATCCGAATGTTTGGGCGAAGCAACCACCCTTACCATACTTGCTTCACTGTCGAAAACCGCATTAAAACTTGCGTTGATCTCAGCTTCCGTTGCGTTGTTCCCGCTTGCTGCCACTTCTCTATACTGGAAGCCGGTGTTTTTGGTGATCTTACGGAATTGTTTTACGTTTTCGGAAATTTCTTCCTCGTAGGTTGCCGGAACTCCATCTATATAACGTACTTTTAATGCTTCTCTATCCACAGAATATACATGAACGAATCCTGAATTTTCCAATTGTCCGGAAGAAGCTTCTACACAATGGCCGCATTGCAAACATGCACCGTAATCGAATATTACCTCCTTGGAAGAGGTAACTTTTAACCCTCCGGTGGGGCAAACCTTCTCGATGGATTTATCCAAATGAAATCCCTTTTTTGAAGAAGGAACAGGGATCCCTCTCGCATTCGGATTGGTTGGCCCCATCTTTTCAAAATTTAGATTTTTCGCCGGAAGAAATATATTGATGATTTCCTGGATTTGTTTCATAGATCCACTCCCACATAACTGAGGTTGAAAGATTTATTATTGAGAGGAAAGTCCCCGATATTCTCCCCTCTAACTGCAAGTTCTAAAGCATGCCAGTTCGGAACGGATGGATCTCTTACATAAGCTTCTGAAATATCACCGGAAGAATTTAGGGAGAAGGAAATTAAAACTGGACCTCTCCAACCTTCTGCGGTACCAAAATAAACACCGGGTTTTGCTTTAGAAACTTTCGTTTTTTGGAAACTTTCATATACTTTATGAAAGTTTTTTAATACTGGAATTGCCTTGGTCAACCAACGTCCACTATTCTTCAATTCTTCATAACGAAGATAGAATCTTGCCCAAGCATCTCCCTGCATTTGACCCGCATCCAGATCCAAATTAATGGATTCTCCTGCGAGTGAATAACTGGAATCGTGATGACGAAGGTCTCTGGAATATCCCGTACATTTTTCCACCATTCCTACAAAGCCTAGATCTTTGAGTTGTTTAGTTGTGAGCACTCCGCAGATCTGTAATCTTTCTCTGTTAGTGGATTTGTTTGCAGCTCTTTCGAAATGGCCCGCGACATCAGAAGTAACATCTTCGATCTTTTTTGCCAGATCGCTTAAGAAAGATTCGGTAAGTTCTTTTTTAAGTCTTACTTTTCCTGGGCTTAATGCTCCTCTTCCGAAACGAGAACCTGTTAGAGCTTCCATCACTCCGAGAGGAACTCCTCTCTGCATCGCGCATACACCTTGGAGTGGATAATAACCTACGTCACCTGCAATTGCTCCCATATCTCCGATATGGATCGCTATCCTTTCTATTTCTAAAAGAACTGTTCTTGCAAAATTTACTTCTTCCGGAACTTGAATACCGTGAGCTTCTTCGAATGCTTTGCTGAATGCGATTGCATAAGCGATTGTAGAATCGCCCGAAATTGCTTCCGCATAAGGAGAAATAGATTCTTTGTTAAGACCTTTCATTTTCTCCAAAAGGCCTCTTTTTTGGAAACCAAGACGAATATCCAGATTTTGGATCTCTTCTCCCTCGACTATAAAGCGAAAATGCCCAGGTTCTATCACTCCTGCGTGGATTGGTCCTACTGCATGCGAATAAAAAGAAGTCGGAACTGGAACATTGATCCCTCTATAAACCAGATCTTTGATGCCTGACTTGGTAAGGAATTTTTCGAGAAGATGTTTTCTATCTTGAGATAAGTATCTTTCGTAATCCATAGAAGAATAATCTTCAGCGCCTTGATCAGTGCCGAGGCTATGCCGAAGGACCCATATAGGATTTGAATGATCTTCATATATACTTTTTTCTGCGGTTTTAGAAAGAATTTCTTTCTTTATTCCTTCCCGAGTGAGCCAGAAACGATGAGTTTGTTTCGTTTCCGAAGTGTGAAAAATTCCGGTAACGTTTTTCATAATACACCTTGTAATAACAGGTAAAATCCCCAGCACCCAGTGCTAAGTAACAATAGAAGTAGGAAAAATCCGTTGGTCATTCTGATCGTAAGAGTGGTGGATAGATCTTTTTGAAAGGGTCTTCCTTTTATATTCAAAAGAGGAGCAAGTTTATATAACATTACTCCAAAGAATACGATCCCTAAGATTGGAACTAAAATCACAAAAGTTTTTCCGCCTATCTGTCCTGCCTTGATCAGTATTATATCGGTTACGAATATCGGTGATCCAGGCATAACGAATGCTAAGAAGAGCGCTAAGATGAATAGAGATAAAGCAGGTTTGTTGATGGAATCCGCCTGTATAATCTTATGAAGTTCTCTCTTTCCAGCGTCCATTCTCACGATTCCCATACTGATGAATAAAAGTGATTTTACCACCAAGTTAGTCGCCATCATGTAGAGAAAAACAGTCTCGCTTAAGTCCATCCAGAGGAAAACAGCTATGGCTCCTGTATGGAAAAGTGCAACTTTTGCGGAAATCCTTCTGATATCGTCTCGATCATATACGGCAAAAATACTCAAGAAAATCGTTAATATCCCCAAGACCAATAAACCGTCCGCACCACTGAAAGTATGAGGGAAAAGTTGATGGTCTAAGTGAACGAAAGGCCTAAGAGCAAAACATACCGAAACTGGAATGAATGAAGAAAGTAAAGAAGATACCTGTGAAGGACTTTCTCCGTATGTGTCTTCTATCCAAACATGATTTGGGAAAAGCCCAAGTTTAGCAGTGTATCCGAAAATTGCGAGCCAGAGACCGATCTCTACCCAGATGATCTCAGGATGAGAAGAGGAATTTGCCGCCAAAAATTCAATTGGTTGGTTGATCACATGTAAAGAAGAACGGAGAAGTATGATCCCTAAGAATGCGATACCTAATCCGAATGAATTGATCAGCAAAAATTTCCAAGCTATCGGAAAGGATTTTTCTGTTCTGCTGGAAGAGATGAGTAACGCACCTACAAAGGTTGTGGCTTCTATCAAGACCCATTGTAATGTAGTAACATCCTCATTCCAATCTCGAATGATCCAGACGGTAAAGTTGATCGCGACGCAGATGACGAACAAAACGGACCAGAATAACAAGTTAGTCTGGTTCTTTGTAGGACCTAAAACATAGGTTAGGAAAATTAGGACGAAGACCCCCGCTCCGATCCCTAAAAGAATATCGAAGTTCATCTGGAAGTTTCCCCCTTATATTGTTCGCTATTGATCCGGAGAGCGGCACCCGCTCCCATGATCAAGACCGCATCCAGGAAGGATCCGAGCTCGCTTCCGATCGGAACTCCCGATTTTAGAAGTAGAGTGAGTAAGAATGTTCCGTTCTCAAAAATACTGAAGCAGGCAATCACACCGATCCAGTTCCTTCTAACTATAAAACCGATCACTCCAATATAGATGAGAAGAAGGACATACAATAAACCGTATTGATGGGATTTTCCGAAGAATGCGGAGACCATGTCCATGAAGAAGTAACAAGCCGCAGCACCTGCGAACAAAAGTGCGAGTGTGGGAAGATAGCCTACTTTAGGAAAAGTTGATTCAGGAGAATGTATCCTTCTCGCTGTCCAAAAGAGAATGATGGGAGTTAAGATCCCTTTGAATACGATCACCATTGCCGCTAAAAAGATGGAATGGAAACCGTCTCCGCTTTCTTCTTGGTAAAGGGGAAGTAGTAAAAGAAAACCTTGGACTCCTAAAAGGATAACTACCCTTTTGAGCCTGTTTTCTAAAAGAATGACCACACCGGTCAGTAGGATGATAAGATAACTAACGTCTGCGCTCATATTTATTTACCTAGCTTCAGAAGAATTCCCAGGATCAGCATGAAGATGAAATTCAGTCCGAGTAATTCAGGGATCCAAATCCATTTTCTTCTAGTACTGTTCGCTTCCCAATAACCGATTAACGCGGAGAGAAGAATGGCTCCTCCGAAGGATGCTAATTCTTTCCAAATAGGAACGGAAGAAACTCCTAAGAATACTTCCATATGTTCCAGTCCTAATTTTGTAAGAAGTAAGAACAAAGAGGCAGTTTTGAATTGGTGAGCCAGTTCGAAGAATGCTCTAGTTCTTCCGGAAGCTTCTAATAACATTGCTTCGTGAACCATTGTAAGTTCTAAGTGAGTTCTCGGATCGTCAAACGGAGGTTTGGCGAGTTCGGAAAGAACGATCAATGTTGCTCCCAAGAAAAACAAGATCGCAAAAGAAATATGTGCGAAGTTTTCGTGAAATACTACGTTGGATTCTAATACGACGAGCACTAAGATCAGGATTGGCTCCCCAAAGATAAAAAGAAGAGTTTCTCTTGCTGCCCCCATTCCACCGAAAGAAGTTCCGTTTTCCACTGCGTAAGCCACAGTAGCAAATCGGATCATGCCGATCAAAAAAGGGATTAGTAGTAAAGACGCCCATTCGAAAGAAACTAAGGACCATAAAACTAATCCGAAAGCAAAGGCGAATATCGCAGAACTTTCAGAGAAAAATCCGGAGAAAGGCCCATCTATCGGACTCTTTTTAAGCATACGAACGGTATCGTAAAGTATCTGTAGAACAGGTGCCCCTTTTCTACCTTGAGCATAAGCCCTGATCTTTTGGAGAACACCCCCGCATAAGAATGGAAGAGATATAAAGGCTAAAATTTGGATTAGAATGCCAAATAAGAAAGTAGCTGTGACCATATGTCTCCCTCCGCAAGACGAACGATGATGATTACGATCAAAATTGTTAAGACAGTAAAAGAAGAATAAGTCAAGTCTACCGAGATGGATTCGTCATCTGCTCCTCTGATCTTAGCTTTCAAAGAGGAAAGTATTCTTAATAAAATCTTAATGAACCCTTTGTCCAATCTGGAATTGCCTGCTTCGTCGGCGAAATATCTGCCTAAAGGAGCGGCTAACGGATCGGAAAGAGCTGAACTTGCGATCGCTACCTCCGATCCGCCGAATAAGCCGCCACAATCCCACAGTTTTCTCTCTTTGATCTTATGCCTGAGTCCTAACAACCCTACGCTTAGCAATATAACTAGACCGATTACGTTCAAGATCCCGATCCCTCTAAACCAAGAGAAATCCAACCATTCGACTCTCACTGCATAATAGTTTGTGAGGGTAAGAATGATCAAAGGTGAGATCAATACCAAGGCACCGGTCAAAAATAAGGAAACACTGATAGTTGTATTTTTCCCATGGTCTTCAAAATTTGTGCGAGGTCTGGAAAGAACAAGTCCCAGGAAAAGTTTTAAGTGAGCAGCAGCCCCTACCGCTAAACCTGTGCAGACTAAAATGAGAAGAGGAAGAACAAGTGCCGCGCTAGTATCTGCAACTTCTAAAACTGCGGATAATAATTTAATAAATGTGGATTCGGATAAGAAACCCGTGGTTCCTGGGATGGCAAGAAAGCTCATTGTCCCAATTGCAGCTAAAAATGTAGGAATTCCACTGGTCCTTCCCACGCCTGTGTTTCCATCCGCATCGGATCTGCCGGATAATTTAGTAAGATATCCGAAAAATAAGAACTGGAATGTTTTACTGATACTATGATGGACCAAAGAGATCAGGAAAAGAACTCCGAATGCTTTACTGAGCATTCTTAAACTTTCCTGTTCGCTGGCTTGCCAATAAGCCGAGAGAAGTAAGCTTAACCACAAAAAGTTCATATTCTCCACAGTGCTGTATGCAATGGATTTTTTGACTTCTCTACTGAATAATGCAGTGATACCTGCCCATAGTACACCGACTCCTGCTATCGGTATAAGAATAGCTGCGTAATAAGTTCCGGGCAAAATTGGAAGAGCGAATTTAGAAAATAATACCAGAGGTAGATTGACTAATAATCCGGAGTAAGCTGCAGAAGCATGAGCGGGCGCTCCCGCGTGAGCTTCCGGCAGCCAGAAATGAACTCCAAAAAATGCGGACTTGATCAAAAGTCCCAAGATCAAGAAGAATAATCCCGATCTTGGATCATTCGAAAATATCCAGAATGTAAAACAGAAGGCCCCGATCCCTCCCGCAGCGACTAACGCTACGAAACTTCGGATGGAGGCGTCATTCCATTTGCCTCCAATATAAAGAAGAAAGGCGCTTATCGTGGATAATTCCCAGAAGAGAATGAGCCATAAACTTTTTCCTACCAGGTAACAAATCCCTGTGCTTAGGAAAAAAACGGCGTAGCCAAAGATGACCAACGCCTTTCTTTCTTTTTCATAACCGTATACATATACGGCTATGAAACTGCCTAGTATCGCTTGGAGAGATAACCCAAGACCGATCGAACTATCTTTCCCGAAAAAATCCACTCCGAGCACATTTCCTATTAGGAAAGGTGCAAGAAGAGAAGTTATGACGGATAGATAAGCCAATACTGTCATACGTGTTCCTTTTTAGAAGCCTGCGTTAACTTGGAAGAAGAACATATGAGCCATAGAGGCCGTTCCGTTCGCTCCTGTCGCAACTCCTGTGTTCAAATGAAGACCTGCGGATTCAGTTCCGACTGCCTGAAGATTGTAATGATAGAGAGCATTTCTCTGATTTTTAACTGCATTACCTGCAGTCAGGATACCACCACCGATCCAGATGGAAACATAATCGTTTACAACATACATCCAAGTAAAGTCGACCTCGTTGTATAGATTTTTTCCTGTTCCGCCTACCTGAATAGTAGTTTGTCCAACGCCATTACTTTCAGTAGAAGCTCCAGTATTTGCGGCACCATTAATCGCATACCAAGCATCCTGCGTCTGGACCTTGTTATTGACGATATAAGCAGCGTAGAATGTTCCGTAATGGTCAGTCTTATAAGAAAAATTGAGATTATAAGAACTTAAGTTTTTAGTATCAATATTTTCAGAAAGACCTGAGACGTTATTCCAATAAGGAAATACTCCGAAACGAGGACCTGGAAGAGTTTGGAAGGTTCCGCTACTTCCGTCCGTACGATTATTATCACCGGATGCGTAAGTGTATTGGAAACCGGCTCTTAATTTTTCGAAGAAGGTATAACCAGTCTGTAGGACGTGAAATGAACCGGAATATCTTTGCGCCTGTGTACCGTAACTATGACCGGAAAGACCTGCTACATTATTCTGCACATAAGAGTCCAAAAGTGGATCCTTTACGGTTCTTTCTCCAGTCGCTCCTGTCTGCCATGCGCTTTCAATCGCCCAATCCAAAGCTCCCCAGAATCCATCCTTAGGAAGGTTATTATTTGCAGTTCTATTGGTAAGTCTAAATCCGGTAGTGATCAAATCGCTCTGTTGTTTCGCCCAAGAGTTATTATAAAGATCTAAATCCGATTTAGCTCCTGCGATCGCGGTCTTTTTGGTCAAAAGCCCAATGGAGTAAACGTCCAGAGTAAACCAATCTTTTGCAGTTACAGAGTTATAAGTACCTACTATATACTGATCTGGTTGACCAGGATTTACTACAGTCGCCTTTTTAGTGACAGGGTCGGTGATGGTAATCGGTGCGTTAGCCGAAACTACTCCGTTTACACCATTCTGGTTGGCTGCAATCTTGGTTCCGAAGAAGTGGATCTTATAATTGTCCTGATCGAACATGATCCGAGCTCCGTCGTAAGATAAACCGTTCATGGTCCAGTTGGCACCACCGAGCATTCTTTGATCACCATACGCCAAAATTTGTCTACCTACCTGAACCTTAGCATCCAAAGGAAGCTTTTTCAAAATAATAAAAGCTTCACGGAGGGTTGTTTGGCTCGGGATGGTAGTCCCAGATCCGGCAGCGGGGTTACTCGTTGTAGTCGCTCCCGCCCCATCGAAAGTGTTGGCACGAACGTCTCCAACGCTAGCTGGAGTTTCTCCTCCCCAGACTCTTGCATCTTGGAAAGTCACTTTTGCTGAAAAATAAGGACTAGGATCGATGATGAAAAATACCTGAGAGGTCTGCATCGCTCTGGAAGTATAACCTTTATTCGATTTATCGAATGCTAGGTTGTATCTGTCCTCGTATCTAGGACGAACATATGCGCCTATTCTGATCCAGTCGTTTAGCCATGCCTTTTTACGGTTTGCTACTTTTTTACCTAGTTCCGGTTCGAAGAATGTACTTCTTGTAAAATCTGGAGTTAGACCGCTAGTTTTCATAGTAGAAACATAACTGTCTTCTTCCTCCGCTGCGGACTTTTGAGGAGTTGCAGTGACCGGGGTTGGGCTAGGTTCCGCAGTTACAGTACCTTTGTTCGCCGCTTGAGAAAATACGCTAGGGGAACCAACGGTCAAAAGCAGTAAGATTAAACTGAATTTACCGGCCGGTCGAATTTGGTGGATTGTTTTAATGAATCGAAACATTTTCATATTGGTTCTCCGTGTTTTATTTGTCCCAAATATTAGAAATACTCTCTAATATTTAAAACCGGATATAAAATCCCCTAATTCAGGGATCGTCCAAAGAATTTTAATTTTTTTATATATTAAGCAAAAATAAACCCTCCGAGAGAGACTCTCGGAGGGGAATAAAATACCCTACATGATAGCCTTAACTAAGTAGTGATACAATGGTATCCCGAGGATGATATTGATCGGGAATACGATGGATAATGCCACCGTAAGGTAGATACTCGGATTCGCTTCCGGGATCATATCCTTCATTGCTGCAGGAACCGCAATATAAGAAGCGGAAGCACAAAGAACTACGAACATCAATGCATCTCCTTCTGGCATGTGAATCACCTTAGTGAGAAGTAATCCTACGCTTGCGTTGATAATCATTAATAGGATTGAAGCAGCGATCAGGAAGAAACCTACGTGAGTAAGTTCTTTGAATCTTTTTGCTGCAGAGATTCCCATATCTAAAAGGAAGAATGTTAGGATTCCTTTAAATAAGTCCTCAGTGAACGGTTTCTCAGCGTTCCAGCCGCTGTCTCCGGTCAAGTAACCTACAATCAAAGAGCCTACTAAAAGGTAGATAGAAGATCCGAATAATGCTTCATGAAAAAGAGCCTTCCAGTTGATCGATCCGCCGCCGTTTGCTTTGTTCTTAGAAAGTCTATCCAGGATAACAGCGATTACGATCGCCGGAGATTCCATAAGAGCCATACCAGCTACGATAAAACCACCGTATTCAACGTTCAAATTGTGAAGATAAGCGCCTGCAGTTACAAAGGTTACTGCACTAATGGAACCAAACGAACCGGCCAATGCGGCAGCGTTATGTTTCTCTAATTTGACCTTGAGAATATAATACGCATAAATTGGCACCAAAGTCGCCATTACGCTACATGCTAAAAGAGTTAATGCATGTTCAGAACTAAAAGGAGTCTTGTAAAGCTCGTGGCCTCCCTTGAATCCGATCGCGAAAAGTAGATACATCGAAAAGAATTTCGAAAGAGCCTCAGGGATCACCAAATCCGATTTGAAGATGATGACTCCCATTCCTAAAAAGAAGAACAGTACCGGTGGGTTTAGTATGTTCTGTATAATCGCCGAATCTGCCATTTGGTTTTTTCTCCTCGGGTTTTGTTGTCCAGGTTTCCCGACTTTTTTAGTTCCTTCCTAAGTAGGAGACGAACTTATATACTACAAGACCTTCCAAGCTTATAAAATTGGACACTAAAAAATTCTGATTTAGGAAAAATTTTCTAAGATTTAGACCTTTGGACTTTTTGTGCTTAATTTATCAGCAGCGCAATTGGAATTTGTGGAGTTAATGACAGCATGGCATCATACTTTAGGACTAATTTAGGAATAAAAATTGAATTAGTTTTTTCTTAGAGAGTTTTAGAAAACTGAAGTCAAAATCTTTCCATTCAAAGTATTTTTTTATATTTTAAAGCTTATCGAAAATACAAGAATTAGAATTCCAAGATTATAAAGTTAGATAGTTGAGTTTAGATTTTTGGAATTTCTTATAATTTTGAACGAAATTCGACCTGGGTATTATTTTTGCTAAAAAATGAAATGACTGGGGAAAAATACCTGGTATCCTACCTGGAAAGGGATTCACTGGTATTAGGCTTAAATGAAACAATCCAGTTCTAGAATCAGAAATCCTTTCTACTCTAATATATATTTTCGATCTCTGGTTCTATTCTTCTTGGGAGCTACTGTTGTAAATTTTTTAAGCGCAGCACCCACTCTTCCTTCTGCTGATATCATTCGATTAAACCCTTCTTCCCCTGTAGAAAATATTAGTTCAAAAATGGAATACAGGTACAGAGGATACCAGTTCCGGCATTGCAAACCGGAAACGATCTCTTTTCTCCATCAGTTGGAATGGCATCATAATGCAGGGAATGTTCTTCGTTTAAAAAGAAGCCAGTCCGGAAATTGGCTCAGATTCAGACTTGCAAATGAAGGAACAGAACAACTTTACAGGACACTCGTCCTGCTCTGGCTGAATGTACCGGATGCGGAACTTTGTTCTGTGGATTCAAAGGGAAATTTCGAGGCAGGATTTGCAGGTTATGACCTGGATCCCATTTGGAATGATTTTATTTCTCCTCTTCCCCATTTCAATATTCGTTTGGAGCCTAAGGAAGAACGGACCTTCTACCTTTATGTATTATCCAACGAGGACATCAACTATCCAGTTCGATTATTATCAGAAGATGATTATATGGTCATCGTAAGACTGAGATCTGTTCTATTTTTAACTGTAGGATTCGTGCTATTTTTCGCCTTCGGTTATAACTTGTATCTCTATTTTAAGTCCAGAAAAGCCTTGTTTTTAGCCCTCCCCCTACACCTGACTGCAGTGGGAGCGACTCTGTATTTTTTACATGGAAAGGAATTTGCATCCATAGTAGGAAATGAGAACAATCTATTTCGCCATAACTACTTCTTATTTTTGGGGCTCACTCATATAGTTTTCTTCTTCTATTTGGCCGCATGGAATAAGGAGAATTCTGGTCTGGTCTATAGATCCCCATTCTTCTGGTTGGTATGTTTTGCGGGGATTTTATATCCTCTCATTCCGCTTTATCAATTTTGGTATGATCATCGGATCTTAGTTTTAGTACTGAATTACGGATGTATGTTATTCTATTTTGGTAAGACCCATATTTCTTCCATTCGCAATAACACCGTCTACGAAATGTTTTTCATTTCCGTATGGGGCATTTTCCTTCTTCTGGATCTATACAAGACAATATTCCATTTCGACTTTTATCCATATAATAGAATGGCCGTGTATGGAGTATTATATTACCTTCCTCCCTTGACTGTGTTCGTATCGTTATTGTCGAGAGAGATATTGAGAAGAAAAGAAGAAGAAGGTTCTAATCGTAAAACCCATCTTTCTTCCTTGGATGTTAAAGATTTTGTAGTTAAGATAGAATCCTTACTGGAAAAAGAAAAAATTTATCTAACCAAGTCTCTAAAAGAAGAACATATGGCAAAAGAACTCGGGATCACAATCCATCAGCTTTCCGAGCTGATCAATACGGAGTTCAAAACCAATTTCCCATCTTTGATCAATCAATACAGGGTGGAAGAAGCTAAAGTATTGCTAAATGAGTTCCCGGATGAGAACACAACGGAGATAGGTGCGAAAGCAGGATTTAGTTCCAGATCTGCGTTTTATCTGGAATTCAAAAAGTTAACCGGAACTAATCCGAATTCTTATCGTAAAGAAAGTAGTGGCAAAAGCGCTTAAGCGTTTACTCTAAAAAAGATAACGTCTCCATCTTGAACGATATATTCTTTTCCTTCGATCTTTAGTTTACCTTCTTCTTTTACTTTGTTCGGACTTCCTGTTCTGTCCAGGTCTTCGAATTTCATTACTTCTGCCCGAACAAATCCTTTTTCGAAGTCTGAATGGATTACGGATGCGGCGATCGGTCCTGTGCTTCCAACACCTGTGGTCCAAGCTCTCGCTTCTACTTCTCCAGCCGTGAAGAATGTTACAAGTCCTAAAAGTTTATATGCAGCTTGGATCATTCTGTCTAATCCACTGCTTGTTTCTCCGATCTCACTTAAGAATTCTAATTGTTCTTCTTTGCTCAGACCTGAAATTTCTTCTTCGAATTTTCCGCAGAGAGTGACAACTTCTGCTCCTTCAGCCAAGGCCATTTTTTTTACGGATTCCACAATTGGATTTTCTTTGGCGATAGCTGCTTTATCTGTGATATTCGCCACATATAAAACTGGTTTGGAAGTGATCAGGTTGAATGTTTTAACTAATTTTTGTTCTTCCGGTTTGATATCCGCAAGTCTAGCCGGTTTTCCTTCCTTCAAAACAGCTAGTATTTTATCTAAAACGGCAGTTGCTTCTTGTGCTTCTTTATTTCCAGCTTTTGCGTTTCTGGAAATTTTTTGGTACTGCTTTTCTACCGATTCAAGATCCGCAAAAATAAGTTCCATCGTAACGACTTGTGCGTCTTCTACCGGATCAATTTTACCGTGAACATGAGTGATGTTTTCGTCTTCGAATGCTCGGACTACATGGCAGATCGCATCCACTTCACGGATATGAGAAAGAAATTTATTTCCGAGACCCTCCCCTTGGCTTGCACCTTTTACCAATCCTGCGATATCCACGAATTCCATGATTGCAGGTATTTTCTTTTGGGGTTTGTAAATTTCTACGAGCCTGTCCAGCCTTGCGTCCGGGACTTCTACAATTCCCTTGTTTGGTTCGATTGTACAAAACGGATAGTTTTGCATTTCGGCACCTGCCTTGGTCAATGCGTTAAATATGGTTGATTTTCCTACGTTTGGAAGTCCTACGATCCCGCAATTCAAGCTCATACAGTCAATTTTTGAAAGAAAGAGAATCTGTAAATTCGTTTAGATTTATAGTCGGGAATAAGAAGTCTTTATTCCAGGATCCAGGACTTATTCGATTCTTTGGAATTTAAGGTTTGGACTTCTTCATTAATACGGATCAGTCTTCCATTCCTAAAAAATAACTCTAAAATACTGATCTTTAAGGAATCAGGAGTTGCTCCACATCCAAAGCTATATTCTCCATTAAAGAAACGCAAAGCTCTCGGTGAAGATAATAGAACGATAGAAGGTAAAGTATCCGAAAGTTCTTTTTTAAAATTAGATAATCCTTCTGTGATCGGATTCTGATCTTCTTTCGGTTTTTCGCTCGGATCTTGAGCGAGTAAAAAGTGGAATATCTGAGACTCAGAAGTTTTGGAGAATTGAGTTTTAAAATCTGAGATCCAAGAAGATGGATTTTTTTCATCAACTTGTAGCGATTGGAAAGAAGGAGAATAAAATACAAAATTCAGTCCGCCTTCTTCCTTTACGGTTAAAATTCCAGGCGGGATCACAGGTTGTTTTTTTGCAGAAAGTTTAGGAGCTTTTTTTTTGGATTTTTTCTTAGAAGAAACTTTTGGTTTTGTTTTCTGTTTTATGGCCTTCTTAGGTTTCAATTTTTTAGTAGAAGGTTTTGTTGTTTCCTTTTTAGGAACTACAGAATGATGACCGGTGAATATAATCTCTGCACCTAGATTTTTTTTTAGCCTTTCAACTTCGTCGGAGGTTTTAGGCAAATAGGGAGCAGAGACGAGTAGAATTGCCCCTCCTCCTTCTTGGATCTTTTGTTGTTTGTATCTTTTGTACCGAAGACCTAAGGTTTTTTCGAAATCGAATGGAGTTTCTTTTTCCGACTGCAGTGGACAGTAAACAACGAGTCCGATCGGAGAATCTTTTCTTTCCGATGACTGCGATTGGATCTGTAACGAAGGTCCTAAAAGAACTAAGGCAATTAAAACAACCAGCGCACCTAACTTTTTGATCTCGAGTTTTGGAAGAAAATTCATTTGGATAAAGAGTATTGAAAAACTTCTTTTCTTAAATTGAGAAAGTATTTTTGAAAAAGTCTTTGTTCTTTTTCCCTAAATTCTAATGTTCTGGCCTCGAATTTAGGATCCATTTTGGAAAGTTGGGAATTCATTTCGGAAAGATGAGATTCTTCTTCCTTAATAATACCTTTTAAGGATATTCCAGTGTTCTTTTGGTCCAAAATTCTGTCATAGGTTTCGTAGACCGAACCTGCTCTTTCTTCTATTAATTTTGTGACATATAAATAGCAGAGAAATGATTTGTTATGCTTCGGTAAGTTTTCCGCTTCGAAAGATCTCTCCACGGAAAGATCTAATTTTTGGAAATAGAAAACGGCGGAAAATCCGCAAAGTAAAGAATCCTTTTCGAAATTTTGCGTGCTCGACGGTTTTACTTTTAATGCTATTTTTTTAAAATAAGCGGCATGTCTTGCTTCTTCCGAAGCATGTCTTAAGACCATTTCGGAGAGTAATGGGCCCGATTGACTTGTATGAATTTTACGAGAACCGATATGTTCCAAAAGAGAAAGAGTGTTTAACCATTTAAAGTGTAGCGAAGGAGAAGATACGATCTCAGTTAATAGAGAATCAATTTCCTCCGAAGAAATGTTTGGATTTGGCTTGGTATCCGTGTTTTGGATCATAGATACGATGATTTCCCCAGGAGGTCAAAAAATCATCCATTTTCGTTTTGGTTCTAAAAAATCTGCTTTCTAACTAACAGTATTCTATGAGACTTCCTCTGATGGCTTCCAATACTCTTGCTGCTCTAGGCAAATACGGTCGTTTTATAAAATTCTCCCATACTTTATTTGCTCTTCCATTTGCAGGGATCGCATTCGTTCTCGCAATCTTACAAGAGCCAAGTCTTTCTCTTCTCGCCATGGGCCAGAAATTATTTTGGATCTTAGTCTGTATGGTTGGAGCAAGAAGTGCAGCCATGGGATTTAATAGATGGGCAGATCGTAAGATTGATGCTAAAAATCCAAGGACGGCAAATAGAGAGATCCCAAGCGGTCAAATCTCGGATTTTATGGCAGTGGTCTTTATCTTAGGAGCTTCTTTCGTATTTTTTATAGGAAGTTGGTTCTTAAATCCACTTTCTTTTTATCTTTCTTTTCCAACTCTATTTCTTCTATTAACTTATTCTTATACAAAACGTTTTACGTTCTTATGCCATTTTTATCTGGGATTGACAATCGGTCTTGCTCCTCTTGCAACTTGGATCGCTATCAGAGAGGAATTTTCTTGGATCGCAGGATTTTGGACCTTAGGACTCGCTTTCAATTTGGCAGGATTTGATATTCTGTATGCTTTGCAGGACAGAGAATTTGACAAGAAAGAAGGTCTTCATTCAGTTCCCGTTCGTTTCGGGGAGAAAGGTTCTTTTATAATATCAAGAATTTCTCATATTCTTTCTGTCTCTTTTCTCGCTGTGGCAGCCTGGTATGCAGGTTTTCAAGGAGCTTTCTGGGCGTTTCTGGTATTTGTAGCATATTTATTATTTAGAGAACAGAAGATCGCCTCCGAAAATAAGGATGGGAACTTTCCACCTAGTTTTTATCAGATCCATTCTTGGATCTCTCTTGTGATCTTTTTAGGAATTTTGGCAGAAACCGGTCCAGGCTTAGTTTCTCTTTTTTCCAGGTTTTAATATGAGCGAAGAAAAACCTTTAAGACTGGTACTTGCAATGGCTGGAGCAAGCGGCTCCATCTATGCTGCCAGATTTATTAGAGCTCTTATGGAAATTCCTGGAGAAACCTGGTTTGTTCCAAGCCCTGCTTCTATTCGAGTTTTTAAAGAAGAATATGAAACGAATGTACAAACAGGAGAAGATATCATAGAATTTGTACGTAAAAAATGGAATCCAAAACAAACTCACAAATTTCATCTTAGAAAATTCGAAGATATAGGTGCAGATATAGCTTCCGGTTCCAATATTTGGGATGGAATGGTTGTGCTTCCCTGCTCTATGAAAACGGTAGCTGCGATTCGCATCGGTATCACTGAAAACTTGATAGAAAGAGCGGCTGACGTAACCTTAAAAGAAAGAAGAAAGCTCATCTTAGTTCCTAGAGAAACGCCTTACAATCGTATTCATTTGGAAAATATGTTAGCTCTGCATGATGCAGGTGCGATCATCGCTCCTGCTTCTCCTGGTTTTTATCAAATGCCCCAAAGTTTAGAAGATTTAGGGGATTTTATGGCGACTCGGATTTTCAGACTTTTAGGAAAAGAGATAGATTTTTATCCTCGTTGGAATCCATAAACAATTATTGATTAAAAGGAAAGAATCCGGGGCCGGCTGACCCCGAATGGTCTTAAGGAATTAAACTGCTTCTAATGCTTGGATCTTTTTATTTAGATCGGAAGCATCTTCGTATCTTTCGTAAGAAATGGCATTGAACTTTTGCAGATACAGACCGACTAATTCTTCTCCGGTTTGGCCCGGAACTTCCAAAGCTTTGCGGAAATTATGAAGATCGAACTCAGGGTGTTTTCCCGAAAAAGTTTCTACCAGTCTTTCCATATGAAGAAGAGAAGCTTCTCTCGCGATCCCGCTAGAGCGTCTTACTTTTAAAGAAAGATTTGCTAAGGCATCTAGATAGTCTCTAACACCTTCCGGTTCTTTTTCCTGAACAGGGAAAGATCCACCTTCTCTGTTTTTACATAGTTCTACATATCGAATAACTACATTTTCGAAATGATCCATTCTTTCTTTAATATAAGAATTGGAATCTTCTTGGCCCGCTGGCATTTCGAAGTCTTTGATCTTTACCACATCATACTTATCGTAATGATCTGTGATGATCCTTTTTAGATCATCGTAACTGTCCAGGGAGACAGGAGGAAATGTTACAACAGGAAAGTTCTCTCCAATTCGGAGGAAACTAACCACTACGTTGGAAGCGATAATTTTGCCGCCCGGAAATAGCGGATTTTCTCCAACAACGTTGCAATATACTATGAGGTTTCCGGATGGATTCTTCTCTGTGCCTTTTTCGAACTTCACGGTTTGCCTCCCTCTGTACTAACTGACTGGCCCCAGAGTATTATTCCCACTTTTTTATCTCTTCAGCCAGGTTTTGGAGTATGTTTTTATAGGATTTTGCGATAATTCCGTCAGGTTCTTGAAAAACCAGCGGTTTTCCCGCTTCTCCAGCACTCATTACATCCATAGTAAGTGGGACCCCTCCCAGGAATTTTGTATCGGCAGAATCTGCTAATTTTTGACCTCCGCCGCTAGAAAAAATCGCAGAAGCATGTCCACAATTTGGACACACAAATTCACTCATATTTTCCACAACACCTAGTATAGGTACTTTGACTTGTTGGAACATAGATGCGGCTCTATTTGCATCTAAAAGTGCTACTGTTTGTGGCGTGGTTACTAAAATTGCTCCGTCTAAATCTATGAGCTGAGCAAGAGATAATTGTACATCTCCTGTTCCCGGTGGAAGATCTATAAATAAGAAGTCTAATTCTCCCCAGACGATATCATATAGAAATTGTTCTACCGCCTTTCCGAGCATTGGACCCCGCCATACTACTGGTTGTTTCTCTTCTATTAAAAAGGAGAAGGATATGATCTTCAGTCCGTCTTTTTCTAATGGATAAATTTTATCTTCTTCTGCTTTGAGTGCAACCTTGCCGTTGACTCCGAACATTTTTCCGATAGAAGGTCCATATATATCCGCATCCATCACTCCCACTTTGTATCCCATTGCGGCTGCAGCAGATGCAAGGTTTACTGTGACTGTGGATTTTCCGACCCCACCTTTTCCGGAACCGATCGCGATTACCTTTTTGACCCCGAGTATCTTATTGGAATCATCCAAGGTCATTTTAGGATCTACTTCGAACTTGATCTTTACTTTTCCGACTCCTTCTTTTTTAGAAAGTGTCTGACGGATCTGTGCTTCTAATCCGATTTGTACCCTTCTGTCTTGGCTAGGTGTTTTGACTAGGATACTTGTTTCTTCTTCTCCGATTTCTAGAGAACCGATCATCCCGAGAGATACGATGTCTTTTTTTAGCTCTGGATGTTTGATTTTTGTGAGTTCTCTTTGGATATCGATTGGTTGGAGTTTACCGGCCATTTGTTTCCTTTTCTTGGTATGAGATCGTTTGTGTTTCAGTGAATTCACCTTCTTCATTAGAAAAAGTGAATCTTTTGATATTAATTTGCGTTTCGTTCCATTCCATCAGATGGAAACCGCTTTGGTGTCTTTTGTCTGAAATTCTGGTACTGGATGCTGAATTGATCACATAGTATGGTTTTTCTGGATCCGGATATTTGACCCAGTTCGTATGTACATGACCATGTAAATAGGCTAAAGGTGGCCTTTTTTTCAGAAGTTCTGCGATTTCTTCCCTGTTTTTCATTTTATGACCGGAGCTTTCCTGGCGTTCCGGAGGATTCCAGATCGGATGATGGCAGATTAGAATATATTGATCCAGTTTTTCTTTTTCCAAATATTCCAATGTAGAATGTACTATCTCTTCTCCGACATATCCATACGCGTTCAGTACAGAGAGTGGCATATTAGAGTCCCAGCCTACGAGAGCTAGTTTTCCTATTTTTTTGATCCGCAGATAATCTTTTTGAAGAGGGATACTCTCTCCCATCCAAGGTGAGAAAAATTTTTCATAATAAGGTAGATCTAATCCTTTTGTTCCTGCTGCAATACTCGTGTACCGATCATGATTTCCAGGGATCATGAATGTTTTGTCCCCGAGTACAGGCGCTAGGATCTTTTTGGATTCTTCGTATTCTGTCCGATGAGAAACATTTGTGATGTCTCCTGAGATAACAATTATATCCGGATTGATCGATTCTACTTTTCTGACGATTGCATCCCAGAGAAAAATCGGATACTTTCTCATACGCCGAAAGGTATAGTTCATATATCCCGGGATCATCTTACCCTTCAAAGTCATGAAAGGAAGTGCTACGGGAAAATGCAGGTCCGATAAATGGACCAATTTCACTCGGAAACTTTCCTCCGGATCATTCCCAAAATTTCTCCTTTTTTGATGATGGAACCTTTCTCTCTGTCGATTCTCGCTAGTATTCCGCTAATCGGAGATTCCATTGGAAAGGAAGCCTTGTCCGTGACTAATTCGCAGACTTCCGATCCTTCATCGATCCTGTCTCCCAACCGAAAATTCCATCGAACTAGTTCGATTTTGTCGGTATCTCCCAGGTCTGGAGTAATCAGTTCGAAATCTTCGGTTTTTGATGCCATCTCTCTAAAACCAGCTTGCCGTATAGAGTCCACAAGCCAACGTGTACTAAATTTTCTAAGTTCCCTCCTATGGCAAACCAGAAATCTGTCCTCAAAGGGGCTCAAATCCTCCAAAATATAGAAGAACTCAAACAGAGAAGGTTCTTCCATTTAGAACTGAAAGGTCTCACAAAACCTACCAGGGATATTCTTTCCGAACTCGTTAACGGTCTTTTAGAAGAGATCGGTGCCAACCCTCTCGCTGCATTTCATCTATTCAGCGGACTCATGGAGGCATTATTAAACGCGATCAAAGGAAATATCCGCCATATTATTTTCAGAGACGAACTTCTGAAAAAAATAGAAAGGCTCGGTGAGACCCAAGAAGAAGCTGAAGAACTACTTGAGATCATCATGGATACTTCTCCTCTTCGTGACGCGATGCATCGATATGTGGTTCCAGATAAGATCAAAAGACAGGTCCAGAGTATTCTTCAATTAGAAGATAGGATCCGCGCTAAAAAACAGATCTTAAAAGACGAAGAGAAGGAATTTCTAACCGACGTACGTTATAAACTTAAGAAAAACAGAATGCGAATTTCTGTTAAGATCAAGATCACCAAAGACGAATTAAATTTCAGGATCCGTAACGATTCTCCGATCCATAATATGGATTTTGGACGGATCGAAGAATCTCGTATTCGCCATAAACAATTGTTCGACCAAGGAAATTCTGCCGACTTCTTCCGTCCTGAGTTTTTGGACGAAAAAGAAAGTGCGGGTTTCGGGATCGCGATGATCGACGAAGGTTATTATACTATGGGTCTGAATCCTCTAGATCTTTTGACGATCACTTCCGGATCCAGAACTACCACTGTATATATGAGATATCCTTTAGCTGCATTACGCGAAATGGCGTTTTAAAGAATATAACGACTTAGGTCTTTATCTTCTACGATCCCTTTTAGTTTGGATTCGACAGCGTTTTTATCTATGGTGAGGCTTCTTTGGTTTTCCGGTAGATCCGGACCTTCGAAGCTTAGATCTTCTAATAGTCTTTCCATGATGGTGTTTAATCTACGCGCGCCTATATTCTCATGTTTTTCGTTCATGTCATAAGCGATCTTTGCGATCTCTTTGATCCCGTCCGGCGCAAATTCAATTTTAATACCATCTGTTTCGAGTAATGCTTGGTATTGTTTTACTAAAGAAGATCTAGGAGCAGTTAAGATCTTTTCGAAATCATCCATGGATAATTTTTCTAGTTCTACCCTGATTGGAAAACGTCCCTGCAACTCAGGAATAAGATCAGAAGGTTTAGACATATGAAATGCACCTGCCGCGATAAACAGAATATGATCCGTTACGATCGGGCCGATCTTCGTGTTTACAGTTGCACCTTCTACGATTGGAAGTAAGTCTCTTTGTACTCCTTCTCGCGAAACATCAGCTCCTGCTCTTCCTTCTCTACTTGCGATCTTGTCTATCTCGTCTAAGAATACTATGCCCATTTCTTCGACTCGTTTTTGGGCTTCTCTTTGTAACTTGTCTGGATCTAAAAGTTTTTCTGCTTCTGCTTCTTCTAAAACTTTGAGAGCTTCAGGGATCGGTAATTTTCTCTTTTTTTGTTTTTTAGGCATTAGATCGCCCAAAACATTTTGGATATGATTGTCTAGATCTTCCATATTTCCGGCGCCAAATACTTGTAGCATTGGAAGCCCTTGTGGACCTGCTTGAGGAATATCTATCTCTATAATTTGTTCGTTTAGTTTCCCGGACTTAAGCTTCTTTCTCATAGTCTCTCGGGTTTCTAAAAATCTTTTTTCTCTCTCTTCATCTGCTTCGGTCGTGGAAAATCCGATGGAAGGTGGATGAGGATCTGCTATAGAAGTTTTGGCCGGGAAAGGAAGTAGGATATCCAACAGCGCTTCTTCCGCTCTTTCCTTTGCTTTAGCTTCTACTTCTTTTCTGAATTCTTGTTTAACTAGGTTTAAAGAAACCATTGCAAGATCTCGGATAATACTTTCCACGTCGCGGCCTACATAACCTACTTCCGTAAATTTTGTACTTTCTACTTTTAAGAAAGGTGCACCGCATAGTTTGGAGAGTCTTCTTGCGATCTCTGTTTTTCCCACTCCTGTGGGGCCGATCATTATGATGTTCTTCGGATAAATTTCTTCTCTTAGTTCCGGATCTAGTTTTCTGCGTCTAGTCCTATTGCGAAGAGCGATTGCCACGGCTTTTTTGGCGTTTTTTTGTCCTATGATATGTTCGTCTAGTTTTGAAACGATCTGTCTAGGAGTGAGTTCATCATCCCCTACTTTGGTCTCACCGCTTGAGGGAAGGAATTCGCTCATTGTCCGATTTCCTCTACAATTATATTATGATTCGTGTATATACAAATATCTGCAGCTATGTTCATGGCTTCCTTTACTATTTGAGAAGGTTCCAAGTCGGTATGATTATATAACGCTCTGGCCGCGGAGAGTGCATAATTTCCGCCGGACCCTATTGCTAAAATTCCATCGTCCGGAGAAATTACATCTCCTGTTCCGGAAACTAAAAAAGATTCGTCCTTATCGGCTACGATCAGCATCGCTTCTAGTCTTCGAAGCGCTCTATCGGATCTCCATTCTCTTGCAAGTTCGACCGCGGATCTGGAAAGACTTCCTCCGAACTCATGAATTTTCTTTTCGAATAGTTCGAATAAGGTGAATGCATCTGCTGCGGATCCCGCAAAACCGGATACAATTTTGTCAGAGTAAAGTTTACGGACTTTTTTAGCGGTGTTTTTCATGACGGTGT
The DNA here is from genome assembly GCF_002811475.1 of Leptospira hartskeerlii. Classification (NCBI taxonomy): domain Bacteria; kingdom Pseudomonadati; phylum Spirochaetota; class Leptospiria; order Leptospirales; family Leptospiraceae; genus Leptospira; species Leptospira hartskeerlii. The sequence goes on from NZ_NPDL01000015.1 coordinate 23,801, forward strand.
TTCCGAAAGAAACTTGTCCGTCGCCTGCGATCGCTACTTTTCCGCCTTTGCGAACGCAGAGTATCGTAGTTGCATGTATTTTATTTGGATTTATCGAGTCTTGCATGTGGGTGAGCCTTACGGTAGACCTCTTTGATCTTTTCCTTACTCACGCTCAGGTAAACCTGGGTGGTGGATAGAGAGGAATGTCCCAAAAGCTCTTGGACTGCGCGGATATCGGCGCCGGCATCGAGTAAGTCCGTTGCAAACGTGTGACGGAATTTATGGGGGGTAATGGGTTTGTCCCATCCCATTCTTTTCCTTCTCTCGTTCAAAATATACCGAACCCCTCTGGTCGTCAGTTTATTTCCCTTTTGATTCAGAAAAATTTCATCGGATCTGGGGCGAAATCTAGGGCGCACATCCAAGTATTCATTCAAACTTTGGATTGCTTCTTTTCCTAAATATACGTATCTTTCTTTTCTTCTTTTACCAAGGACTTTTAAGATAGTATGATCTGCAGATAATTGCACTAAAGTCGCATCGACTAACTCGAAAACCCTGAGTCCTGACGAATACAGAACTTCCAAGATTGCTTTATCTCTGACATTGAGAATTTCGGATGCGTTTTCATTCTCATATTCGTATTCTAAAATACTTTCGGTTTCTTCTATCCTGAAATTTTTAGGGACCTGTTTCCTTGTTTTGGGAAAACTAACGGAAAGGATCGGGTTTCCAGGAACCAAATTATCTTTTAATAATACTTTGTAGAATGTTCTAAGGCTGGAGAGTTTTCTGCTCTGGGTCCTTCTGTCTAAACCTTGGTTTTTGGAAAGGAATGCGAAATAAGAACGAACATCCACAGATTCTAATTGGTAAATTTCGATCTGTTCTTGTAGGCAGAATTCGAAGAATGATTTCAAGTCCAGGAGATAAGCATTAAGAGTGTTTTGGGAATAATTTTTTTCCACTCTTAGATATTCGTAAAAACGAGATGCGGCAGAATTCAGGATTTCAGATGGAAATTGGGGAAGTTTGACCGCGTATTCGCTCACAGGTTTCTCCGGATAAAAATCCCCGGAGAAGTTTAGCTAACCGGGATAGTTTATTTATCGGAGGCTTTCGAAAAAATGATCTGTCTTTCCCGGACCCAATCCTTGATTTTTTGTTTTGCCTGGTCGAATAATTCGGGCAATTTACTCATTTCTTCCTGGCTAAAATTAGATAGAACATGTCCTGCTGTGAGTGCACTGTCTCCCGGTTTTCCTACCCCGAATCTGAGTCTGAAAAAATCAGGCGATCCTAATTTTTCCGAGATGTCTTTGATCCCATTATGACCTCCGTTCCCGCCACTCTGTTTAAATTTGAGTTTGGAGAATGGAAAGTCTACTTCGTCGTGAATGACTAGGATGTTCTCGGGTGGGATCCCATTTTTACGGGAGAGTTCGGAGACTGCTTTTCCGGAAAGATTCATGTATTCCAAAGGTTTTAGAAAATAATAAGAAACTCCGTCCTTGTCCATTTTTCCTTTTGCCTCTTTGGAAGAATGATTCATGTCCACTCCCCAGTCCTTCACAAGATCGTCCAAGACCAAAAAGCCAATATTGTGACGGTTTCTTTCGTATTTTTGGCCGGGATTGCCCAGACCTACGATCATCAGTTTTAAGTTTGCCATGTAGGAAGAATTAAGTTCAGCATTTTTTCTGTAGCTAAAACAGCAGCCACTGTTTGATCGCAATGGATCCCCATGGTTTTGAAATTTTCTTCTTCATGGTTTTCCAGCGCTTTGTTCCAGGTAATCATTGTTTCTACGAGTGCGTCCGTTTTTCCACCGGGAGGAATCCGAACTTCATAATCTACTAGTCTTGGAATAGAAAGGCCAGCTTTGGAAGCGATACTATTCAGAGCAGACATGAAAGCGTCGTAACCACCGTCGCCTTCACCTTCTTCGGAATATTTTGTACCATGATATTCTAATTCTATACTTGCTTTTGGACGGATCCCGATCCCTGAGTTAATTTTACATCCAGTGATCTTGATCGCTTGTACGCTTGAATTTCCGGAAACATCTGCAATGATAAATGGCAAGTCTTCCGGTGTGATATTTTTGTTTTGGTCCCCAAGCTCTATTACTTTTTCCAAAACCTTTTTTTCGATTTCAGGAGAAAGTACAAGGCCAAGTTGTTTTAGATTTTCGGATATGCTTGCTTTTCCTGCAAGTTTCCCTAAAGCGTAACTTCTTTTTCTTCCGAAACGTTCCGGCAGGATTGGATTTGCGTATAAATTCCCTTTTTTATCTCCGTCGGCGTGGACTCCTGCAGTCTGGGTGAACACATCTTCTCCCACTACTGGACGGTTGGCAGAGATCCTTTTTCCGCTGAAAACTTCCACTAGTCTGCTTGCTTCAGAGATTGATTTTTCGTCCACATCTGTGCATACACCCACTTTATCGTGAAGTGCGGTGATCACTGCTTCGAGTGGAGAATTTCCTGCTCTTTCTCCTAATCCATTTACGCTAACGTGTAATCCTTTTACTCCTGCCTTGACTGCGAATAAACAGTTTGCTACGGAAAGATCATAATCGTTATGTCCATGGAATTCGAAATGTAGCTCCGGATGTTTTTGGGTTAGAAGAGAAATCCCTGAAAATGTTTCGTCAGGAGAAAGAACTCCCAATGTATCAGGTAAGAAAATTTTTCCTAATGGTTCTTTGGAAAGATGAGAAACAAAATCCAGAACATATTCTTTGCTGTTTAAATATCCATTGGACCAGTCTTCCAAGTATATATTCACTTCCAGGCCATTCTTCTTAGCGTAATGAATGGTTTCGGATACTTCTTCAAAATGTTCTTTTGGAGTTTTTTTGAGCTGTCCCTCTAAATGTTTAAGGGAACCTTTTGTGAGTAGATTTAAGGTTTTAGCCCCGGAAGCAAGGATCCAATCCACACTCTTGTGAGAATCTACGAATCCCAGGATCTCTATCCGTTTTTCTAAGCCTTCGGAAGCTGCCCAGGACATGATCCCACGAACACTTTCCAATTCACCTTGAGATACCCGAGCGGATGCGATCTCTACTCTATCTACTTTCAGATTTTGTAATAGAAATTTTGCGATATTTAGTTTTTCGGAAGCGGAGAAACTTACACCTCTGGTTTGCTCTCCATCTCTGAGAGTTACATCCAGGATTTGGACTTTAGGTCTTGTGTTTCCCATTTATTTTAAATACTTTTTTAGATCTTCCGAGGATGGGCCCATGATCTCCACAAGTGTGGAACCTGGGTTATTTGCCAGGTGAAGTCCCCCATCTTCTAAAATTTTCAGAAAGGAATGTGCTCGGATATAGTCGTCGGTCATTTTTTTCAAAATTCCCTCGCCTATCCCGTGTACAACTTCTACCAGGGTTTCCCCTTTCATGAATGCGGCTTGGATTTCCCGGTCCAAAAGCCGATACGCCTCTTCATATCTCATTTTGCGGATATAAATCGACTTGGGACCTTTTCGGTTCCCGTCAGAATGTTTCCCTCTCGCCATTCTAAGACCATCCTAGGCGGACCTTTTCTCTCGAAAACAAAGAAATTGGATTTTTGCTTTCCCTTTAGAAGGCCCATGGTAGAGTTTTCCTTTCCCAAAATGTTAAAAAGGAATCCTGCAAGCTTGTGACGGAAGAAACAGAACGCAAAATTTCCAAGAATACGGAAAAACGTAGGGCCGCAATTTGCGGAGGAACTCTCGGAAGAGAAAACCGTTATTATATCCGAGGACAGGTAGTAGATATCTCCGTCAGCGAAGAAATGATGGATCCTAAAAAATGGGACCTTCTCACAGGCTTATTCCAAGGACAAGAAAAAGAGATCACTCCATTCTTAGACTACGGACTCGAGTCAGTGCGTAAGCCTATCCTTCTCGCTGAAATTGTGGATCAGTCTGGAAAAGTGTTACATCGTTCTCCTGAAATCAGAGGAGACGAAAGTGGATTTTTCTTTCATGAGTTTACTTTTCCTTTGGCTCCGGGAAATTATACGTTCCATATTCATTTTCTAAAACCGGACTCTTATAGACAGTTTGGAAAGGACTTGGCCTATTTAAACACTCCCGGCAAACATGAGTTAGTCTCCCAGAGCCTGATCGGAATGGGTGCATTACGTATTTTATCCGAAGAATATACCGGGATCGTAACGACTTCCGATATTGATCAGACCTATCTTGCCACCGACATTCATTCCAATAAGGGAAAAATTTCCACATTATTCGAAACACCTGAGCAGAAGTTGCCTTTGCCAGGTATGCCTACTTTATTTAAGGAATTGAGAGAGGCTACGTCGGATTCTCCACTTTGTTTTATTTCTGCGAGTCCCCATTTTTTCAGAAGAACCTTGCTTTCTACATTCAGGACACAAGGTGTTAAAACAGAATCACTTCACTTAAAGTATCTGGAAGGCACTTTGAAAGGAATGGTGGATAAGTTTTGGGACACTCTTTCTCATCCTACTAGATTTTTGACGGAAGGTCTTTGGGGAGCTGTGGAAAGAGTTCGTAAATTTGCAGGATCTTCTTTTCAAAGTTTATTTGATCAATTGGCATATAAACTTACGATCCTTCTCCGAGATAGGATCTATCTTCCTACGAATTCCAAGGAGATCTTACTCGGAGATAATACTGAAAGTGATTATCTGATCTTTATACTCTACCAGTTTATTCTAACCGGGGCATTACAAGGCAAAGAATTAGAGGATTACCTATACAAGCTGAACTTTCTCGGAAGAGATGCGATTACTAGAGATAACGCAAAACTTATCAGAGAACTCGCAGAAGAAAATCGCAGGATCCACGGAGATATCAATCCGGTTCAATTGGTTTTGGTAAATAAAACGGAACTTGGTCCTCCTTCTGAAGAAATGAAATGGAATGTGAGAAGCGCTCTTCCTACCGGCTTAGATCCTTGGAAAATGGAAGGAATTGAACCTTATATTCCTACGGATGGAGCACTGGGTTTCGCACTTGTAATGGTAGAACGGGATATTTTGGATCTTTCTTCCGTTTTGAAAATTTCAGGGGATATGGCAGGACAATGGTTCGAAGGAAAGGTAATAGAGCCAAATGTTCTATTGGAACTTGCTAAAAAATTAGAACTTCCAGTAGAAACCGATCCTATTCATAAAAAGTTTGTAAAAACTTTAAAAGAAGTATTGGAAGCCTAGGCTTCCTTTCTCTTTTCAAAAAACTTTTTATAGATTATAAATCCGATAACTGCTGTCACGAAGAAGCCTGTAAAAATTTTATTATATAGAGCTAAAAATTCCAGGACCTTCTCCCAATGAGATCCTAGATAAAATCCCCCGTAAATCAATATCCCACACCAAATAGTAACTGCTAATGTGAATGCAGAGAAGAATAAGATCGGCTTCATATCCACCATTCCTGCAACTATAGAAACAAAGAAACGGATCCCCGCAGAGAATCTGGAAAAGATCACTACGACTACTCCATTTCTAGAAAACCAATCTAAGGTTTTTTGGATGGATTCTTCGTTGTATAATTCCGATTTGAATGGGAAGTTCTTATTCTTCAGCCACTCCAAAAGTTTATGGCCGAATGCATACATGACCCATGCGCCTGCTAGATTTCCAATCAGAGTGCTTGAGACCAGTTCCCAAAAACTTAAGGCACCTCTTGCGAGTAAAAATCCTCCAAATGCAGTAACCGTATCTCCTGGCCAAGGTGGAAAAACGTTTTCGGTAAAATTGGAAAATGCGAAAAAAAACCAGACAAGGGCGCTGGGCAGACCAGATACCCAATCCAATAGAGTTTGGATATAAAAATCGAATCCGGCGAATTGCATCTAGAAAAGGATTGTCAAGGGGGAAGCGTTAGATTCAACTAAATTTCGTGGAAGGCCGTAGTTTCTCGCAAGTCCTCGGTTCGGTTCTAATATTTTTACTGATCGGGAATCTTTCTATTTTTGCTCAGGATACCAAATTGCCCGATTTGATGAGTCCTGATCCTGTAAAAACCAAAAAGGTCAAAGACAGACCTAAAATTTTCAGGCATAACCAACTCACTATCGTAGAAAAACCGTACAAGGCGCCTTCTTCTATTCCTAGTAATTTTGTTCCGGACGATTCTGAGGTATTGTTTTTTACCGAATTAAAGGCGGATCGTCTTTTGGATAATAAGGAAGCGGTTGTAGTTTTTAAAACTTCTCTTCCAAAAACTACTATGGAGAGATATTACGAATATTTGATCTCCAGTTTCGGCCATAAAATTTTACAGAGCCAAAAATCTGAGGAGAAAAGTTTGTATTTGGTGGATGTTCTTCGGCATAAGATACTGGCGATCACCATCCATTCCGAAGAAAAAGGAAGTACCGTAAAATTATTCCAGAAAACCACGAGTGGAGGATTCTGATGTCCCCCAAAGAAGGACAGGAAACCAACCGAAAACTTTTTAACCTGATCTTAGGTATATTTTGTATCGGGACAGGACTTCTACTCTTCGTAGTTTTAAGACCTTATTTTTATTCCGCACTTGTTGCTTTGATCTTATATTTAGCCACTCGAAAACAATATAAACAATTAAGAAGACTGATCGGTCCTAGGTTTGAGCCATTAGCTCCTTGGATCATGATCGGTTCCGTTTGTATGATCGTAATTTTGCCTTCTTATTTTATGATCCGCACATTGATCGAAGAATCTCTTTCCATTTTATTCAAGATCAGGATCTCTCTTTCTGAAGATAAGATCATCGATACGATCATGAGTTTGAATATTCTCACCGATCTATTTACGGATAATCCTTTCTTTTGGGTCAAGCTTCCTGAAATTTACGGGGACTTTGCTAAGAATTATATAGATATCTTAAACTTAGACAGTTTATATGCTGTTTTGAGTAATGCCTCTTCTTTTATTTTAGGTTCTATTGATCTTCCTGCCGGTATCATCATGAATCTGTTCTTCTCACTTTTACTTTTGTTCTTCTTCTACCAAGATGGAAGAAAGATAGAAAGATTCATTTTAGATAATTTGCCTTTTTCCACAGAAGTAGAGGAACAAGTAGGTAGAAAAGTCGCCTCCGCGGTTCAAACAGTGTTTAAGGGAAATCTAATTGTTTCCATTATGCAAGGAGCTGGAGTTTATATTCTTCTTTTGTTTGCAAAAATTTCCAATCCATTCTTATACGCTAGTCTTGCGGCATTCTTCTCATTGATCCCGGTGATCGGAACCTCGGTTGTTTGGTTGCCGATCGGGCTTTATTTGATGTTCATTGAGAATAATATTATAGGTGCGAGCTTATTCATGGTAATGGGCCTCACCTTGTATATCGTTCTGGAGAATGTTGTAAAACCTAAGATGTTGGATAAAAAGCTTAGGATCCATCCTTTGCTAATCTTTTTGTCTTTGATCGGAGGGATCCAGGAATTCGGGATCATGGGACTGGTGCTCGGACCGGTTGCGGTCACAATGGTTGTGATCCTTTGGGACTTCTGGAAATTATACAGAAAAGACTTTTTTGCCAGTTAATTTCTGATGGAAGAAACAAAAACATATTCCGTTTCGGAAATCAATTCCATCGTTAAACAACTTCTAACCGGTCCGGACATTCTTCGGAATATCTGGATCCAAGGAGAGATCTCTAATTATTCCAAATCTCATCAAGGTCATATTTATTTTAACCTAAAAGATCCTAAGTCTCTTATTGCCTGTACTTTTTTCTCTTATAGTAATGGAAGATATAAGGGAAAACCTCTGGAAAATGGAATGGAGATCAAGGCGTTCGGTGCGATCTCCGTTTATGAACCTAGGGGCCAATATAATTTAAATATTTCTAAAATAGAAGAGTTAGGACAAGGGGACCTTCTACTTCAAATAGAAGAATTAAAAAGAAAACTTGCTGCGCAGGGAATATTTGATCCGGAAAGAAAAAGGAAGCTTCCTGCATTTCCTTGGAGAATTGGAGTTGCCACTTCTCCTACCGGAGCGGCTATCGAAGATATTATTCGTATTTCTAAACAAAGATTTCCTAATATAGATATTTTGATCTCTCCTTGCCTTGTTCAGGGAGATGGAGCACCCGAATCCATTATTTCTGCTATCAAACAATTAAATGACCCTAAGTGGGACGTGGATCTGATCATTGCAGGTCGAGGCGGTGGAAGTACTGAAGACTTGATGGCGTTTAATGACGAAAAAGTGGTCCTCGCATTTGCAGAAAGCCGAGTTCCTATTATTTCTGCAGTTGGGCACCAGATAGATTCCGTTCTTTCGGATTTGGCTGCGGATCATTTTGCTCCTACTCCTACGGCCGCTGCAGAAATGGCCGTGCCGGAAATGGAATTAGTAGAATCGGGACTTGCAGAATTTGAAGTACGACTTAAGATCGCTTTAAAAAATCAGGCTGGCAATCTAAAAGAAAAGTTAAGGATACTCACGAATAAAAAAGCATTCTTAGATCCTAGATCCATGTTGAATGATCGGATCTTACAACTAGACGAGATCAATTCTAGAATAAATCTATTGGGCAAAAATTATTTGATGAGCGCCCAGAATAAATTTAGCCCTGTATCGACAGGACTTTTAACTTCTTTTAAATCCCATTTGGAAAGAAAGAAGAAGGAGTTCCAACTTCTCTCCGGAAAGTTAGAAGGCTTTTCCCCTTTAGGAACTTTGAAAAGAGGATACTCTGTGGTCCGTAAGAAAGGAAAAAAAGTCGTTACATCTCCGACACAATTGGAGAAAGAGGAAGAACTAGAGGTCATATTGGCGGAAGGTAGGATTCGGGTTTCTTACCAAGGTGAAATACAATGAGCAAAAAGACAGAAATCAGTTTTGAACAAGCCCTAACCGAATTGGAGCAGATCGCAGAAAATTTGGAAAGAGGACAATTGACCTTAGAAGAATCCATTAAATCTTATGAAAGAGGGATGGAACTAAAGATCCTTTGCCAATCCATCCTTGCGGAAGCCGAAGGAAAAATTGAATATCTTTCCAAATCAGGAAGCGGAGAGACCCAAAAGAAAACTGCAAGTCCTAAGTCGGAAACTTCTTCTAGAGCGGCGACACCACCGTCGGACGATGACGAGTTATTTTAATAGAAATGTTTGATATAGTACCAAACAAAAATTGAAATAACTCCCAAATACGCAAAAAATTCAGTAAAACGATTTTCTAAAATTTTTCTCCAAACCTGTTTACCGAAATTCCAGCGGACGATCAAACCGGAAAATCCTAAAATGGAGACCGGAATTCCGAACGGATGATATTCCCAAGACTGGGAGAAATCTCCTCTAAAAAAACAGATCACAGATCTAGTTAGTCCGCAGCCAGGACAATCCCAACCTGTTAAATGTTTCCACCAGCAGATCGTAAACCAATGTTCCGATTCGCTATCTAATGGTAACAGAAAAGAAATCGCAATTGTTATTAATAAGAAGACAATTGAGGAAAATATAAGCGGAAGGAACGAACGAAACATAGAATTAGAAGCCGAACCTGAAACAGGCTCGGCTTCTAATATTAGAAATTTCTCAAGCTGATTTTGCAGCTGGTCCCACATATTTTGCATCAGAAAATGCTAATATCGGATATCCGACCGCAAAAATGAAAAGTACTGCATAACCCGCAGTTTTACCGAATGATTTTGCTAAATCGATAGCGGTAATAATGCTGATAACGATACCAACGCAAGGAATGAAAAATAGGATCAACCACCAACCTGGTCTTCCAATAATTTCCATTAATACATAAAGGTTATAGATAGGAATGATCCCTGCCCAACCAGGCTTTCCTGCTTTTTCGAAAATTTTCCATAAGGAAACTAGGAATACTCCAATGATCGCTATATAAACGATTGCGGTTATGATCAAACCGATTCCTGAACCTGAATTTTCTTCCATTCGTTTTGCTCCAAAAATAGAATCTGAGGAAGTATATTTTTAATTTCAGGAAAGCAAGAAGAAAATTTACGAAATTTTTAATTTCCTAAATAGATCGAACGGTTTAATCGGGATCACTGTACCGACAAAGTAATGGTTCCGGCATTCGTGACCGGAATGACCAAACAGCGGGTGGAACCGTTTGTAGTACTTACCCCGGAATAGGATTCGGTCCCTATATTCTCACTTCTAACTTCTACCTGACTGAAATCCGTCGGAATTAGTACGGAATTTTCCGTACCGATCCACAAATCGGCTTCCCCACTTGTAAAACTAACATTGAAGGTATTTGTTGCGCCGTTTCCGGTAAAAGAATAGAAATAATAGTAATAACTTGCTCCGGAGAATGTATTGGATCCTCCAGTAACGATCGTGGGAACTGCAGAATCAGCACATCCTCCACTCGGCACCGGGGTGAAACTGGCGCCGTAAGCAGAGTATAGTAAACTAGCCGCAGTATCATCCGTAGAATCTGTGTCTCCATTGGAACAAGCTACAGTAAGTAAGAGGAATAAGGAAGTTAGAGTCTTAGGGTTCAATAAAAGCCTCATAAAAATAAGCTCTTTTTATCTTAGAACCTATTCTTCACTTTTCGTTCCAGAGACCAAACTTTTTCTTTTGGAGTTTTAGATACAAAAAAGGCCCGCTTGATTGCGGGCCTTGGTTTAGTTACTGGATACTTCCGCTTCTATTTACCGCGTTCTGCCACATTGTGGTGAAGAAGTCTGCGGATCTATAGACAGGCTCCAGATCGGAACGTTTGAGTCCTTGTTGTCTCAAGTCTTCAAAGAAGTCAGGCATGAGCCCTATATGGGACGCACCTTCCGTATTGAAGTCGAATGTCCGATTCCCGAAGGAATATTTTCCAAGAGAAGGAGAAGCAGCCAGAGTCGCCGCTAATCTAATGGAAGAATCCGGAGAGAATGGATATCCTACTTTAGAAGCTTCCGGCTGAGCAATGACTGAAGTTCCTCCAGGACAAGCACGAGTTCCATAACGAGGTCCAGGCATGTGAGCAAATCCATTAAAATCTGTTCCGATAGCGATCCTACCATCATAAGAAGGATCACCTATTAGATTTTTGAGATATTGGTAAGACTGAACGAATGTTTGGCTGGTTCCACCGCAAGCATGAGCGATATAAGAGCCGTCGCTATTTTGTCTCCACTCACCTACTTCTTCCAGATTTCCTTGTCCGGTTATAAGCCCGATCATTCCACCTAAAGTACTGATACGTTTGAGTGCAGCACCGGTAGGGTTTGCCTCGTGACGATTTCCTTTATTCGCCATATCGTAAACACCTGTGTGACCAGTTACGATACCTGGATAGGACTGTTGTTCCGCGAAAGTAATCGCTCCGTCCAAGGATTTTGCAGACATATGACCAACGTCGATGATCATTCCTTTTTTCATCAACTCTTTCAGGACTTTCTGTCCGTAAGTGGTTAAGCCTGCAGTGTTACAATCCTGTCCGTAATGTTTACAGTCATACTTGGTTCCACTTCCTAGGATATTGTAGAGACCTGCTCCACCAAATCCGTTGGTTTTTAAGTGGATAGGGAACACATAGCGTAGCCCCAAATCATATAGCTCTTGCACGCCTTGTGTGATCATGGAGTCGTTACAGTTGCTTCCAGTACAATCTACTAAATAGTCAACTTCCGCGCCTAAGACCACTGCAAGTTTACCGCCTGAGATCACACTTTGTGCTTCTGCAGGAGTTTTTACGATACGGAACCAACCCTGTCCAGGACCGCCGCTTTGTTCATCGATCCATGCTTGCATATCATACACAGCTTGTGTTTGTCTGCGCAAAGTGTTCATATCGTTTAGATCATAAACTGGATCGGTAGCGATCGCTATTCCTTTGATGATGTCCGGAAGTCCGTTATCCGTAGCTCCGAACATATAATCACCATTTACTGCAAGCACTACCATGGCTCTCATTCCGCCTTCATAGGCGCGTTTGATCCATTCATAATACATGGTTTGGTGAGTGTAGCTATTGTTCGCAGGCCAATACGGGAAGCTGCTATATCCTCGGTTATCGTGACGAACGGTTCCGAGCAATGCTCCGATCACATCGTCTTGTACGATTGCTTCTACTCTAGAGTGCCCGGCTGAATGTCCTTCATCGGAAAC
>NZ_NPDL01000016.1 GCF_002811475.1 Leptospira hartskeerlii
ATGAGTATTCCATAATACTGTAATTCTTAGAAAGTTTGAATGAGTGAGGTATCTTTCCAAAATCGTAAGTCAAGGCCCAAGAATTCGCTCGTCGTAAAATGTTGAAGAATGCTTTGAATTATTATCGTGTTATTAAATCGCAAAACATTCCTCCTGAACTCAGAAAGATGATCAACCGGAACATCAAGGATATCACTGAGTTTATGGAGAAATACTTAATGGCCAAAGGCTGAAAATTTGGCAGAGAAGTTTCTCTGGAAAAAAATTCTCTTATTTCCTAAAAAAGAAAAACTGCTTTCCTTCCTGGCTGTCTAAATTTAGAATGATTCTAAATAGGAGAGAGCAAAATGCCTCAAGTTACTTCACTCGCACCGGACTTTAAAGCAGAAGCCGTAATCGGCCAGCAAATCAAGGAAATCAAACTTTCCGAATATAAAGGAAAGTGGGTTGTTCTATTCTTCTGGCCCCTCGACTTCACTTTCGTTTGTCCTACTGAAATCATCGAGTATGATGCAAAACTAGACGAATTCAAAAAAATCGGAGCGGAAGTTCTAGGAGTTTCCGTAGACAGCGCTTTTACTCACCTTGCATGGAAGAACACTCCTCGTAAACAAGGCGGATTGGGAGATATCAGATATCCTCTAATTGCTGACATAACTAAGTCAATCGCGAGAGATTACGGAGTTCTTTTAGAAGGCGGAATGGCTTTGAGAGGAACCTTCATCATCGATCCTGCAGGAGTAATCCGTCAGTCTACCATCAACGATCTTCCTGTAGGAAGAAACATAGACGAAGCGATTCGTTTGGTAAAAGCTTTCCAATACGTGGAAAAACACGGCGAAGTTTGCCCTGCAAACTGGGACGAAGGAAAGAAAACCATGAAAGCGGATCCAGAAAAGTCCAAAGAATACTTCTCTGCGGTAAACTAATCCATTCTCACGGAAATCCGGTCTTAGGACCGGATTCTCCTTTCTAATTTCTCCTGGTCACCCGTCCTTCCCCTTAAAATCTTGTTATATAGCCCACATCCTTAGCAAAACTCGCACTTCAGACTTTCGGAAAGGGTTGCATCTTTTCTTCTATAAGTCTAAGATATGGGGAGAAGAATATTATGGCACAAGCACTTGAGATCATTTCCGACGAAGATAGATATTATCGTGCGGATAATTTTCCCAAAGGACTTACACGCAAAGTGGTGGAGTCCATCTCCCATATTAAAAATGAGCCTGCTTGGCTGACCGAATTCCGTCTAGAGGCATTTAAAATTTATGAAAGTAAGCCTATGCCTAGTTGGGGATTTTTTCCCAACTTTAAAGTGGATATAGACGAGTATGTACATTATATAGGCGCAAATCATAAAAAGAAAAAATCCTGGGACGAAGTAGATCCTGAAGTATTAAAAAGTTTTGAAAGACTTGGGATCCCTGAACACGAAAGAAAATACCTGGCCGGGATCGAAGCCATGGAAGATTCGGAGACTGTTTACGCTAACGTCAAAAAGGAACTTACAGATCTAGGAATTATATTCTGTGATATAGATACTGCGATCCGTGAATATCCTGATATCGTTCGCAAATATATCGGAACTGTTGTTTCTATCGGAGACAATAAATTCTCCGCATTAAACTCCGCAGTATTTTCCGGAGGATCTTTCGCTTATGTTCCGAAAGGTGTCAAGACTCCTATGCCTTTACAGGCTTATTTCAAAGTGAGTGCAGCTTCTTCCGGTCAATATGAAAGAACTCTTTTGATCGCGGAAGATGGAGCAGAGTTGGAATATTCGGAAGGATGTTCTTCCGTGCAAGATAAGGGCACAAATTTTCATACTGCTGTGGTTGAGCTGATCGCTCATAAGAATTCCAAAATATTCTACACTACTATCCAGAACTGGAAAAAGAATATGTATAACTGGACCGTTAAACGCGGTCTTTGTCATGAAGCGGCTCATATCACCTGGACAGATGTGAATATTGGAGCAAATACGATCAAGTATCCAGGTATCGTATTACAAGGTGATAATTCTACAGGTGATATTCTATCCTTGGCTTTTGCTGGTTCTGCTCAGATCCAAGATACTGGCGCAAGGATCATCCACGTAGGTAAGAACACACGCAGTAATATTTTGGCAAAAGGTGTTTCTCTAGATGGAGGGATCAACTCTTACAGAGGTTTGGTAAAATTCACCACAGGATCTTCTAACGCATACAGCCATGTAAAATGTGATGGTCTCATGATGGACGATCGTTCTCAATCTCATGCTTATCCTTATAATGATGTAAGCGGGCAGAATGGTACGTTGAACTATGAGGCGACTGTTTCTCGTATAGATGAGGATCAATTGTTTTATCTTCAATCCAGAGGACTTTCGGAAGACGATGCAAAACTTCTGATCATCAACGGTTTCTGTGAAGGTGTGACTAAACACTTAAACGTGGAATATTCCGTGGAGATGACTAGGCTTATCAGAATGATCTTGGAAGACGGGAAAGTAATTTCCGAACATTCGGATTCTGCTGTTTCCTGACCGGAAAAAAGCTGGTATTCCTTCTAAAATCCGGTCATACAAATCATATGCAGAAAGTATTGGGTATTTTCCTGGTTGTCGGTTTGGTTTTGGCGGGGTTTCAGATCTTTTCTCCTGAGACTGTTTCTTCTAATGAGCCGGAAAAAGCAAGTTCTCCGGCAAACTCCGAAGAACAGGAAGTAAAAACGGAAACTCCTAACGCGTTGTTTTTCTGGATAACAGCTACAGTTAGTTCTTTTCTGGACCAATTGGAGAAGGAATCAGCGGGCCGTAATGCTCCTCCTGAATCTCTTACTGACCAAGAATTAAAGGAACTATTCCAACAAGGTTTAGATTCTTATAATGCTTCCGAATATGATAATGCAATCTCTCAATATGATCGTTATCTTGCGGTGAACCCTAAAAATTCTTCCGCATTCTATAATCGTGGTTTAAGTAAATATTATCTGAATAGATACACCGAGTCCGAAACCGATTTTGATTCCGCATATTCCTTGGATCAAACAAATCTGGATGCTCTGTTTTACAGAGGATTAAGCCGTTTCGGTTTGGAAAGAAAAGAAGAAGGTTTGGAAGATATGAACCTTGCTATTGACTCCGGACTGGACAAATCTTATGCTTTCGCGGAAAGAGCGATCCAATTAAGTATATTAGGAAAATCGAAAGAAGGTCTGGTGGATGCTAAAAGATCCGTGGACTTAGCTCCTAAGTATACGAGAGCGGTTTTTGCTTTAGCTTTTGCAAATTACGCGTCCGGAAAATACAGAGAGAGTGTTGCTTCCTATTCTAAGGTTTTAGAAGCTCTGCCTGAGGATTCCGTTTCTTATTTTAATCGTGGTTTGGGATATGCTGCCTTGAAAAGAAAGGCGGAGTCCTGTAAGGATTATAAAAAGGCCTGGGATTTGGGATACGCGGACGCGGAAAAAGAATATAAGGATTCTTGCAAGTGAACGAGACTATTATCGATTCTGAGATCCAAGAGAATGTAGCCGGAAAAATTCCGGTTAAGGGTCATACTCTGGAAGAACTCATTCAGATCATTTCAGAACTGGGAGAAAAACCTTTTAGAGCGAAACAAATTTATAACGGATTGTATGCGAATCGTTACGAGTCTTGGGAAGAATTTTCTACGATAGGAAAGGACTTAAAGGAAAAATTAAAGGAGAAGTTTACCTTATCCTCCATCAGCGTTGCTAAACATTTAAAATCAGTAGATGGCACTCAAAAATTCACATTCGAATCCGTTCCCGGAAGTGGAAAAGAATTTGAATCTGTCTGGATCCCTTCCGGAGACGGCGGAAGAAAGACGATTTGTATTTCTTCCCAAATCGGTTGTACTTTAAATTGTAAATTCTGTGCCACCGCCAAACTTCCTTACATGGGAAATTTAAAGGCGGGAGAGATCATAGATCAGATCCTCCAGGTAGAAAAAATCGTAGGCGATAGAGCTACAAATATAGTTTTTATGGGAATGGGCGAGCCCATGCATAATTACTTTAATGTAATGCGTGCCGCAGAACTTCTTCATGATGGAGAAGCCTTGGGAATGGGCGCTAAAAGGATCACAATCTCCACTTCAGGAGTTGTGAACGGTATCCGCAGATTTATTGAAAACAAAGAACCTTATAATCTAGCGATCTCACTCAATCATCCGGATCCGAACGGAAGAAAAGAGATCATGGACATAGAGGAGAAGTTCGCATTACCTGAACTTTTAGATGCCGCTTTAGAATATACCAAAGTCCTAAGACGCAGGATCACATTCGAATATGTAATGATCCCTGGCGTGAACATGAGCGCCGAAGATGCCAAAAAATTGGTGAAGATCGCAAGAAGATTGGATTGTAAAATAAACGTAATTCCTTTGAACACAGAGTTTCACGGTTGGAGAAGACCCACCGATCAGGAAATAGATGAGTT
The DNA here is from genome assembly GCF_002811475.1 of Leptospira hartskeerlii. Classification (NCBI taxonomy): domain Bacteria; kingdom Pseudomonadati; phylum Spirochaetota; class Leptospiria; order Leptospirales; family Leptospiraceae; genus Leptospira; species Leptospira hartskeerlii. Next base: position 4,445 of record NZ_NPDL01000016.1, read on the forward strand.
TTTGCGTCATCTGGAACCTGCAGGAGTCCCTATCCTGAACAGAAGGTCCCCTGGAAAAGACATCAACGGTGCCTGCGGAATGCTCGCCGCAAAAAGTTGACCTTAGATCCATATCCAATAATTTAGCTGGAATGAGGCTGTCCCTTTTTTCGACCTTATTCTTATTTTCTTTGATTGTGATCGGTGTCACCGATTGTAAGGATCCCTACCAACAAAAATGCCAAGAGATCTGCGGGTTTTTCACTTCTTGTGTGGAGAAACAATTCGCATCCAAGGGGCCCATGGAAGCCTCTCAAAAAAGTTTCATGCAGATTGAATGTGAATCAGGATGTTTGAGAGAACAAGGATACGCAATGCCTTGTTACGAGTCCGAAAAAACATGTACCGGATTTACGCGTTGCCTCATGGAATCCGGGCTCATGGATTGATCCTTCGTTTTTCTATTAAGTTTGGAGTATTATAAAAATATGAATTTCGTTCAAGATAGGAAAAACGTTCCGCTTGTAAAATATTCTGTTTGGTTTCTTTTGGCAGTTTCTGTTCTGCCTTTATTTTTAACATTTCCTCTGGATGTGATCGATATCGATTCTTCCCAATATGCAGAGATCGGTAGGGAAATGACCGATAGCGGAAATTGGTTTTTTATCCGGGACAATGGAAGAAGATACTTGGACAAACCGATCCTGACTTTCTGGAAGATCAGTTCTTCTTTTACACTTTTCGGTCAGAATAATTACGCATTCCGTTTACCTGCAATCCTGATGACACTTCTTTCCCTTTGGGGAGTATTTACGATTACCAAATTATATTCTGGAAATGTAAAGCGTGCCTGGATTTCCGTATTCTTATACGCATTATCTCCCGGATTGTACGCGATGGTGGTGGATCCTAAGATTGACGTATATGTAACTCCTTACATCATTTTAGTATTCGCTTTTTATTATTTAGGAACAAAAAAGAATCCTGCTTACTATTACGCGATGTATCTTGCAATGGGACTTGGGTTTGTCACAAAAGGACCGATCGCAGTTGTAATTCCTGGTATTGGAATTGGCGGAGACATTCTTTTTAGAAGGGACTGGAAAAGACTTCTTGGAATGAAACTTTTCCCAGGCGGCATTCTAGCGTTACTTCCTCCTTTCTTATGGTCCATTCCTTTGTATTTGGAGTTCAATACTTACGGGCCGTATTTCTTCCTTTGGGTCCAATCCTTCGGTCGTTTTTACATCAAGATGTATGACCAAAAATTCAATCCTCTGTTCTTCTATTCTAACTTCTCTTGGGCATTCGGGATTTTTATACTACCATTTATAGCTTGGATTGCATCGAATTTTTACGGATTCATAAAGGAGAAGGGCGAAAACCTATTTGGAGATATTCGAAAAAATGAATGGAAGGAAAAAGATTTTGTTCCTGCATTCTGGTTATTCTTATTTTTGTTTTTGATCAGTTTTTCTAAATATCAACTACCTCAATACATTTATTGGTGTCTACCTGCAGGAGCAGTTGTGGGTTCAGGATTTTTGCTTAAATTGATTGAAAGCCCGGAAGGAACTCTTTCTTTTATAGGTAAAATTTTAGTTTATCTGACTAGCTTAGGATTTGTATTTGCAGGGATCTTATTTCCGATCTTGGTTTTAGATGTTCCGATTTCCTATTATGTTTGGGTGGCGATTTATCTAGGAATTGCGGCGATTGTTCTGTTGTATTTCAAAATAGACGCGGTGCTTGGGACTTTGGTTGTATCCGTTTCCTTCTTCTTTACTTTGGTAAGTTTGTATGCGTATCCATTACTTGTTTCTTACCAACCTTCTAAGGAAGTAGGTGAGATTATCCAGGAAGCAGAACCAGGAAAAGAAAAGTTTTTGATGTTCGGAGTCCCTGCTTCTAAAAGATCATATGCATTTTATTCTAAACGTATCACTCGTACCTTATTCGATCCGGAAGTTTTATTCGAAGCTCTACAGAAGGATGGAGAAAGAATGATACTCATCTCTGAAAAGTATCTGCCTCATTTTGATGAGTTTACTGTGAATCGAGTGGATCTGGATATTTTTGCGGAATATGAGAGTTATAAGGTCGCGACTCCGGAGTTTGGTTTCTTCTTAAAATCTAAAAGAGATTCTTTGACAACCAAGGTGTATTTAGGGAAGATCCGGTTTAAACCTGGAAAAGAGGCTGCGACAGCGAATTCTAAATAATTCTTTTTTTCTACGTTTGAGAAAAAAAGTATAAGGGAAATTTTACAAACCCACCGAATTCTTAAGTAGGCTTTGTTATGAGCCTGGTTTGGTTTTGGTCCCAGGGTCCTCCTGGGGCTACTTTTCCCTCTATTCTCTAAATTTCTGGACGTTTCCTCGCTTATGCTTTAGAAATGGCGAATGTTTGCTTCTCGCACATTTCTCTTCCTTTGTTTTATCTTATTCTTCTTTCAATGTGTAACATCTCCCATAAAAAACACTCCTCTTAAAGAAGAGAATCGTATCCTGTCTTGGGATAAGAGAGAATCAGAAGCAGTTAAAATCCTTACAGATCTGATCCGGATCAAATCTGTTCGAGGAAACGAAAAACAAGCCGCAGAATATATCAGATCCATTTTCGAAAAAGAAGGGATCAAGACTCAGTTTATCTCTGAGCCTGGATTTCCAGATAGAGTGAATTTGATTGCGGAACTAACTCCGAGCATTCCGAGTTCCGAAAAAGGTTTAATCTTAGGAAATCATTTGGATGTAGTCGAGGCAGACCCTAAAGAATGGACCGAAGATCCTTTTGCTGGAACCATCAAAGAAGGTAGAATTCACGGACGAGGGGCTTTGGATTGTAAGGGCCTCATCGCAATGCAGATCGTTTCCTTTTTGGAATTGAAGAGGTCTGCTGTCTCACTTAAGAGAAAAATAATGTTCTTAAGTATGGCGGATGAAGAATCCGGAAGTGAAAGAGGGGCAAGATTTTTACTAAAAGCGCATCCTGAATTATTTAAAGGCTATGGATATATGCTGAACGAAGGAAGTTTTGGAACTAAGGACGTTGCCATTCCGGGAAGTACCATCTTCAATATCCAATATGCGGAAAAAGGAAATCTTTGGTTGAATGTAAGGGCAAAAGGGGAGCAAGGACACGGTAGCACTCCCAGCCAAAATTATCCAAGTCTAAGACTTTTAAGATTTTTAACCGAAGTTTTGGAATATGATACGGACATCCGTATTTCCGAAGAAACCCAAGGATTTTTCTATCAGTTGGGAAGCATCAGCTCTTTTCCTAAATCATTTATATTAAAAAATTCAAATATTCCAATCTTAAGAAGATTATTATACGGGCCGATCCGCGCAAGCAGGCAGCTAAGTGCGATCACCCGAAATACTAAAGCAGTTTCAGGCCTAAAAACAGATGAAGGTAAAGGTCATAATGTGCTCTCTTCTCTTGCGGAAGCAAAATTGGATGTTAGACTTCTTCCTGGGTTTGACCCCTTGGAATATTTGAAAGAGATCCAAAAGATCGGAGAAAAATACGAAGTAGAAGTTGAACGTGCAGCAATCGTTCCTTCAGATATATCTACTTTGGATTCGATCTTGTTCCAAAGGTTTGCTTCGGTTGCGACTCGTAAAATTCCTGGAAGTGTTGCGACCCCTTTCATTTCTCCAGGCAAAACGGATAATGCTTACTTTCGTCAGATAGGTATGGAATGTTACGGACTGATCCCTGTTCTTCTTAACGAAAAAGAACTTACAATGCTTCATGGTAAGAATGAAAGTATTAGTTTGGAAAATCTGAAATTAGGGACGCAGATCCTTTTCGAAATATTGTACCAAATGAACTGAGGTCTTTTTGCTTGTCAAAGAATAAGGACTGAATCCTTATGTTCGAAAAACAAGAATTGGATCTACTTTGGTTCGCTATATTATTCCCTATATCTTTCTATACTTATTTTATCTACCGTTCAGAATTCTACCTTATAGAGCCTGCTTAGTTTACGGAAGATTTTTAGTATGTCTTCTTTTTCCACTCGCTAAAAAACATCGTAAGATCGCTTACGATAATATTTCTTATGCATTTCCGGATTATTCGGAAGAGAGGAAGAAGGAACTCGTATGGAAAAGTTTTCTTCATATAGGCGATCTTCTTGCAGGTACTTTATTCGCTCCTCGTTTGAGTCGTAAGTGGATGGATAAGTATCTTGTTTATGATGCGGAGTCTTTGGCGATCGAACAAAAAACAATACAAGATGGAGTGGGAGTCGTTCTGATCTCGGGTCATTTTGGTACTTGGGAAATTCTTGTGCAGTTTATGGGGATCAGAATGAAGGGAGGAGGGATTTATAAAAAAGTCCGAAATCCTTATGTGGATAGACTCATTCATAAATTAAGAAGTAAGAATGGGATCAAGTTAGTCTCCACGGAAGAATCCAGCCAAGTTACTAAAATGTTAAAACAAGGTTATTGGGTGGGATTCGGTTCCGATCAGAATGCTGGTAAGGTCGGGATCTTTGTGGATTTCTTCAATCGAAAGGCTTCTACTTACCAAGGTCCCGCTTTGATGGCATACTTGACTGGCGCCAAAATGTTACTCTATTCAGTCTTATGCGGAGAAAATGGAAAGGTCATGGTCCGTGTTAAGGATCTTGGCTTCGTAGATAAATCTGCATTCTCCGATAGAGAAGCTGCAATCCGTCATTATACGGAAGTTTGGACGAAAGCATTAGAAGAAGAAGTGAAGCTGTATCCTGAACAATATTTTTGGGTACATAGAAGATGGAGAACCAAACCGGGTGATTTTCCGGGTCAAATTTAGTCATGATGGTGCCTACTATCCCGATCATCTCTTTTACGATCTGCGTTTTTTCCGCGTTTCTGATCTTTACTAAGCGCCCAAGATATTCTTTCGATTCTATCTACTCAATATTTACTATTTTCCTCGCGGCTCCTCATTTAGGACATTTGCTTGTTCATAGATTCGAATGGGGGCCTGAGTTTTTGGATTTTACGATCTTGTTTCCTTATACGTACGGTCCATTATTATTATTGTATATTGGAAATCTAACAACGGAAGGGAAAAGTTTCAGAAGAGTGGACCTTCTTCATTTTGTTCCTTTTCTGATCTTGTTGCTTATACTTTTATCTAGATTATTCTTCTTTCAACCTCCTGAAGAAGAGTTTTATCCTCATGACTGGCATAGACCGAGTAGGGGATTCCATCCGAATGGCGGATTATTGGTCACTTCTATGCTAGTGTATTCCGTTTGGACATTTCTTCTTTTGAACAGACATAAGAAGAATATAGTAAATCATTTTTCTAATATAGATAGTATTAAGGATTTGCGATGGATGTATTGGAGTTTAGTTCTATTCGTAATATCCGCAGGAGTTCATTTTTTGTTAGAAGGTTTACTGTTCACAGAACTTCCTCCTGAAACTTACGAGCCGAGATTAGTTCGAGGAGCGGCAGTATTAGCATTTTCCGTTTTCTTTTGCTGGTTTGGTGTTAGACAAACAGTGGTTTACACACATCGGGAGTTGCACGCATTTAAGGAAAAAACTTCCAAAGAAGAAGAGGAAGAAGTAGAAGAAGAACGTAAAAAATATGAAAAGTCCGGTCTGAGAGAAGATATGGTCCCTGAATATCTTTCTAAGATCCGAAATTATATGGAATCTGAAAAACCTTATAAAGATTCGGAATTCTCCATCGATCTACTTTCTGAAAATACGGAAGTTCCTAGGTTCTATATAACACAAATATTAAGCGAAACGCTGGAAACAAATTTCTATAATTTTGTTAACGAGTATCGGATCAAAGATATCATCTCCGCTTTGAAAAATATTTCAGAAGAACGCCCTAATTTTTTGAGACTAGCCCTTGAGTATGGTTTCAATTCTAAGTCCACTTTTAATACTTCTTTTAAAAAAGTCACAGGAAAAACACCGACCCAGTATCTGGAAGAAATTTCCAAAGTAGGATCTGCCTAAAATCCTAAAAATATGGTTCGAGCCGATTGGGACGGTCGAATTCACCCAAAAGATTTCGTAGATTATACCTAAACTAACGAGTTTGGAGTAGTTATGCTTCGTTTACGATCTCTTCTATTGACTGTTGTTGCAGCTTTTGTCTGGAACTGCGATAGCTCCGGAGGAACTGATCTCTCTTCCGCCGCGGTTTTGTTGGCCGCTTCTCAATGTACGCCTACAACCACCACTACAATGCCTACAACTCTTACAGATAATTCTTCTTGTCCGGCAGCGGTTTACGATGCAACAGATGATTTGGGTTTTAACGGTCCTACTTGTGTCACTAGTATCGCTGCAGAGGCTCCATGCTGGATGAAAACCAATTTTCACTGTGTTACAGTGACGGTCTCCGGATCTAATTATGTGATTACAACCAACGATAAACCTCCACATAAAAGTTCTTATTATTCGGTGGCTTCTGGCTATAACGAGGCGATAGACAGCGCGGGCGGCTTTCATACGAATCCGAATACCATTATTTCTCAGAATATCACGATGACGATTCCGACTACTCCTACTGTTACGGATTGTACCCAATCCAATGCGGGAACGGATTCGGTAGGAATTACGACACTCGGCGTTGTGATCTTCAATAACCAAGCGGCACCTGGAGATTCTTTTTCCACGGAATATTACACTATGGATCCGGCACAAGGACATCCTCAGAATACTGGAAAATACCATTATCATACGGAACCTTATAAAATCACGAATGACGATAGTAATATGGTAGGGCTTATGTTGGATGGTTTTCCGATTTACGGAAAGAAAAACCAATCAGGTTCTTATCCTACATTAGATTCCACCACTCATTCAACTTCTTGCACCCCTACTGAATTTCCGGATGGAACTTATTGTTATCACGTGGAGAACAATACTGGCTTAAACGGATACATTATCGGAAGTTACTTCAAGGGAACTCCAGGTTCCGTAGATTAAGCAGAGGTTTTGTTGAAGTTCTATTTACTTTCGATTTGTTTTCTCCTAATCGCTTGCGATCCTGCTCGGGTCGCAAGCAACGATCCTTCTATCACTCGAAATGGAAGAGTCGTTTTTTACAGAGGAGAAAAATTCTACGGACTTTTGGAATCAAAGACAGAAGAATTGGGGATCGTTCGTATGACTTCTTATAAGAACGGTTTGCCTGACGGAATAGAAAAAGATGTTCATTCCAATGGCCAAGTTTTAGCGGAGAGAGAATTTTCCGAAGGGAAGAAGATCGGAACTCACTTAGGTTGGTTCCCTGACGGTAAAAAACGTTTTCATAATGAATACTTACAAGGGCAGTTTCACGGTCCCCAATGGGAATGGCGAAATTCAGGATCCTTGTATTCTTATGCAAAATTCGATCATGGAAAAGTGATCGGAAAGAAGATGTGGAGAGAGAACGGACAGATATATATGAATTTCGTGATCTATAATGGACGCGCTTATGGAATGACAGGCGGGAAATTATGCAGCCAGATCCGAGGGAACGAAGATGGAAATACGATCTTATTCTAAAATCTTACTCTCTAGTCTGATTTTGATCTCTCTTATAATCGGTTGTTCCAAAGATCCAAAAGGAGAATATTCAGAAGAGATCACAGACTTCTCTCTGCCTCAAAAAGATAAACTTCCTTTGTATTACGGAAAGGATCTTCAACCTGTTTGGGAGAATAAAAACTCTCATAAGCCAAGGGAGATTTCCAAATTTACAATGAAGGACCAGGAGAACCAAAATGTCTCTGAAGACTCCTGTAAGGGAAAAATTACTGTGGTTTCCTTCTTCTTTACTAAATGTGCAGGGATTTGTCCAACGATCACAAACAATTTGAGTTTGGTGCAGAAGGAATTCGAGGCAGATCCCAATATCCAAATTTTGTCCTTCTCCGCTACACCTGATCTGGATTCTCCTCAGGTCTTAAAAGAATACGGATCCAAACGAAAGATCCGCTATGAAAAGTGGAAACTTCTGACTGGAAACCAAAAGGAAATTTATACTTTGGCAAGAGATTCCTTTAATGCAGACACAGCGATCCCGAAAGAGAATGCAAAGAAGAAACTCACTGAAAATGATTTTCTTCATTCTGATCACGTATACCTTTTAGATTCACAACTTAGATTGCGTGGAATTTATAATGGTAAGATGAGATCTTCCATCCAAGAATTGAATTCGGATATAGAAGTTTTGAAACGAGAACTTTGATTTCATCGCAAGCATAAAGAGTATTGAGTTCGCGTTAGCTACCAAATTGGGATCTAACATGAACTTGGAACCAATATTCCAGATACTGAATATGATTTGAGATCATTCTGATTGACGAATTGAGAAAATTGGAACATTCTTGGGTCATGAAAACGACAGAAACAGGATTCAAATATCGATTCCCTATGGTAGGATTTGAACAAGATGAACCTACTACGAAAAACCGAATTCCGGCAAATAAAATCGGAAAACCCCAAAAGAGAAAATTAGGCATTTTAAAAGGAAAAGCCTCCTTTCAGATCTCTGATGATTTTAAAATGACGGAGGAGGAATTTCTGAATCTGTGAATTATCTATTAGATACGCACGCGATCTTATGGGTTTTATTTCAGCCGGAGAATTTATCTTATAAAGTAGAATCGGAAATATTAAATCAAAGAAATCGGATCTTTATTAGCAGCATTTCTTTGTGGGAAATTTCTCTGAAATTCTCTTTAAGAAAGATAGATTTGCAAGGGATAACTCCTGAGCAACTACCTAGGAAAATTCGAGAAGCTGGATTCGAGTTTATAGGAGATTCTCCTGAGATATTTGCGAATTATTTTAAGCTGCCGACAGGGAAACATACGGATCCATTCGATCGTTTTCTGATTTGGCAAGCAGTAAGTTTCAATTTTGTGTTCATTACAAAAGATAGATATTTAAAAGAATATAACCCACTTGGTTTAAGACAGTTTTGGTGAAATAAAAATGCAGCAACATTGGTACCTCTATCTCATCTAACATCCTGTATTCTATCTCCGGCGCAGGGTGTTGGATATTTTTTTAAGATCTCTCACTTACGATACGTCATCTTTCCAGCAACAGCTCCGCACTAACCGGACAATGATCCGAAAGACCTTTTTCTGCACTTGGATTCCCGTCAAAATTGCCGTCGTCAGATTCAAACTTGGTTTGGACAAAACTTCCCTGTTGCCATTCCATATTCGTGATCAGATAATCGATAAAACCGTCATGGTGTTGCCAGCAATCCGATTTTTGTTTGTAGTTCGCTACTTTAAGTTTTAGATTTCTTTGCAGAATTTTCAGTAGATCTACTCTTCTTTCCAATACTTCATTAAAATCTCCTAATAGGACAAACTGGCCTAAAGAGGGTAGTATGTCCTTTAGTGCAAGTATCTGCTCTTTTCTTTCCTTCTTATCTTTAGGAGAATGGCCTGCTTTTAAATGAACTACAACGACTGAAATCTTTTTACCGTCGAAATTGAACTCTGCGAGTAGTCCCTTTCTCAGGCCAGGGCGAATAGAAAGCTGTTCCAATTCACTGATAACAGGCGTGCCCAGTTCCTTCTTCCAACAAAGTCCTAATTCTTGCGAATATCCCGGTGTTACCGTCGCTTTGCAATCATATTCATTTATTATAATATGATGAAGTGCTATTTCGTTCTCTATCTCTTGGAAGCCGATTATGTCCGGATGATTGGATAGAATTATCTTTTTGATCTTAGTAAAGTCTTCTTCCGTTCTATGCTTTCTATCTTTCGGAAATTTATGTGAATCTCCTATCTCATCATATAAAAAGTATGAATTGAAGCTTGTTACTTTGAGTTTTTTTATAGGTCCTTTCGCGATAGTGGAGATTGTTATTAGGAAAGCGAAGGGAATTCCCAGAAATCGGATCAGTGCGCGGTGCATCATTCTTTCCAGATTAGATTTTTGAATTCATATTTTAGTAATTGAGAAAGTAAAATCCAGGAATTTTCTTAATATTAAGAACGATCGTTCTAATCATATCTATCATAAACTTGGGTTTTGTATTCGAGATCTTTTATCTTCTGAAATTGACTTACGAAGTATAAATATGTTCAATTTAATTGATACTAAGTCTCAGATAAAAATGCAAGAAATCGCCAAACCAATCGCGTTTTTACGTGTTTACTTGCAATTTTAACCGAAGCCAAAATCCTTGTTCCCAAACCTTATTTTGGAACCCACGGGACTTCTCACGAATGAATAAGAAAGCTTTGAAACTTTCGGTTCCGCTTATTGCTATTGCAGCAGTGGCTTACCTGATTTTTTCTCCCTCCAAATATGTAGGCTATTCTCCGGATCAGCCTATACCTTTTAACCACAAGATTCACGCAGGTGATAATAAGATAGATTGTCGTTATTGTCACACTGGTGTAGAAACAAGCGCGCACGCAACGGTTCCGAATACTTCTACTTGTATGAACTGTCACTCGCTTGTTGCGCCGAATAGTCCAGATGTAGCATTCTTAAAAGATAGTTACAATAAAAAGAAGCCGATCGAGTGGGTGAAGATCCATGATCTTCCGGATCATGTTCAGTTCAATCACTCTCGCCATATCTCAAGAGGCGTGGATTGTTCTCAATGCCACGGCAATGTAGCCGAAATGGTCAAGGTCAAGCAGGTAGCATCCCTGAATATGGGATACTGCATCAACTGCCACCGGGAGAATAACGCTCCTACCGACTGTTCCACCTGCCACAGATAATCAGGAGATAGCATAACAGATGGATAAAAAGAATTTCCAGAAAGAAAAGAAAGCTCACTGGCTCTCTCTCGAACTGAAAGATAACGAAAAAGAAACGAAGGATCTAGCACGTTCTGAATTTTTTACTTCTCCGGATCCAGTCATCGCAAGGATTAAATCTGGGGAGTTCGATCGTAAGACCTTCCTTAAATTGATGGGTGCGGGAGTCGCAATGACTTCCTTAAATTGCGTACGCAAGCCTGTCGAAAAAATCGTTCCTTATGTGGATCTGAAAACTGACGAAGGTACTTTCGATTTCGTAAAACACGGACAAGCATATTACTATGCTACCGCATTCAACGGAACCGGTTACTTAGTAAGATCTAAAGACGGCCGTCCTCTAAAATTGGAAGGAAACGAAGATCACCCTATTTCTCAAGGTGCTCTTGGTGCTTCCGGTCAAGCCGCTATCTTTGATCTATATGATCCAGATAGAGCGCAAGGTCCTGCAGCAATTTCCGGCGGAAAAGTGGAGAATATCCAATGGAGCTCTTTGGATTCCAAAGTTCAGGAAGCTCTT
>NZ_NPDL01000017.1 GCF_002811475.1 Leptospira hartskeerlii
AAGAAAGGATTTACAAAAAATCCAAACTTCAAAAATAATAAAAAGAAAATTTGCAGTCATGTTCGCTTAACGACCAAGCCTAGCCGACGTTTCGCGAGTGCACAAGCACTTGGCACGAGACTTGCCATGCAAGACGAGTGACAAAGCGAAATGTGCCGTCAGGCCGGAGCGAGAGTGCGAAGCAGCTCGAAGCGCAGCGGCTGAGGCGAAAGTTATGCGCCGTAAGTCTTTTTATACAGTGTTTAAATTTTCTAAATTTAATCCGGATGTTATGCTATTTACGATATAAGATCTAATATGCCCATTAAAGTGAATTCCGAGAATTTTAGATAAAACTGCTTCCTTAATCAATTTTGGATCAGGGTTATCAATTAGTATCTGGAACTTTGAAAACTCGCTTTTTTTTGAGAGCATTATAAAAAAATTAAATCTAGAACCGGATTGCTGGTAAAATAACGTTTGAGGGTACCAATGAATATCATCTCTAAGATAGGTCATGAGTAATACGAGTAATTCACCTTGTATCAAGTCCGAAAACGAAACAATCTCTGAATTCGCGTTGCGTTTAAATATTTCACCAGAAGGACTATTATAATTTGTATTATCTTTTTTAACTAAGTATTGATTAATCGTTTCAGAATATGAATAAAAGTAACCAAAATTGTCAAACAATCTAGATCTACTTTCAGTCTCAGGAATTAAATACGGGTTATTAAAAATCGCTTTTAACAAGAAATAAGATCGCTTTCGGGTTAATAAAGCAACAATATATAAAAATAATTCATTCGCAAACATTGAATGTGCATCAAACCAATTCTCACTCCATCTATTAACTTCTTTCGGCTTGGACTTTAGTTCAAGAATTTTGTCTAAAAATGAAAGCAACATTTCAACTAACTCTTCTTGATCGGTAACTTGTAATTCTAAATTAAGCCATTCGATAATTGAATTTCTTACTGTACATAGTTTACTAAAATCTTCTAGTATTTTCTCAGCAAATGAAGACGCATTAGGTTCTCTTCTTATTCTTAGTAAATCTATATAATTAATACCTTCCTCCAAGAAGTCATCCCTCAATGAACCCTTATTTCTTTTATCATTCAGTAAAGCTTGTTTAAACATATTGAATTTATGTTTTAATGGAGAGGAAGGAGTTATTGAATCTTGGGTTATATAAAGCGGAGGTTTTCCGAGTTGGGGTTTTTCATGTAATGGTTTTCCGTATAAAAGTCTAATCAATTTTTCCCAATTTTCACTAATCAACTCTGGAGATGAAAAATCGATCCAAATTAGATTTTTAAAGAAGATTGGGAGGTATTCATTACCCTCTTCATCTTTTTCGCATACGATCGGAATAAATTTCGACTGCTCTACTTTAGTATATATTTCATTTGAAATAATTTGTGATTCCGTTCCGACGCCCGATTCTCTGGAATCAGCCTTAGCTTTATATTTTTTATCACAAAAGGCTAATACGTGTGTTACATTTGGATCAGTAACCATTTTCTCCATGTAGGCATACTTATCATTTCCTTCCCTGAGATCAAAGAGGTCAAAAAGAATATCGACGCCATCTGCGAGCAATTGTTCTGCCCAATCTTTTATCGTATTTTGATGTTGTTGAGATGTCCAACTATAGGAAATAAATACTTTTGGTTGCATAGTTTTAGCGAACTCGATCTAATCTTTAGTAAATAACTTTTGCTCTGAATATTCAGACTTATGGCGCATAACGACCAAGCCTAGCCGACGTTCGCGACAGCACGAACTTGCGGAAGCAAGTGCAGTGATGGAAGCGAATGTGCCGCAAGGCCGGAGCGAGAGTTGCGAAGCAAGCTCGAAGCGTAGCGGCTGAGGCGATAGTTATGCGAAGTAAAACCCGCTACCGCAAATATTTCTTTCTCATATCTTTTCTAAGAAAGAGATTATTTTAGTCCATTCCAAAGAAGATAAATTTTCATTAACATTAAAATGATCAGAATTAGTTAGTTCCATATAAGTTGAACCAACAATCTTTTTATTCAATTGGCTAGCCATATGCGCTGGAGTTAATGTGTCTAATTTTGCTCCAATTATTAATGTTGGTAATTGAACTTCTGCTGCTTTCGAAAAATTATCAAACTTGTCCAAAATAAGAAATTCGGGAATAAAACGAGAATATTTGTATTTTGCCACTTCCGCTAACGAAGTGTAAGGAGTTACTAGGATTAAATGGGAAGATATATCTCTTAAAGACAATTCCAAAGCAATCCCACTGCCCAACGATCTGCCCCATAAGATTGTTTTCTTCTTAGAAAAATTATACTTCTCCTGAACATACTTAATAATTTTTTCTGAATCATCATATAGCTTAAGTTCACTCGGTGAATATTCTTTAGATAATCCAAAACCGGCATATTCTACTAAAAGAGCGGAATAACCATGTTCATAAAAATGTTTAAAGAACCTTGCTTCCCCATACATGGTTCCCCCTTGCCCATGAAGCAAAATAATTATACCCTTCGATAGGTCTTTTCCTAAAAGCAGATGAGCATTTATTTTTCTATCAGAATTGTTTATCGTAATTAATTCGCCTGGAATTTGCCTTGGATCGAGCTTTTCTGGTTTGCCAAAATAAACTAAATTTCTAAATAAAAAAGGATATAGAAACATTAGAGTTATAATAGCTGTGGCTACAAAGAATACAGTTTTCCTTTTCAATTAATCAATTCCTCTATAACAATAATATTGGGTTTTATTTCGCATAACGACCAAGCCTAGCCGACGTTCGCAATGGCACGAGTTTGCGCATGCAAACGAAGTGACAGAAGCGAATGTGCCGCAGGCCGGAGCGAGAGTGCAAAGCAGCTCGAAGCGTAGCGGCTGAGGCGATAGTTAGGCGGCGTTTCTGCACTTGATAAATTAAACTTGGTCACTTCCCTTGCCGATGGATAATGTGCTTAAATACGAGCATGGAATTAATCCCCCAAATCCACCTATAAAGACCGCCAAAAGACCTGCAAGGAGGCCAACCAATATAAAACCTATATGAGTTTGAAGGTTTTTCTTCTTCAGGATAATAAATGATATAAAAAGACAACCTACTACAGCAACTATGTTCCCAATCTTTGCTCCTAGTTGAAAGCTCTCGTCTGGCAAAAACTTTAGACCTACTATACTTAATAGTCCTATCCCTATACCAGAAATTAATCCAGAGGATATTACTATAATTAATAACCATACTATGTAGAAAATAAGAGCTTCTTTCCAATTACGTTGGTAAGAAAAATCAGTTAAGTTTTTGAACATTATTTTTTCCTATTTACAAAATTTTATGCAGAAATGTCGCCTAACGACCGAGGTGCTCCGACGTTCGTAACGGCACGAGTTTGCCAATGCAAACGAAGTGACGGAAACGAATGTGGCGAAGCCCAAGCGAGAGGGTCACGAAGTGAGCCCCGAGCGACGCGGAGGCACCGGAAGTTAAGCGACGTGACTGCACGGACAACAATAGTGCCCGTACCTATTCTCTAATTATAGCAAAATTCAATACGGACAAATTGCAAAGGTCTACAATATTCTATCCGTTTCATTCGCACATTTGAATTTTACTCTTAGTGTAATGGTTAGCGCATTAAAGCGGTTACCAGAAAACAATATCGCAGGCCAGCGCTCCGCTAGTGCGATGAAAACGGATGCTCATAGATTGAATCTACATTAGTCTTAGAAAGGATTTACAAAAAATCCAAACTTCAAAAATAATAAAAAGAAAATTTGCAGTCATGTCCGCTTAACGACCGAGGTGCTCCGACGTTTGCAACGGCACGAGCTTGCGTAAGCAAGCGCAGTGACGGAAGCAAATGTGGCGAAGCCCAAGCGAGCGGGGCACGAAGTGAGCCCCGAGCGGCGCGGAGGCACCGGAAGTTATCCGACGTCCGATCCAAACACGGTGAATTCAATTGTTTGCAATTCCCTAATTCAGTAAATTGCCATTGCTGTAGCATCCTTCTTTCAGATGCAAAATCCCCGCTCCGTTTACTGCACCAGTCGGAATCATTACCTGCAAACTAATTATCAGGATGAAACCCAAATCTCGGCACCAGAATATCTCAGGAGCGTACCAAGCCTACAGAAAATTTTACACGGCTCTATAGAAAAATATTTAACCTGAAAATAAAAAAGAAAAAATTTATCGGATGTTCGGATAACGACCAAGCCTAGCCGACGTTCGCGACAGCACGAACTTGCGTAAGCAAGTGCAGTGATGGAGGCGAATGTGCCGCAAGGCCAAGCAAGGGTCGCTTTAGCGATCCCGCAGCGCTGCGGCTGAGGCGAAAGTTAGACGCTCGTCCGTTATTATATTAAAACGCCCATCATCATATAGATGAATTATCTATGCTCTTTGCAAAAAATCTTGCAAACAATATTAAAAATAATACGGATAACGATGTGGTAATTATTATCAAGAACTGACCTAAACATTTATGAGAAGTTAGTTCATTGGCAAATGGAAGCTCTATTAAAGGGAGTATAAGCAGAATACATCCCCAAATTACAAGGTCTTTATAATTCCCTATAAATTTCCTTTTTCGCTCATGTTCTATTCTAAATTCCTCAATACTTTCTTGATAGTCTTGTTCCGTTAGTTTTGCGAAAATTTCGATCATTGGATTAATATTGTTTTGCTTATTTAGCTTCGTTAATTCCGTTCTTATATCGTCAAATCTCTTTTCCACGGACCCCATCGTTTCACGTCGCATATTCAATAATCTGTGATCAAGTTTTGTAATCACTTGATCACAGAGAGTCTTTAACCCAGAATCATAAGAATTAATTCTTAATAAAATAAAAGCCGAAGAAAACCCTATTATTGCAGCAATGACTTGAGGGATAGTGCTAAAAACGTAAAGATAAGTATTTTCGGTAAAGTTCATGGTTTCTTCTTTTTCAAGGATTATCTTAACGGATGGCGTCTAACGACCAAGGGTTGGCGACGTTTCGCGAGTGCGAAGCACTTGGCGCGAGGCTTGCTTTGCAAGACGAGTGACAAAGCGAAATGTGGCGAAGCCTGGAGCGAGGGCGCGTAAGCGTCCCGAAGCGCAACGCCAAGCCGAAAGTTAGGCGTAGTTGACTTTTTAAAAATTGAATAGTTGCTTAAAAGCTTTCCCATTCTTAGTTGGAGCACCAAAACCTCGACCACCCAAATCAGTAATAATGAAGCGTGCACCTTTATCAAGCCCGCGAATATTCGCTAGATTCGGATTCTTTTCTGCTGCTAAATTTATTAAATATGTTTCCAATTCTAGTAGAACTTTATTATTAACTGGGCCTTTAGACTTAGCCATTACTAAGAAAAATAGAAATGGCTTAAATTCTCTTTCATAACGAATAATTTCGCCGTTATAGATATTTAAGTTTCGAGGAGTAAAGCATTCTGTCTTAAAGGTTGTTTTAGTTTTTCCAACATATGCAGGCATATAACTATTCGGAAGACGTAAACCAAATATATAGATACCCCGCCCTTTCTGAATTGAGTCAGGAATTTTATGTTCGTTCCAAAAATTATCTACGTTTTCCGGAGTAATTCTCCGACCTCCCGGAAAAGATTCATAATCTAAATTATATATTCTAGTAGGTTTGAAACTTATTTGATCTAAACTCATATCTATTGTCTCCTTCGATATTTTTATTTCAAGAGTGAGATTATAAGTCAATTACGCCTAACGACCGAGGTGCTCCGACGTTTGCGATGGCACGAGTTTGCTCATGCAAACGAAGTGACAGAAGCAAATGTGGCGAAGCCCAAGCGAGCGGGTTGCGAAGCAAGCCCCGAGCGGCGCGGAGGCACCGATAGTTATACGCCGTAGCTTAATAATTAAATGGAAAGTTCTTTCTGAAGTTCGAGTTCTTTCTTAAGGACTTTGTTGATAATTGAATTTATATCTTTGCCCTTAGAAGAAGCAATTTTAGAAAAATATTCTTCAATATCTTCATCGAGGTATATTGGAAGATGTATATCTCTCTTATCTTTTATAAAAAAGACACCTTTTTTACCTTTAGAGAAGTCGTAGTGTTTTTTCATTTCTTAATCTTTGCCTAATCTTTGGAAATATTCTTTTTCTTCCAATTTATCAGCTTTTCTTGCGGAAATTATTCTTAATTTCTCTTCATTTTTATTGGATTTGTCTACAAAAACAACCACGATTATAGTAAAATTTTCAATTTTTCCGAGCACAAGCCATCTTTCTTCATTTTCAGAATGATTTTCATCCGGAATATAGATCGCATCTTTATCTAGAAAAACTTGAGAAGCTTGTTTAAATGAGATTTGGTGCTTCTTAAGATTTGAAGAGTTCTTTTTGTCATCCCATTCAAATAGCATTTAATTAAGAAATATTTTAGATGAATGCTTGGTAAATCAGAATATTCTTCAATTGTATTTTCTTCTTTTAAACCGGAAGATTCTTAAGCTATGGCGTATAACGACCAAGCCTAGCCGACGTTTGCGATGGCACGAGTTTGCTCATGCAAACGAAGTGACAGAAGCAAATGTGCCGCAGGCCGAGCGAGAGTGCGAAGCAGCTCGAAGCGTAGCGGCTGAGGCGATAGTTAAGCGACGTGACTGCACGGACAACAATAGTGCCCGAAACTTACCTCTACTTCCAACAAAATTCAATACGGACTGATTGTAGATGTCTGCAATATTATATCCGTTTCATTCGCACATTTGAATTTACTCTTAGTGAAATGGTTAGCGCGTTAAAGCGGTTACCAGAAAACAATATCGCAGGCCAGCACTCCACTAGTGCGATGAAAACGGATACTCATGGTTGAAATCTAAATTAGTCTAAGAAAGGATTTACAAAAAATCCAAACTTCAAAAATAATAAAAAGAAAATTTGCAGTCATGTTCGCTTAACGACCGAGGTGCTCCGACGTTTGCAACGGCGCGAGTTTGCTCATGCAAACGAAGTGACGGAAGCGAATGTGGCGAAGCCCAAGCGAGCGGGTTGCGAAGCAAGCCCCGAGCGGCGCGGAGGCACCGGAAGTTAAGCGACGTGACTGCACGGACAACAATAGTGTCCCAAACCTTCCCTCTACTTCTAACAAAATTCAATACGGACTGATTGTAGATGTCTACAGGATTCCATCCGTTTCATTCGCACATTTTAATTTACTCTTACAAAAATGGTTAGAGCATTAGGACCTTTATTCATAACTACTAACCAAGGCCAACGCTCCACTAGTGCAATGAAACGGATGCTTATAAATTAAATTCTAAATTAGTCATAAAATGGATTCACAAGAAATCCAAACTTCAAAAATAATAGAAAGAAATTTGCAGTCATGTTCGCTTAACGACCAAGGGTTGGCGACGTTCGAAACGGCGCGAGTTTGCTCATGCAAACGAAGTGACGGACGCGAATGTGGCGTAGCCTGGAGCGAGGGTGCGAAGCAACCCGAAGCGCAACGCCAGAGCCGATAGTTATGCGCTGAGCGAGTATATCAAAAAAAATTAACGTTTTTTAGGTATTGATAGAGATTCTTTTGAAACTAAAAATGTTCCATCTTCCATTAATTCACCAATAACGTGATACGTTCCCTCTTTATCAGGAACTAATGTCAATCTGCTCAAATTTACGTCTGATAAACAGTATTTACCTGGTTTATTAATATTTTGCTTTTCACGAATGTCTAAAACTGACGGTTTTAGGATCCCTTTTTCAATCACGAAGGCATATTCCGAACCAGGCTTGTCAACCACAACTCCCAAGATTGGCCAACCAGAATTTGCTGCTCCCCGTAATGCTTCTTTATTTTGATCCAATGCTATATCACCAACCATGAGATCAGGAAAACATTTATAGAATTGTAAGATAGTATCGTCTGACAATTCATGCTCTTTTCTATACCAGTCTTTTAAAGATTCCGAGATATTAAAATAATTTCTTCTTTCAGAACCAATGGTACTTTTTAAACCATTAATTTCTTGAATATACTTCTCTTCAATTTCAGCTATTGTCTTCATGTCATGCTCTTGCCAATTTTTTCGCATATAGTTTCTGGCCTTTAATATTCCAGTTTTTACTAATTCCGCATAGGGTTCAGAGAACAGAGACAGTAAAGGAATAAATAGAACATAAAAAAGTGAATAGAGCGCTGGTTTACAATATTCTATTGGATTGGTCTGTAGCAGTGAGTCTATTGACGCAATTGAATCTCCTAAATATAGCTTATAAAAGAAACGCCAATTAACTCCGAAGAAAAAGAAAGTAAACGAAAACAAAAAGGGATGAGAAATTCTTTCGTATAATTTCCCCTTAATAGTCTCAATAAGTTCTTCGAATTTCATTTATAGATTTCCACTTTAATTGTATTTTTGCGAGCTTTGCGCATAACGACCAAGGGTTGGCGACGTTTCGCGAGTGCAAAGCACTTGGCGCGAGACTTGCTTAGCAAGACGAGTGACAAAGCGAAATGTGGCGAAGCCTGGAGCGAGGGCGCGTAAGCGACCCGAAGCGTAACGCCAAGCCGAAAGTTAGGCGACGTCACAAATCGTTCACTTGAATACACTTAAATTTAGTAATGTCAAAGTTCATTATTTTAGAAAGAAAATCAACGCGATTCGAACATTGAGTATCCAAAACATAAATTTCATTAAGTGATACATTTTTCATAACGAAAAGTATACTATTTAGTTCGCAGTCGTACTCATTAAAATTAACGCCCCAAATGAAGAGTTTCTTAACATTTTCAAACCAATTTAAAGCCCAATAATGGTTTCGACTTAATTCGCTGTAAATATTATTCTTCCCAAGCATTCTATGCTGTTCGGAAGAGATATCATAAACTTTCTTCTTTTGCAAAACCTCGATTATATTTTCGTCTATCGATAATTCAGTGGGGAATATTAAGCTATAAGGGAGGCCAACCCTTCCATGTAGTTGTATTAAATTTGGAAATTCCTCGCATCTAGACCAAAGTAACTCGTCCCAATTAAGAGTTATATAGCCTGTATTCAGGGATGAATTATTTATCCCTATTTTTTTAATGATTTCAGCCAGATCACTTCGTAGGCTAATTGATTTTTCTTTTTCGGCTTCTTTAAAATTTTTACATAATTCTTCTTTAAATTCGTTAATCTCCTGAATAACGCTCAGAAAATCTATTCTACTTGGATCTTTAAAAAAGGCATTTCGCAACATACGAAATACAAAAGATATTATTGATAAGCAATGTGCTGCATTAAATTGCGTTGGCTTCTTAAATAGTGGGGATTGAAATTCACTACTACGCCATCCATGTTCACGCAAAGTTTTTAAAACAGGTTCCCATCCATTTTTAACTGCCCCATTTCCTATAATCACAAGATGATCATAGCCCGTTGGCATTCCATGATCCTCAGAGGATAAAAATCTTAATAAAGGAAACATTGAAATTTTACGAATACTGTCCATTTATTGTGATGTCCGCCTAACGACCGAGGTGCTCCGACGTTTGCGATGGCACGAGTTTGCTCAAGCAAACGAAGTGACAGAAGCAAATGTGGCGAAGCCCAAGCGAGCGGGTTGCGAAGCAAGTCCCGAGCGGCGCGGAGGCACCGGAAGTTAAGCGACGTGACTGCACGGACAACAATAGTGTCCCAAACCTTCCCTCTACTTCTAACAAAATTCAATACGGACTGATTGTAGATGTCTACAGGATTCCATCCGTTTCATTCGCACATTTTAATTTACTCTTACAAAAATGGTTAGAGCATTAGGACCTTTATTCATAACTACTAACCAAGGCCAACGCTCCACTAGTGCAATGAAACGGATGCTCATACTTTGAATTCTAAATTAATACCAGAAAGGATTCACAAGAAATCCAAACTTCAAAAATAATAGAAGGAAATTTGCAGTCATGTTCGCTTAACGACCAAGCCTAGCCGACGTTTGCGATGGCACGAGTTTGCTCATGCAAACGAAGTGACAGAAGCAAATGTGCCGGAGGCCAAGCAAGGGTCGCGTAGCGATCCCGCAGCGCTGCGGCTGAGGCGAAAGTTAGGCAGCAGTATCGCTCCTAACACGATGCACCCAAACCCTAATCTATAAAATCATCTACTAGCGAAAAAGTCAATTAGTGACTAATTCACTTTCACAATATAAGGTAGCGAACCCTTTTCGTTTCTTTTAATATCAAGGTTACTATAAATCAGAAGAAACCAAACATTATCAGAATTCTTTAGTCTACTATATAAGGCAAGAAAAGGGTGAAAAGCGGTCGAACCTTAAGTGGATCCTGATTCGGCTCTAAGGTAAAATTCAAAACTTATATTATAAAAAATAAAAGAAATCGCGATATTGCGCCTAACGACCAAGCCTAGCCGACGTTTGCAATGGCACGAGTTTGCTTATGCAAACGAAGTGACAGAAGCAAATGTGCCGGAGGCCAAGCAAGGGTCGCGTAGCGATCCCGAAGCGTAGCGGCTGAGGCGAAAGTTAAGCGACGTGACTGCACGGACAACAATAGTGCCCGAAACTTACCTCTACTTCCAACAAAATTCAATACGGACTGATTGTAGATGTCTGCAATATTATATCCGTTTTATTCGCACATTTGAATTTACTCTTAGTGAAATGGTTAGCGCGTTAAAGCGGTTACCAGAAAACAATATCGCAGGCCAGCGCTCCACTAGTGCGATGAAAACGGATACTCATGGTTGAAATCTAAATTAGTCTAAGAAAGGATTTACAAAAAATCCAAACTTCAAAAATAATAAAAAGAAAATTTGCAGTCATGTTCGCTTAACGACCGAGGTGCTCCGACGTTCGCAACGGCATGAGTTTGCTCTGCAAACGAAGTGACGGAAGCGAATGTGGCGAAGCCCAAGCGAGTGGGTCACGAAGTGAGCCCCGAGCGACGCGGAGGCACCGGAAGTTAAGCGACGTGACTGCACGGACAACAATAGTGCCCGTACCTATTCTCTAATTATAGCAAAATTCAATACGGACAAATTGCAAAGGTCTACAATATTCTATCCGTTTCATTCGCACATTTGAATTTTACTCTTAGTGTAATGGTTAGCGCATTAAAGCGGTTACCAGAAAACAATATCGCAGGCCAGCGCTCCACTAGTGCGATGAAAACGGATGCTCATAGATTGAATCTAGATTAGTCTTAGAAAGGATTTACAAAAATCCAAACTTCAAAAATAATAAAAAGAAAATTTGCAGTCATGTCCGCTTAACGACCAAGGCTTGGCGACGTTTACGACGGCGCGAGTTTGCGCATGCAAACTTAGTGACGGAAGTAAATGTGGCGGAGCCTGGAGCGAGAGTCGCGTAGCGAACTCGAAGCGGAACGCCAGAGCCGATAGTTAGGCGACGGCTCTGCAGCTAATACAACAAAAATAAGCCACGGATGGCGTTAAGAATTATTTATG
>NZ_NPDL01000018.1 GCF_002811475.1 Leptospira hartskeerlii
TCCGAAGGACTTGGCGCGAGGCTTGCCACGCAAGACGAGTGACAAAGCGAAATGTGGCGAAGCCTGGAGCGAGGGTGCGAAGCAACCCGAAGCGGAACGCCAGAGCCGATAGTTATGCGACGTGGCATCTATAGTTAAACTTATAATCTAAAATCTCACAAGTCGATTGGAGGTGGAAATAGTCCCATAAAACCACCATCTTTCACTGTTTGTTCCCAATTATTCGTGACTGCGCCAATAAAATAATCATATTCTTGAAAATTCAATTCTAGTATCGGATCCAAGCTTTTTAGAAATTGAACTTGTTTATTAGTGACTTCAAAGCAAGCAATCATCGGCTCATTTTCTGGCTGATCCCATTGAATTTGAAACAAGCGTAAATCACTTTTGGGTAAATTCTTTACATATACGAGTTCCTCTGTTCTTTTATCAAAGCACTCTAATTGTCGAATTAGCCATTCTGGTTCTTGAACCATCAATTCTTCCTCAAAAGACGTTAACTGCTAAAATTTATTAGTAATAAATTGATTTTTGCCATGTCGCATAACGACCAAGCCTAGCCGACGTTTGCGATGGCACGAGTTTGCTCAAGCAAACGAAGTGACAGAAGCAAATGTGCCGGAGGCCAAGCAAGGGTCGCGAAGCGATCCCGCAGCGCTGCGGCTGAGGCGAAAGTTATGCGCAGTGACCGAATATCCTTATCAGAGTTTTTCAAATGTTGCTATATAGTAATTAACACGATCTATACACTCAACAATTCGTTCTTCCGTCAACCGAACTACTCTACCATAATTTCCATGAGCAATATGGCCTCTAATCAGATACAACTCGCGAAGCTCGTTATACGATCTCAAATCCACTATTCCAGTATCCAAAAGAACTCTTATTGCTCTTTCAATAGGAAAAACAGCGCCTTGAAAAAGATTATTCTTCTCTGCATAATCCCTCAGAAGTTTCTCAAGCTTGATCCATAATAAAACATATTGATTTGTTAATATCTCAAATTCTTCTCCATAGCTAAAAGCCGCCGATACCGGAACCGATTTAAAAGAAATATCCAGTAATCCTTCAAAATATCGCTCTGCGTCCAGAATATAAAGTGATTTGGAAGTTGCAAGAAAGACAGATTCAATATAATGAAGATGTGGTTCCTTAGATTGTTTAAGCCAATCACCTTTAGAAGAATCGTAAGTCAGAAAGATAGCATCTGTTGCTTCATTTCTCATGAATTCAAGGACCTCGTGAAAAATGATGAAATCACCATATGGATCATCGGGTTTTTTAAGAATATCCCCCATTCCAGGGAAAATATAATATGATTTTGATTTATTTAATTCTTTGCTAACGTGTGCATCATCCTTTAAATCTTTCTTTAAAGAATCAAATTCATCTTTTACGACTTTTACATCATCCTCCTTTAAAACGTCAATTATTGAAAGACTAGAGTAAATCGTCAAATACTCATCCTGATGCTTTGCAGCTTTATGTTTTTTTACCGTCTCCGAGACTTTCTCTTGCAGAGAAGGAACTATTGCCTCAAAATCTTTTGACAATTTTTTAATTTTTTTCTCAATATCTTCATAATCAATTAAAATGGTTTTATTCTCATTTAAAAAAGATTTGACTGAATTTATACAATTCTTTTGAAAATTATCAATTAAGCTATTTGTTCCTTCTAAATAGAAGTAATCTACAACCTCTTCTCGATTTCTTAAGAATTCTTTCTGAATTTGTTTAGTTATAAATATTCTTTTAGAGTTATCTTTAATAAAACTGGAAAGTTTACTTCTCGCTTTAAATGAAAGCCTATACATCTGGAGGAGAACATTTGCGTCTAAAATAATAGGGAAATCAACTGTATTCGAAAGAACGTTATCAATTCTGTTAAAGTATTGATCTAGGCTCTTTTTATAATCTATAATGTTACTCTTTCCTAAAAGCTGAAGAAATGTCTGTTTCATAATATTAATTCTTATTTGATTATAAATTCATTGGTCATTGCGCATAACGACCAAGCCTAGCCGACGTTTGCAACGGCACGAGTTTGCTCAAGCAAACGAAGTGACGGAAGCAAATGTGCCGGAGGCCGGAGCGAGAGTTGCGTAGCAAGCTCGAAGCGTAGCGGCTGAGGCGAAAGTTAAGCGCCGTTAAGTAATATCAAGACAACTATCTCACCTTGATAATAGCTTTGTTCATTTGAAGAAAGATATTATCCAAGTCTTTAGAAGATAATAGATTATATGCAATTTCAATTGCATTCACAGTAAGTGAAAGATCTTCCGCATGAGTAAAGAAATGGTCAAAAACAAGAATCTTTTTATAGTCTTTCAATCTATAAGCTTCTTTGTAATTATTTAATTGAACTATTGCATTTGCCATTACGTCTTTTAGATGTCTAGCAAGTTTTTCAGGAGAAGGATATTCAAATCCAGAATATATTACCGTCAGCCGAGGAGCACCCTCTGAATTACGGTCAATACGGTAGCCGTAATCCCCTGAAAATCCATAATCATTTTTCTCGCGAATATCTTTAGATATATTTTGAATTAATGACTCATACTCTTTCCCTCTGGATTTTAGGGCTTTCGAATTATTTATCGAAACCAGAATATTATCTGTTAAATTGCCTAATTTATTCTCAACTTCCCTTTTAATTTTAGATAGTATGTCATGTCGAAGAGATCCTATTTTCTGCATATACGAAGGATCTTCAGTAACTTTCTTAATCTCAACGATACTCAGCAGGTCTCTAACTAAAAAATCTGGAGTTTGAAAATCGGTCTCAGGAATTCTTTCTATATTAATTATTTCAAATTCGCCAAAGTCATCAGCAATGAATTCAACAAATTCAGAAATTACATGGTTTTCCCGATCATCGTCCGATTGAGAGCTAAAATTTATTTTCATTTGATAATTGTTACTTAATGGCGCTTAACGACCAAGCCTAGCCGACGTTTGCGATGGCACGAGTTTGCTCATGCAAACGAAGTGACAGAAGCAAATGTGCCGGAGGCCAAGCAAGGGTCGCGTAGCGATCCCGCAGCGCTGCGGCTGAGGCGAAAGTTAGGCAGCAGTATCGCTCCTAACACGATGCACCCAAACCCTAATCTATAAAATCATCTACTAGCGAAAAAGTCAATTAGTGACTAATTCACTTTCACAATATAAGGTAGCGAACCCTTTTCGTTTCTTTTAATATCAAGGTTACTATAAATCAGAAGAAACCAAACATTATCAGAATTCTTTAGTCTACTATATAAGGCAAGAAAAGGGTGAAAAGCGGTCGAACCTTAAGTGGATCCTGATTCGGCTCTAAGGTAAAATTCAAAACTTATATTATAAAAAATAAAAGAAATCGCGATATTGCGCCTAACGACCAAGCCTAGCCGACGTTTGCAATGGCACGAGCTTGCCAAAGCAAGCGCAGTGACAGAAGCAAATGTGCCGGAGGCCGGAGCGAGGGTGCGAAGCAGCCCGAAGCGCAGCGGCTGAGGCGATAGTTATACGCCGTGCATAATTTTAATATTTGATATATTTTGCGTCCTTAATACTTCCCTTCAACTTATCTTTGAATTCTTCAATCTCTTCTTCTGATAATTCGAAAGTAATATTTTTGAGCTCATTAATATCGATTTTGATTCTTACTGCACCCAATTTTTTTAAAGTGCTTTTGGCCTTATCTCTTTTGATTATTTCAACTTCAGAATATTTGTCATTATCAGCAGGATGAACTATTACTTTTTTAATGTATTTCATTACCATACTCCATTCCTGAATTTTTCTAATATTAAAGATAGGCGAACAACATGTTTTGCTAGTATATCCACAATATCATCCCTATCAAATAAGGTTCTGTCGATCGTAAAACTGCTATCTAAACTTAAAATACCAAAGACACATTTATTATCTGTCTTAGACCAAATTGGAATGCTAATCACTGAGCCGATTTTGCTAACAAATGGTCTCACTCTAGACTTAAGACTCTTAACTGGTCTTCGGAAGGTATTATCCTTTTTGTCATAAATACAAATTCTGCTATTATCCCAAGCAGAACCACATGTACCTTCTGATTTTGACCAAAGGTAATCGAGTTCATCTTCGCTATAATGAATCTTTTCTATAGAAGAACCGAAATAGTAAATCTTCATGCCTGTGAAAAAGAAATATTTCCTTTTTTTAAGCATTATATTTACACGAAAGGTGGGAGAAGCTCCGTTCGAAATTTCCGCGACTTTAGTCGAATATTCTTTTACAATATCTGTAAATATAGCACCAATGATATTCGTAAACTCATCTACTTTATCATTCTTTTCGGGAAATTCGATAAGCGAGAAAGTCTGACGAATAATAAAAATGCTAACTATTGCAATTATAAAAATAATCTCATGCTTGGTTACGAAATTTGGGATATCATTCCCGAAGTATGTTTTTGTAGATTCTAAATTTGCTGCTCTAACTAATGGCAACCCACTGAATATCAATGAGTCGATAATTAAATCTGTTATTTTCTTTTTCATAAATATTTATGCATGGCGCCTAACGAACAAGGTGTTCCGACGTTTACGACGGCGCGAGTTTGCTCTGCAAACGAAGTGACGGAAGTAAATGTGGCGTAGCCCGAGCGAGAGTCGCGCTAGCGATCTCGAAGCGCTGCGGAAGCACCGATAGTTATGCGAAGTGCGGACTTTTAGCGCTTCGAAAACCCTGACACAATCTCATTACCAAAGTTCTCGACCAAAGGTGTATTAGGTGTTGCTACTACAATTTTATTCTCCCAACGATAAAAACAAACAGTTGAGTCAGAAAGACAAATCATACCATCTACAAATGTTACTTTACCGTTTATTTTCGAAGTCGTGCAGCCACCATCATCTCCTCCGTCGAAAAGAAGCCCGTGATAAGAACCAGAAGCTATTATTTGAATATACGAACGTTTTCCATTACAGACCCAATCACCATACCAAATTCCAGAGAAATCTTGAAGCTCGTTTGCGTTTTTCGATAATGAGTTAATCTGAGATAAATAACCATCAAATATCCAGCCTTCGTGCCAGGTATATTTAACTTTAAGCCAATTTCCTGAAATTCCATTAATAAGCTCACTAGGCTGCTTCGATTTTTCTTTAACAGCTACAATCTTGCCTGCTGGAATCAAGATTATAGCTTCAGATTGCACATTAGGTTCTGATCTCAAATTAAGCCCTTTAGCAGCTGTGATAAATCTATATTCAATCTCAATTAGTGGAGGATTCTTCGTTGTTATGCACCCAATAGAAATTAGAATAGCAGTGAAA
The DNA here is from genome assembly GCF_002811475.1 of Leptospira hartskeerlii. NCBI lineage: Bacteria > Pseudomonadati > Spirochaetota > Leptospiria > Leptospirales > Leptospiraceae > Leptospira > Leptospira hartskeerlii. The sequence goes on from NZ_NPDL01000018.1 coordinate 5,295, forward strand.
CTATAGAAGAAATATTTCATTCATGTTTTCCTTTGAAAGTTCGTAACCACTGATAAATTTTGTCCGCATTTCGTATAACGACCAAGCCTAGCCGACGTTTGCGATGGCACGAGTTTGCTCATGCAAACGAAGTGACAGAAGCAAATGTGCCGCAAGGCCGGAGCGAGGGTTGCGGAGCAAGCCCGAAGCGTAGCGGCTGAGGCGATAGTTATGCGAAGTAAACCATGTATAAAGATATTATCTTGGCGCGAAAAAGATAATCATTACTCCAAATAAAGCAATAGCTGAACCAATTAGATCAAATTTATTCGGTATAAAATTATCAAATTTCCAAGCCCAAACGAGTGACATTACTATAAAAATCCCACCGTATGTAGCATAGGTTCTTGCAAAATTGGCAGGCTGCCAAGTCGCAACTAAACCGTAAAAGCCTAAGATTATAAATCCAAGTATGCCAACACCTATTGATTTATTTTCACGGATCCAAAGCCAAACTAGATAACCGCCCCCGATTTCACATAGGCCGGCTAATATGAAAATAAGAGTAGGTTTTAAGTATAATAGAAATATTTCAGAATTTAACAATTTAAGCATGTGGGTTTTTTATCTATAAAACTACAATTTGGTGTACAAGCTGAATCGACTTTAATCAAATCATCTTTCAATTTTAAAAGTGCATGAATTTGTTCATCAATAATTTCTATATTTTTGTTAATAGACTTAGAAAGGTCATTACAATCAAGGAGGTTCGGTTTACCTATTTTGGTTAAATTTCGAATTTCAGATAGAGAAAAGTTTAATTTTCTCAGTGTCAGAATTAGCTGGAGTTGTTCTAAGACATCAGATGAATATTCTTTATAATTGTTACCTCTCCGAACGATAAGACAGTTTTTAAACAGACCTTCTTTCTCATAGAATCGAATTGTATCTCTCGAAATTCCAGTTTTTTTAACAATTTCACCGATTAACATTTTTTCGAAACCCCTATTGACAATAGAGTTAACTCCACGGTTTAGACTGATAAAAAATGAAACAGAGGTATAGAATGTTAAAAAACAGGAATCCACTACTAAAGTGGTCAGGAAAGTTATCCGTGGTAGGTATAGGGCTGTGCGGATTATGTTGTCTCGCCCCATTTGTAATTGGTATAAGTGGGCTAGCAGGATTTAGTTTTCTATTTGAATGGAGCGAGAAACTTGGATTAGTTTTCCTATCGTTTAGTTTAATATTACTAATAGTTTGGAAAATTAGAAAGAAACCTCACACTTGTTCAATTGACTGTTCATGTAAGCCTGGAAATACAAAATAATCTTTGGTTTATTTCGCATAACGACCAAGGGTTGGCGACGTTTCGCGAGTGCGAAAGCACTTGGCACGAGGCTTGCTCTGCAAGGCGAGTGACAAAGCGAAATGTGGCGAAGCCTGGAGCGAGAGTCGCGAATGCGATCTCGAAGCGTAACGCCAAGCCGAAAGTTAGTCGCCGTCTAAATATTTATTGACTGAATTTTCTAAAAGACATCCATTAGTCAACTTTAGGATATCACAATATGCCAAAATTTAGCGATTACATAAGCGTTATGCATCTCAGAGGCTTCTTTCTGTGGCAGAGTATAAAAAATGGCACTCAATCGTTCATTTTTAGCAGTGTGTTTTTCGATACAGCAAACTTTCTATTATCTACAATTATTGGCGGATTCTTATTTGCTGCTAAGGATTTTGAATTTGTAAAAGGATATTTTGTAAAACCGGAATTCTTTACGATATACTTCTCGATTTTACTTCTAATTATTGCTTCAATTGTGTTCTATTTCAAACGACGAATGACAGCGAGAAAAAACGATGCTTTCAAGAAGATCAATGAAGTTATGAACGAATCATTTTATATCATTATAGATTACTTCGGGGAAAGGATGAATTTAATTCACGAAGCTTCTTCAAAACAAAAGGTGAAAGTTTATCTTTCTGAAATTACAGAACCAAAATTATTCGAAAATCTCGCAAAATGCTTACATTCTTTTTTCAATAATTTATTCTCAGACAACCCACCTGAGACAAAAATCGATATCTATAAAGCTAACAATAATGCTTTGGAACCACTTCTCTTCCCAATGATAAATGGAATATTTATTAATGGAAGAAAATCTCATAGCTTCCGCATCATTAGTCCAACGAAAACGTACGCATCGTTAGCTGAATATAGTTTTTCAAGAAACCTGGTGGGTTTTTTAACAAATGTTGACAAAGTTCAAAGTATTCTAGATGGAATTTCTAATGAATCAAAGAAAGAGTATTATCGAGAAAGATTTCGTCTTTACTATGAAAGACACGATGGGTCCGAGGCTTTCGAATTAGGAACGATTATGACGTTCCCGCTCAAAAAGGGAACGAGTAGATACGGCGTGCTAACCATTGGATTTAAAGAAATCTCTTTAGATCATCACTTAAATTCGATAGGCATTAGCGAAGAAGACTTCCGAAATAATATTTCTACGTTTGTAGACAAATACACAGAATTTGTGACTACAATGAGTGCAGGAATCTTAAAGATTCGGGACCACATAAAATCATAATTTAGATGGCGACTAACGACCAAGGCTTGGCGACGTTCGCAATGGCACGAGCTTGCGCACAAGCAAGCGCAGTGACAGAA
>NZ_NPDL01000019.1 GCF_002811475.1 Leptospira hartskeerlii
TGGAAATAATATCTTAAAATCAAGCCGGACAAGGATGTCCGGCATTCGTTTCAAGCGTTATGGCGTCTAACGACCGAGGTGCTCCGACGTTCGTAACGGCACGAGTTTGCCAATGCAAACGAAGTGACGGAAACGAATGTGGCGAAGCCCGAGCGACGCGGAGGCACCGGAAGTTATACGCCGTGCTTTATTTATTAAATAGCTTGAAGTTCTCGAAATTTTTTAATCGTTTTTAGTTCACTTTTAAGCTCATACTGTTTAATCTCTAAATCGTAATGAGCCTGTATTGATAACCAAAACTCCGGCGAATTACCAAAGAATTTAGAAAATCTAAGTGCGGTGTCTGCAGTGATAGAGCGACGACCATGAACTATTTCACTAATTCGTTTCTGATCAATATGAGTAGATTGAGCAAGCTTATAGGCAGTTATTCCCATAGGTTTTAAAAAATCTTCTAATAAGATTTCTCCAGGGTGGATATTCATTAATTCTTTATTCATCGCCTATTTTAACCTAATGATAATCAATTATTTCTACATTCGAAGCATTTCCGTTTTCCCAGGAGAAGCAGATTCTATATTGCATATTTATACTTATGCTATACTGACCTTGCCTATCTCCTGACATAGCATGAAGTCTATTTCCCGGAGGAATTTTTAAATCTTCAATATTCTTTGCGCTATCTATGTGAATTAATTTTCGTCTTGCTGTTCTCTGAATTTCTTTTGGGAATTTTTTAGAAAACTTACCTAACCAAATAGTTTCAGATTCTTTATCGTAAAAAGATAGAATCACAATCCATATTAGCTTCAAATTATACTGGTGTCAACCACCATTATTTACAGATTTTCACATTTTTGAAGATTTAAAGCATGGCGTATAACGACCAAGGCTTGGCGACGTTTACGACGGCATGAGCTTGCGTAAGCAAGCGCAGTGACGGAAGTAAATGTGGCGGAGCCTGGAGCGAGGGCGCGAAAGCGTCCCGAAGCGCAACGCCAAGCCGATAGTTATGCGACGGTTTTAATAAGGAAGGTAATACTGATCTAAATCTCTTAAAGTAATTTTTTTTACTTTTGAGCAATACGTTTCAAATATATCTTTTATTTTTGCAAAGTCTGCATCATTAGTCTGAACATCAACCCTTTCAAGTGAGTTAAAAGCACTCAGTATTTTTTTATCTATATCTTTATTATAATCTGGAAAAGAATATCCTATGATAATCAAATCTTTTGTATTATTTGCAATTTCAAGAGATAACGACATTGCCTTTTCACTAAAAGATGTGTTTTCCCAGGCATAGTAAAATATAGGATCTAAGAATTCATTTTTATGAGCATATAGATAGTAGCTTCTCAAGACTTGCGATACTAATTGTTTTGAGAAATCTTCAAATGCAGCTCGAAAAATCCCAGTTACTGCGCCTTGTGCAATATGCAACCCAGCAATTCCGTTCAATCTTACAACGGAAATATCACTCAATGAGATTTCTTCATTTGATTTTCTTCCGGGATTTGGATATATTTTCCACGATTTCATAAGGGCATCATAATCAACAAAGTTAGTAATTGTGGCTAATGCTTTCTCAATCTGTAGATCGTAATTCCAACTAATGACTTTATAGTTTGGATTTATATATGCAAAACCATTTTCCTTAATATTTATTTTGGTAATCCAGCTTGCGCACCTATAGTCAAGAGCAGTGTATTGCCCATCACTTGTACTTTGCTCAAGCAAAAGATATGCGGAAATTATTGCTTTTATCTTTTGATACTTTTCTCGATCAGGTTTATCCCAATATTTTTTAGCAACAAAATCAACAGAATTCTTGCCAGCTTCTTTTGTTAACCAATCAATATCTTCTATAAATTGTCGCTTAACTTCCTCGACTGTCTCAGTAATTTTATCTACACTTGGAAATCTTTCGTCTCCAAAGCTTTCGAGATTAGCTAGATACCCACTAAAGGCAACCATTCTATTATTAAAATTGGCAATTATTGGAATGGAATAATAGCTAGCACCCGCTCCCAGAAGGAAAGTCGTATATTTTTCTTGCATAATATATTTCCTAAAACTGTCGCATAACGACCAAGCCTAGCCGACGTTTGCAATGGCACGAGTTTGCTTTGCAAACGAAGTGACAGAAGCAAATGTGCCGGAGGCCGGAGCGAGGGTTGCGTAGCAAGCCCGAAGCGCTGCGGCTGAGGCGAAAGTTATACGCAGTGCCCGTTAATTTAGACCAATAATTAACCGCAACCCTTCTTCAACATCAGCCATCTTGCCTGCTTTCAATTTACCAACTTTATCAAGAAATCGTTCCTTATTTAAAGTTACTAATTGAGAAACATTTACAACTGAGTCTTTTGAAAGATTAGAATCTTTTTTTAATAAGGTTACGTTTCCAGGAGCTTCGGCTAAATTCAAATTTGATGTAATGGAAATAACAATTACTGTATTGATATTACTTTCATTAAAAGAATCATCTTGCACAATGAGAACAGGTCTTCTAAAACCAGGTTCGCTACCGAAAGGAATTCCTAAATCTACCCACCAAATTTCACCACGAATCATTTTTTAAACTCTTACGGAGTAATTCGATGGATAAATTATTTATATTTTCTTTAGAGCTATCGTTTCCCTTACGATAAATTTTATTTAGACTTTCTGTAACTGATTCTTTACTATGAAATTCAATAAACTCTTCTAATGCTTTGGCAAAAAGCTGGCTCCGAGGAATTCCAAGTCGTTTAGCTGTTTTTTCCGCGGTTTTAAATAATTCATCCGGAATAGAAACGGCAGTCTTCATATTCATAGGTATAACTGTGGTTATACCTGAGTCAATGAGAAATTGGGAATATTTTTTAAGAAATTCAAACTTTTACTTACACAAGAAATTTTAGGGCATTGCAGATAACGACCAAGGCTTGACGACGTTTCGCGAGTCCGAAAGGACTTGGCACGAGTTTGCTCTGCAAACGAAGTGACAAAGCGAAATGTGGCGGAGCCTGGAGCGAGGGCGCGTAAGCGTCCCGAAGCGCAACGCCAAGCCGATAGTTAGGCGTAGTAAACGCTTAATCAGGGGTTAATAAACCCTCACGAACAATAGTTTTAAAGTTATTTTTCAACTCCAACAATCGAGTTTTAACTTCCTCTTCCTTGATACCTGTCTCAATTACATTGATGCTTTTATTGTAAGCTCTAATCTTTCCCGCAGTAATTAATTTAGCCATTTCAGCGATAACTTCGGTAATGATCAGATTTAGGTTCTCGGCGCAATAAATTTCATTCACAATTGTATAATTTTTAAATTGAACAAACTTTTTATCTGCTCTATCAACACTAATTTTATATTCCGCTTTCAGGATTTCTCTAACTATTACTTCTTTTTCAAGGTTAGCTACTTCGTTTAAAATCCTTTTCTTATCATAATCAAATATATCGAGATCAGAGATTAGATCTAGAAGATCCTGCTTTGATAAGACATTATAATCTGGGCCCAACATCAAGCCAGACAGTGAGAACAGAAGTCCCATGCTTTCGGAAAATAGGACATATAATTCACGATAGACTTCATGTTTCTTAACAGAATATAATGAATAATCATCCAAAGATTTTTTAAATTCAAATTCTTGCTGTTTTCTTAAATTTTCCAAATCGTTCTTAAATCTTTCTATTTTTTTGGAAAACCCGGAGCCAATCCATGACTTTAAGTAAAAAAGAAGAAGAGAACTAACGGGAACGGAAACTGTTATGTTAATGATAATTGAGATTATTAGGTCCATATTTCTCCGATATTAAGCAATTCCATTTTTAAGCGTTTATTACGCCTAACGACCAAGGGTTGGCGACGTTTCGCGAGTCCGAAGGACTTGGCGCGAGACTTGCTCTGCAAGACGAGTGACAAAGCGAAATGTGGCGGAGCCTGGAGCGAGGGCGCGTAAGTGTCCCGAAGCGTAACGCCAAGCCGAAAGTTAGCTGACGTGATGCAATCTATTACAGTAGTTTAAAAACTACCCTACTATTTAAGTAATTGTCCCTTTGATACTTCACGATCTTTCATAACAAGAGCTATAAAGAATCTATTTAAACAAAATCATAAAAAAGAGCGCAAGCCACAAAACAACAAGATAATTTTGGATAACCAGTCCTTTAATTTACGTTAACATTATACGCATCGAAATCTCTGACGCAATGCAATATAATACTCAGAAGTAGCTAAAGAATAATAACAGACATCACTTTAAACCTACACTTGGATAAGTCATATCGCAAATAGAGTTAAAGCCGCTGCGCTTAAACTTATTTTACTTTTAAAAAAATATTTTTGCATCATGTTCGGCTAACGACCAAGGCTTGGCGACGTTCACGATGGCGCGAGTTTGCTTTGCAAACGCAGTGACAGAAGTGAATGTGGCGTAGCCTGAAGCGAGAGTCGCGTAAGCGAACTCGAAGCGCAACGCCAGAGCCGATAGTTAGGCGCAGTATCGCTCCTAACACAGTGCACCCAACATTACTAAGATCTTTCAGTCTTACAGTATATGATAAGAAAAGGGGAAAAAGCGACCCAACTTAAAGTAGATCTTAATTCGGTTCTAAGGCAAAATTCAAAACTTATATAATAAAAAAGTAAAATAAAATCGCGATATTGCGCCTAACGACCGAGGTGCTCCGACGTTTGCAACGGCACGAGCTTGCGTAAGCAAGCGCAGTGACGGAAGCAAATGTGGCGAAGCCCAAGCGAGCGGGTCACGAAGTGAACCCCGAGCGGCGCGGAGGCACCGGAAGTTATCCGACGTCCGATCCAAACACGGTGCATTCAATTGTTTGCAATTCGCTAATTCAGTAAATTGCCATTGCTGTAGCATTCTTCTTTCAAATGCAAAATCCCCGCTCCGTTTACTGCACCAGTCGGAATCATTATCTGCAAACTAATCATCAAGATGAAACCCAAATCTCGGCAACAGAATATCTCAGGAGCGGACCAAGCCTACAGAAAATTTTACACGGCTCTATAGAAAAATATTTAACCTGAAAATAAAAAAGAAAAAATTTATCGGATGTTCGGATAACGACCAAGGCTTGGCGACGTTCGCAATGGCGCGAACTTGCGTAAGCAAGTGCAGTGACAGAAGCGAATGTGGCGTAGCCTGGAGCGAGGGCGCGCAAGCGACCCGAAGCGCAACGCCAGAGCCGATAGTTAGGCGTCGTTTTTTACTTTTAACGCGGTAGCAACTGATTCAATAATCTTATCAATGTTATTTTTTATTTGATCATCAGGAATATTGAAATTATCAGTAAGCAATTTACGTGTTTTTATTTTTGTTATAAATCCAATTTTTCCCGCTACTAAAAGAATATTTTTTTCTAACCCATTTATATTATCTTTAAAATCTGCAGATGTAATAAGTTTTAACAATTCGCTTATTTTACTCCAATCAGTATCATGCAACATCTCTTTATAATTGTTATGAAGAACGGTTAAATAGTCCAGTGCAAAGACTTGCGCTTCTAATTCAAAGGCAAGCAGTGGATCATCTTCAGCAATTTTCAATAAAGTTTCAGTAAACAGCTTATCTTCAATATCATCATTTCCTAAGAACGTTGAATCTGCCATTTCGCTAAATGATCCTATAGAAGTTTTAACTGATAGTAACACATCAGCCGATAATTCTGGGAATCGTTTACCTAATTCTTCAATATAAATTTCTAACGATAAAGTCTTTCTTTGAAATCTTATAATATCAGCCCACACCTCAATTAAGTAAAGTAAGGCTTTTCTTAACGCTCTTCTCTTTGATTGTAAGTCAAAAAAGAGGTCCTTCATACTTCCTAAAATCACGCCTATTATGAGAGTAATTAGAGTTTGAATAAATGTAGTTTCCATGAAGATTTAAAAATGGCGACTAACGACCAAGGCTTGGCGACGTTCGCAATGGCACGAGCTTGCGCACAAGCAAGCGCAGTGACAGAA
>NZ_NPDL01000020.1 GCF_002811475.1 Leptospira hartskeerlii
ATTCACAGCGTTGGTTCCGGCATGTTCGCTTAACGACCAAGCCTAGCCGACGTTTGCGATGGCACGAGTTTGCTTTGCAAACGAAGTGACAGAAGCAAATGTGCCGGAGGCCAAGCAAGGGTCGCGTAGCGATCCCACAGCGCTGCGGCTGAGGCGATAGTTAGGCGATGCCCGCCTCTATATCAGTTTAATATTCCCAATTTTTAGTAACTACGATTATAAACAATAATCGCATGAGATATATGAAATCCGCTGAATAATATACTCGGTATTAATAAATGCCATTTGGAATATATAGTATTGAAATAATATTTATTCGCAATAAAAGAAATTCCGACCAACCAAACTATTGGTGTATAAGCTGGCGCTATAAATCCAATCAAGCTCAAACTCCAGACACTATTTGGAAGAAAAATGAGAGCAAGCCAGGATAAGTAATACAAACAGCTGCCAATTCCATACGTTATTAAACCGATCTTTGATTTACCAAATTCCCAATCGAATTTCAAAAACAGCGGTAATACAAAAATTATAGTGCGAAAAATGTTCTCCCCGATTAACACAGATACTGGGATATTACCGTTGAATTCAGAAGCTTGGTACGCGGGCGGCAATTTCTCCATAAGCAGTACATTCCATATTAAAATTGGAATTAGCAGAATATAGCAGTTAGTTAGGATTAAACGCATAAGAATATAGAATTTTAATTACATAGTGCATAAGAAGGATTTTGGCGGGTTTCGCCTAACGACCAAGCCTAGCCGACGTTTGCAATGGCACGAGTTTGCTTATGCAAACGAAGTGACAGAAGCAAATGTGCCGGAGGCCAAGCAAGGGTCGCGTAGCGATCCCGAAGCGTAGCGGCTGAGGCGAAAGTTAAGCGACGTGACTGCACGGACAACAATAGTGCCCGAAACTTACCTCTACTTCCAACAAAATTCAATACGGACTGATTGTAGATGTCTGCAATATTATATCCGTTTTATTCGCACATTTGAATTTACTCTTAGTGAAATGGTTAGCGCGTTAAAGCGGTTACCAGAAAACAATATCGCAGGCCAGCGCTCCACTAGTGCGATGAAAACGGATACTCATGGTTGAAATCTAAATTAGTCTAAGAAAGGATTTACAAAAAATCCAAACTTCAAAAATAATAAAAAGAAAATTTGCAGTCATGTTCGCTTAACGACCAAGGTGCTCCGACGTTTGCAACGGCACGAGTTTGCTCTGCAAGCGAAGTGACGGAAGCAAATGTGGCGAAGCCCGAGCGAAAGGTGCGAAGCAGCCTTGAGCGGAGCGGAGGCACCGAAAGTTAGACGACGTTGACAAATTATTTAATAACTCTTTTTAAGTAGTCAAAGAAAAGCTCAATCTTTGGGGCAGCTATTCCTTTCCTCTCCAAAGCTATTATTATACAGCTCGCAACAAAATCCCTTAATTGAAATTTCAATTTCTCTAACGAACAGAAAAATACAAAGATCAAAATAACATTCAAAGTAATAGCAAATAGAATTTCTAAATTTGGACTACTGTGATATTTTAAGCAATCATAAACAATCCATATCAAAGTCGTGATAAAGGCGAAAATGGTTGCTATAAGTGAAGCCCCTGCACCATGTAACCAGTCCGAAATATCTTTTGATTTACTTGTGGCTCCTTTGATAACTTCCGATGATTCAGACTTACTATACCAAATCGCATTAAATACTCCCCATGAAATAGGGTCTATTTTCGTAATTAGCTCAGGATATTCTTTTTCCAGCAATCCCCTTACACTTTCTACGTCGTGACTAGGGAGAAGAATATGATGTAGACAAGAGAATATATAACCCAAGACACTAGACGCAAAAATGAAGCCTATCGCAACAATCCAATTCAGGTTCTCCGAGACATGATTTGATAACTTTCCATTTGTTAGAGCGAAGAAGGCTAACTCAAATATAAATATAGCACCTGGAATTGAATATCTCAAAAATCTAGATAATTCTGTCATATTGATTACTCATTTTTGATTAGGATAAAAGTTTTTGTCAATGTCGTCTAACGACCAAGGCTTGGCGACGTTCGCGATGGCACGAGTTTGCTTTGCAAACGAAGTGACAGAAGTGAATGTGGCGTAGCCTGGAGCGAGGGTGCGTAGGCAACCCGAAGCGCAACGCCAGAGCCGATAGTTAGGCTGCAGTATCGCTCCTAACACGATGCTCCCCAACCCTACTCTATAAAATCCTCTAGTAGAGTAAAAGTCAATTAGTGACTAATTTACTTTCAGAATATAAGGTAGCGAACCCTTTTCGTTTCTTATTAGTACTAAGGCAACAGGAGTTCAGCAGAAACTCTGTATTAGTTAAGAGATTTAATAGATTACGATATAAGGTAAGAAAAGGGTGAAAAGCGGTCGAACCTTAAGTGGATCCTCATTTGACTCTTAAATAAAATTCAAAACTTATATTATAAAAAATAAAAGAAAATCGCGATATTGCGCCTAACGACCAAGCCTAGCCGACGTTTGCAATGGCACGAGTTTGCGCATGCAAACGAAGTGACAGAAGCAAATGTGCCGTCAGGCCAAGCAAGGGTCGCGTTAGCGATCCCGAAGCGCTGCGGCTGAGGCGATAGTTATGCGACGTTGTATGATTCAACATTGATTGCGCATATTACGAAATAGAGCTTTAGAAGCCCTAGCCCACTCTCCGAATTTACGAACAGATATTTGAAAATCCTCTAAATAAGGAGATAATAAATCTAAAATTCCTTCATCAATAATTGCGTTCTGTTTATCAAGTTTATCTATAAGTATCGACAATGGCTCAGATACGTCCTTTTGAAAGGAGAAATTATTGTTCCTAAACTTATTAATTTCAATAAACCGATCATATTTTTTTCCACAAAGATCTGCAACTTTCACAATACTATCAGAAACGGAAGAACGATAGCTTTTTAAATCATCCGAATAAGCATAAGCTTCTCTTTGAAGGAGGGAAGAACGCCATGAATTTGCTAAAGTACATCCTCTATCATAAACAGACTCAGCCTCATCTAAAGCCGTATAAATTTCATCTATGGCTGCTCGCATCTCGGCGTCGGGAGTGTATTCTCTTTTTTTTGTAATTTCTGCATCTGCTTTTGTGCTGACAATAAGTTCCTTTGCGGATATTTTTGATTTCTTTAAAAAGAAAATAGATAATCCTATAGCAATAATCCCAACTAATAGAATAGATATACGAAAATAGGGATGTACTATCCAAGTAGGAGGTGGACTAACAATTATTGAAGCAAGCCATTCTGCTGGCGAAAAACTGTATATTACACATACTGCCCCAAATATTGCCCCAAAAACAAACCTAATTGCGGCCCCAGCAAAGTGAGACAATAACCATTTTATCATATTCATCTCTGGACATCAGTTTTCATACAATGTCGCATAACGACCAAGCCTAGCCGACGTTCGCGACGGCACGAACTTGCGCAAGCAAGTGTAGTGACGGAAGCGAATGTGCCGCAAGGCCGGAGCGAGGGTTGCGTAGCAAGCCCGAAGCGCAGCGGCTGAGGCGATAGTTAGGCGACGTAGATTTTATAGAAGAAAGCACTATCTATAAACAAAGTAGATTTAAACCATATAAGCGTCTCGGGATTACCAAAAGCTTACCCTGAAATGGCTTATATGAATTAATAAAATAGGCCTCTTCTAGATGACAGCTGCCAATCATTAAATTTTGCCATCCATCAAAATCGGTTCCACTTTCTGGACACAAGGTAAAGTGAATAAGATTTAAGCAAGTATCTACGGACCGTGTCCAAACATAGTTACCTTGATTATGAAGGAAGGTGTCGCCATTGCAGTAACGAATGGAAGGGCCCCCTATATTGCTATAAGTATTTCCAATAGACTTACAATATTCAAATTTATTTGAGACTCCAGCAATTACCTTTCGATAAGCATCATTTGCTCTTATTACATCAGTTGTATCAAAGCCAAAATTCGTATCTAAATCTAAACCAAATTCTTTACATGAAATAATAAATAAAAGTGAAAATAAAAATCTTTTTGCCATTATTGTGTTACTATCCATTCTAAATCTATGGCGCCTAACGACCAAGCCTAGCCGACGTTCGCAACGGCACGAGTTTGCTCATGCAAACGAAGTGACGGAAGCGAATGTGCCGTCAGGCCGGAGCGAGAGTGCGAAGCAGCTCGAAGCGCAGCGGCTGAGGCGATAGTTAGGCTGCAGTATCGCACCAAACACGATGCACCCAAACCCTACTCTATAAAATCATCTAATAGAGTAAAAGTCAATTAGTGACTAATTCATTTTCACAATAGAAAGTAGCGAACCCTTTTCGTTTCTTTTAATATTAAAGGCTGAAAGTAGTTCGATATAAACTTTAAATTAGTAACAAACTTTTCAGTACATCGATATAAGGTAAGAAAAGGGTGAAAAGCGGTCGAACCCAAAGTGGATCCTGATTCGGCTCTAAGGTAAAATTCAAAACTTAGATAGTAAAAAATAAAAGAAAATCGCGATATTGCGCCTAACGACCAAGGCTTGGCGACGTTTCGCGAGTCCGAAGGACTTGGCGCGAGACTTGCTTTGCAAGACGAGTGACAAAGCGAAATGTGGCGGAGCCTGGAGCGAGAGTCGCGAAGCGAACTCGAAGCGTAACGCCAAGCCGAAAGTTAGGCGATCGTGCCAAAATCACCAGGGAGAAACATTGGTCAAACTTTCTAAATGAATTTTCAAAGCATTGTCGGTTTTCTCTACAAGCAATGAAACGTGACCAAGAAAATCGTCAGCTTGCCATTTTTTTATCTTTTCTTCAGTTTTCAAACGATGAACAATTTTCCCTCGAATATCGAGATAATCATCTAACTTTTCTATTGCATTCGAATAATTCATTCTTTGCCAAAACCAAGATTTAGTAATATCTTTTATACCGACGGTATTACTAAATAAGTCTTTGATATTTTCAGACTTAGGAGAATGAAATTTCTCAATCCAAGCTCCAAGCACTTTTTTCTTGTTATCCGTTATGTAAGTAATCCATTTTTTGTCTGAAATTTTCCAAATAGCTGTTGGATCTTTTGAATTAGTAATCTCATCGACACATTGCATTCGTAATTTCATTGGAAGATGATCAGCCTCCTTGACATTGAGTAATAATTTTTCAAAAGATTCTTGAATGACATCTTCTATATAAGATTCCCATGAAGCAGAGACAAATACTAATGCGGTTTTATTCAGAATGCTTAGTCTATCATTACGCCGTCCTTGTCCGGAAGTCCCGGATAGTTCGACGTGCATTTCCCACAAAGTAGCTATTTCTTCTTTAGTTTCTTGAAATTTACTAAAAGCTATTGAATTCATAATTTTATAATATATTTGCAATTTTTTTGGCATGTCGCCTAACGACCAAGCCTAGCCGACGTTTCGTGAGTGCGCAAGCACTTGGCGCGAGGCTTGCCCTGCAAGACGAGTGACAAAGCGAAATGTGCCGTAAGGCCGAAGCGAGAGTGCGAAGCAGCTCGAAGCGTAGCGGCTGAGGCGATAGTTAAGCGACGGGACTGCACGGACACCAATAGTGCCCGAAACCTACCCTCTACTTCTAACAAAACTCAATACGGACTGATTGTCGATGTCGACAGTATTCCATCCGTTTCATTCGCACAATAAATTTACTTTTACAAGAATGGTTAGAGCATTAGGACCTTTATTCATAACTACTAACCAAGGCCGACGCTCCACGAGTGCAATGAAACGGATGCTCATAGATTGAATCTAGATTAGTCTTAGAAAGGATTTACAAAAATCCAAACTTCAAAAATAATAAAAAGAAATTTGCAGTCATGTTCGCTTAACGACCAAGCCTAGCCGACGTTTGCGATGGCACGAGTTTGCTCATGCAAACGAAGTGACAGAAGCAAATGTGC
>NZ_NPDL01000023.1 GCF_002811475.1 Leptospira hartskeerlii
GCTAGGACAATCCGCGAGTGCAGTCGCAGGTGGTCCGAATGGAGAACCATGGAAGATCACTCCACCAAAACCTAAATTTGCCATTGGGTGAGTATGAAGATCCACATAACCGGAAAGAGTTCCAGATCTCTTGAGAGAATCGTTCGCTCCTCTGGAGTAAGCTTGTGGTGCAGTTTCACAACTTGAATCTGCAATGTACCATTCTCCCCACATTCCTGTGGCTCCACCGGTGTTCACGCATCTATGAGGAGTAGTATAAGTTTTACCTGCGATTGTAATCGGCATCTTGGCGCAGGCTTCTTCCCAAGTCAGACCAACTATATTCCATAAACGTGAAGAATACTTTCTTTTACCCGCATATGTCCCGGAAGTTTGGCAACCATCATTCTTATGAGTCCAGTTGTAAGCTCCGCCGTCGTCTGTTGCTGCCCAGTTCGCTTCGCAAGAATCATCGATCAAATCGAATTCTCCCCACTCGTTGAAACCTGTGTTCTTACAACGACTTGGCTTAGTAAATACTTGCCCGTTAATTGTTGCTCCCATATTGGCACAGGTAGTTTCCCAACTCTGTCCGGATGGGATCCCGTAAAGGATCGCTGAATATTGGCGTTTACCTGGAAAAATTCCAGTACAACCGTCTTTCTTAAATGTTCCCCAATATGGATCGCCGAAAATAGACGTACTCGTAGCAAAAATAGCCAGGAATACGACGCCTAACGCAGGCCCTCGCAAAGACCGACTTTTCATACGTATCTCTCCCTACTTAGTTGTTTGTATGTTTTTTGTATTCTTCGGTTACGTTTTTCAGCTTTTTGCCGTACAGTTCTTTGCCGGCTAAGATCATTCTGCGTTTTTCGTCATCAAGGCGCTCTGGATATCTTTCTTCCATTAAGCGCAATAGTTCCAATTGGTCCTCTTGGAGTTTTATCTGAGAGGTATAATATGTATCGATTTCTTTGCGGGTGGCTTTTCCGGAATAAATTTTTCCGTACAATGTAGCCCAACTTTCTAAAAGTTCTTCCTGCGCTTTTTTCTCTCCCGCGTCTTGCGGAGTAGCGACTGCCACCCAATATAGATTGTCTGGA
>NZ_NPDL01000024.1 GCF_002811475.1 Leptospira hartskeerlii
GTCACTCGTCTTGCGTGGCAAGCCTCGCGCCAAGTCCTTCGGACTCGCGAAACGTCGCCAACCCTTGGTCGTTAGGCGAAATTCTATTAATGGTTTGAACAAATAAAATGATTTCAGAAATAAAAAAATCGATTGAGAAGGTTCTTACTGAAAGAGCGATTAGTCCGTTCGCTGGTACCTTTTTAATTTCATGGTTATCCTGGAATTGGGATGTTGCGATCGCCTTACTATACTCTCAAAAAGAGATACTAATATCCGATAGAATATTTTATGTGAATTATTATGCAGCAAGCTGGTGCAAAGTTATTCTCTATCCGATCTTATCTACTTTTGTTTTACTTTTAATATATCCTCTTCTTTCAAATTTGTCGTATTGGCTATGGTTGCTATATGAAGTTTGGAAAAAAACCGTTAAAAACAAGATTGAAAGCCAAGAGCTTTTGACATTAGAGGAATCTATAAGGATAAAATTAGAACTTGAAGAAATGTCGAAGAAGATTGCAGACATTATGATGGAAAAAGATAGAACAATTGAAGGCTTTAAAAGAGAGAAAGAGCTGATTGGTCAGATGTATAAAAATTCTGAAGAAGAGCTAAGTTCTTTACGGGCAGGACTATCAGTTAGCAAGTCACATGATGTTGTATTATATGAGAATATAAAGGAGAGCTATAACCTTAAAGAAGCATTACATAGCTTATTTGAAAGTTATAGTAAAGATGAATATCGCAATAGTTTAAGGATTCCAAAAAAAATATTAGAGTACTTTTATGTTAATGATATCCTTTTGAAGGAAGAGATGAGTAATTCAAAGATAGTGCTTGGAAGCGCCGGACATAATATTTATAAAATGTATGTTTCGGAGAATGTAAATAGCTATAAATAGAACTTCGCCTAACTTTCGCCTCAGCCGCTGCGCTTCGAGCTGCTTCGCACTCTCGCTTCGGCCTGCGGCACATTCGCTTCCATCACTGCACTTGCTTACGCAAGTTCGTGCTGTCGCGAACGTCGGCTAGGCTTGGTCGTTATGCGAAAGCCACGCGAAACTTCATTCTGCTATCATTATTGAGTAGGTATTAAATGAAACTAGTGATT
>NZ_NPDL01000025.1 GCF_002811475.1 Leptospira hartskeerlii
ATTCACAGCGTTGGTTCCGGCATGTTCGCTTAACGACCAAGCCTAGCCGACGTTTGCGATGGCACGAGTTTGCTTATGCAAACGAAGTGACAGAAGCAAATGTGCCGGAGGCCGAAGCGAGAGTGCGAAGCAGCTCGAAGCGTAGCGGCTGAGGCGATAGTTAGACGTCGGTTTTTAACTTTCTGAGAAAGCTTTAATCTACTAACATTTCTTGAATAACTTGCTTAACCTTGGTTATAGTCTTTGACTCAATCTTACCAAGCTTCTTAATCAAACGAATCTTATCGACTGTTCGAATTTGATCTAAAACTATCCAACCCTTCTTACTTTGAAATGTTAACTCTACTCTTGTCGGATAGGAATGCGATTTAGTAGTCATCGGTGCAATAATGACCGTACTAATAAATTTATTCATCTCATTAGGTGAGATTATAACGCATGGTCTTGATTTTTTGATTTCGTGTCCGATAGTTGGATCTAAGTTAATCAAAAATACTTCGTATTGAGAAACTACCATTCCCAATCCTTAGTGGAAAGATCTATAGAATCTGGAATAAGCAATTTGTCTTCTTTTCTTTCAGACATTGCTTTAAACTGTTTTTCCCAACCATCTCTAGGCTTGGCTTTTAGAGGAACTATAATGATCTTATTCTTATCTATAAGTAAGTCTACTTCTTCCTCAATATGGCATTCTTCCAAGACCGCTTTAGGGATTCTTATACCTTTCGAATTGCCTATTTTGACTACGGAAGCTCTCATGGTAATTACTATGTAATTACAAATAATTCTGTCAAACAAAATTCAATTTTATAGAGACTATTAAAACCCCCGTGTTTTTAAATTTTTAGTTAAAAGAAGATCATTTAAAAACTGACGTCTAACGACCAAGGCTTGGCGACGTTTCGCGAGTGCGTAAGCACTTGGCGCGAGGCTTGCCTCTGCAAGACGAAGTGACAAAGCGAAATGTGGCGAAGCCTGGAGCGAGGGCGTGTAAGCGACCCGAAGCGCAACGCCAAGCCGATAGTTAGACGAAGTAAGGTCATTGTTAAACTACTTCATCATAGTCTTTCGTAAA
>NZ_NPDL01000026.1 GCF_002811475.1 Leptospira hartskeerlii
CGAAGCGCAACGCCAAGCCGATAGTTAGACGAAGTAAGGTCATTGTTAAACTACTTCATCATAGTCTTTCGTAAAAAGAATTTCTCGAAGTAATTATATAAGCCTGCAAATATAAATTCTAATGACTCACTAAGAATATAATATTCAGATTTCAACTTATTCACCGAAAAATCAACATTATCGATAACTGAAAAATCATAATCTTCCAATTGGAATAATTTTTCAGAGACATTGCTAACTCTATACGACTCTGATTTCACAATTTCTCCTGAATCATAAACACAATGAGACAGGAATAAAGGAGATATAAAAAGAAATTTAGACTTTTGCAAAAGATCTTTTCCAAATTTCCCGGAGACAAAAGCTAAAGGATCATCCATAATGCATATCTCTCTCGCCCCAGCTAATTCAGATACTATACGAATATACCGACGTTCCGCAATATTAAATTCGATCGGGATGCTAACGAGAAAATATGGTTTTAGCCATCGCGTCGAGTTATATGTCGAATACATTAAGGTCTTTAAGTTAGAAACCAATTCTTCATCATAAAGCCATGGGTAATTTGGGTAATCTGTTTTGTAACTATAACTTTTAGTAATATTACTTGAAGTATTTCTTATGGAAAACCCGGTCGAATTGAACTGAAGAAGAATTGCGTATTTTTCAAAAAGTTTCATAAAAGTAATCGTTCATTTTTAAATATATTTTTGACCTTATTTCGGCTAACGACCAAGGGTTGGCGACGTTTCGCGAGTCCGAAGGACTTGGCGCGAGGCTTGCCACGCAAGACGAGTGAC
>NZ_NPDL01000027.1 GCF_002811475.1 Leptospira hartskeerlii
GGTCGTTAGACGCCATAACGCTTGAAACGAATGCCGGACATCCTTGTCCGGCTTGATTTTAAGATATTATTTCCAGGAGAGATCAATCTTCTTATGCTTAGATGCACATTCGGCTAAGTAAAGATTAATTAAGTTTTGATATGGAATACCAGTTTTATCAGATAATCCTTTAAAGTAACCAATTGTATCAACGTCGACTCTGATTGTAATAGGCTTCTTCAATTTTTTAAGATAAGGGTTTTTCTTTGATTTTGAAAAATCGTATTCTTTCCTCATAAAAGTGCCTCGTATTGTTTTAATTCTAATTTTGTAGCTTTTCTTGCAGAAATAATTCGTATGATATCTTTTGATGATCTATAACAATGAGAAACCATTAAAAGATTTAACTTATGACTAAGTCCTAAAATAATGAATCTTTCTTCATTTTCGGAATGATCTGGATCGTTTATAATCCTGGCATTTTCATCATAGAAAACAGTTTTGGCTTCTTCAAATGATATTCCATGTTTTCTTTTATTAGACGTGCTTTTCGCAGGATCCCATTCGAAGTCGATTGACGACATATGTATATGGTCAATATACTATACATATAGATTGTGTCAACGTGAATTTATATAGAAAGATTAAAAGGTTAGGGGATTAACAGAGCGCCATCCGTGGCGCAGGAGCGTTACAGGCGTCTAACTATCGGCTTGGCGTTGCGCTTCGGGACGTTTACACGCCCTCGCTCCAGGCTTCGCCACATTTCGCTTTGTCACTCGTCTTGCGTGGCAAGCCTCGCGCCAAGTCCTTCGGA
>NZ_NPDL01000028.1 GCF_002811475.1 Leptospira hartskeerlii
AATCACTAGTTTCATTTAATACCTACTCAATAATGATAGCAGAATGAAGTTTCGCGTGGCTTTCGCATAACGACCGAGGTGCTCCGACGTTTGCAACGGCACGAGCTAGCGCGAGCAAGCGCAGTGACGGAAGCAAATGTGGCGTAGCCCAAGCGAGCGGGTCACGAAGTGAGCCCCGAGCGGCGCGGAGGCACCGGAAGTTATCCGACGTCCGATCCAAACACGGGGCATTCAATTCTTTGCAATTCCCTAATTCAGTAAATTGCCATTACTGTAAAATACTGCTTTCAGATGCAAAATCCCTGCTCCGAATACGGCACCAGTTATAAGCATTAGCTGCAATCTAATTATATAGATGAAACCCAATGCTCGGCACCAGAATATCTCAGGAGCGGACCCAACCTACAGAAAATTTCACATGGCTCTATATAAATAATATTTAACCCTAAAATAAAAAAGAAAATATTTATCGGATGTTCGGATAACGACCAAGGCTTGGCGACGTTCGCGATGGCGCGAGTTTGCGCATGCAAACGAAGTGAAAGAAGCGAATGTGGCGGAGCCTGGAGCGAGGGTGCGAAAGCAACCCGAAGCGGAACGCCAGAGCCGATAGTTAGGCGATGGCTCTGCGATAATACTGCAAAATCAAGCCACGGATGGCGTTACTAATTATTTGTGAGCATAATGTTCTGTATATAAATCCAGAACCTTTTTAATCATAGTTTGATAAGGCACACCAGATCTTTTAGATTCCTTTTTAAAGAACGAAATACTCTTTTT
>NZ_NPDL01000029.1 GCF_002811475.1 Leptospira hartskeerlii
ATGGCGACTAACGACCAAGGCTTGGCGACGTTCGCAATGGCACGAGCTTGCGCACAAGCAAGCGCAGTGACAGAAGCGAATGTGGCGTAGCCTGGAGCGAGAGTCGCGTTAGCGAACTCGAAGCGCAACGCCAGAGCCGATAGTTAAGCGACGTGCCGGATCTTATAAGTTTAATCCATATCACTTGATAAACAATAGCAATCAATATCTACTTCTGAACCGATCTCAGCAAGAGTATTGATTATTTCCTTGGACAGAAAATATCCAGGATTACTTCCTGTATAATAGTATTGTATAATCTGAAATGATACATTTGCATCTTTCGATATTGCTAATAATTGCTTAGACCTTGGCTTTATTATCTCTGATATAAATAACTCTACTTGGTCAGAAATGAATTCAGCGGTCGTCTCTATTCTTTCATACTGCCATAAATTCTCTTCTGCAATTCTTGTTACTGCTGTTTTTCCAAACTTTAAATCATAAGATTCACCAGATAATCGAGTCTCCGTTGGTTCGATACCTAATTGATCTGTAATATATTTCGGGGATCTTTCAAAGCCCGTAATAATAAGAGAAATTATATTCCGATTCTTGTCATTTTCCAAGTCTTCACCAATGACCTTTCGAAAATCATTTTTAGATAATGGTATCAAATTGCTTTCTCTGTCTTCATTCACAGCGTTGGTTCCGGCATGTTCGCTTAACGACCAAGCCTAGCCGACGTTTGCGATGGCACGAGTTTGCTT
>NZ_NPDL01000030.1 GCF_002811475.1 Leptospira hartskeerlii
GGTCGTTATGCGAAAGCCACGCGAAACTTCATTCTGCTATCATTATTGAGTAGGTATTAAATGAAACTAGTGATTATGGGCACTTTATCGACATTAGGGGTTATCTATATTATTCCCTTTATTGTTTATTCAGTCTTTTCCGTTTTAATAGGGGCCAAAATACCAGAAGGCGCTTCACCAATACAATTTTTAATAAGTGTATTGATCGTAAAACTGGGTACAGCGATTGCGATAACATCCATCTTCTATCTTTCGAAAAATATATTTTATGAACGCTGGCTATTATTTTCTTTTTTATGGTGGGTTATGTTTATTCTAGGGGAATTTGGGGAGTTAATGCTACCGACATATTCTTGGAAAGAAGCATTTGGTGGAATAGTTTCTGAAACAATATATACTCCATTGTCGATATTTATTTTACGAATTATTTCTAAGCAATCATGATGATGCAAATGTTTCGTGCGTGGCCTTCGCATAACTATCGCCTCAGCCGCTGCGCTTCGAACTGCTTCGCACTCTCGCTCCGGCCTGCGGCACATTTGCTTCTGTCACTTCGTTTGCATGA
Organism: Leptospira hartskeerlii; assembly: GCF_002811475.1. Taxonomy (NCBI): domain Bacteria; kingdom Pseudomonadati; phylum Spirochaetota; class Leptospiria; order Leptospirales; family Leptospiraceae; genus Leptospira; species Leptospira hartskeerlii. Next base: position 566 of record NZ_NPDL01000030.1, read on the forward strand.
GCAAACTCGTGCCATCGCAAACGTCGGCTAGGCT